>JAHENZ010000265.1 GCA_018609755.1 Salinivenus sp. | reverse complement strand
GGAGCACATTCCCAAAGATGTAGAGGTCCAGGTTCTTGCCGGGGACGTCCGCCCGATTCAGCGCTGCTTCCATCACGGGCGCCGCCAGGTCGACCGGCGAATGATCTTTCAGAGCGCCACCGAAACGGCCGATGGGCGAGCGAACGGCACTAGCGATGTAAACGTCACGCATGGACACGATGAGTGAACTGGAATGAAGAGCAAAGAGTGGGGGTGGTCCTCTGACCCGTATTCAGAATAGTGGGAGCGCTTCCAGAACACAAGCGAATTTTGAGTTGGAGCGAGTCGACACTGCAGGCAACGGTCGAGCACGGAATCTGGGATCTCGCCGTTACCGTGGGATTGCAAGGTCCCCTCCCCCCCCACGGTCCTCTCGCACACAAACAAAATCGGAAGCAGTCCCCGCAGCGCCGTTGGACTGTGGACTTGCGAGATTGTCCGCCAGATGTCACTGATTCCCTCTCCAGAGCAGGTACTTATGCCAGAAGACCCTGCCGCTTTTCGTGGTCGGATGTTCATTTTTGGCTGGATCCAAAAACCAACCAAAAAGATTACGGCTTTGAAAACCCAGGCTAACGTCGGCTACGGCGAGTCTCTGCGCGTCCAAACTCGCTTCAACTCAAACAAGGACGCGCAGCAGAGACGACTCCCCTTCGCCGCCGTCCGAGCGCCTGACTTTTCAGGGCGAAAGGATCTTTCTTTTACTCCTTGGTAGTATTCCTCGTAGGAGATCGGGGCCGACAATACATCTCAAAAGAACAAGCTCTAACGGCCGCTTGATCTCACCCCGAAAACGTGTCTCACGCTTCTACCGTAAGTTGCTCTCGAAGCTGGTCCGGATCGGTCGTCGGCGCTTCGCAGCGAAAGTCGCGGCAGACGTACGCCGAGGCCTGCCCGTCTTGCGGGGTCTGCGCCTCCGTAAAGGGCGCAAGTTCGGCAATCGGGGGACGGTCGCCCGGCGGCCGGTGCAGTACGACGGAAAACGGATCGTAGGTGGACCGCAGAACGTCGACCAGTGTCTGCGTATCATCGCTCTCCTGCTCGCCGGCAATGACAATCTCGCGTGGGGAGCCGAGGGCAAACTGAAGTCCGGCCAACAGTGCGGTGAAGCCGGTCGGGCGCGAGCGAGCCTGGCGTCCGGCCCATCGGGCGAGCGCATCGGCTCGCCCTTCGAGTTCCGTCCGCCCCGTGAGGCGCGCCAATCGCAGGAGATTCGCAAAGTGGATCGAATTGCCCGACGGCATAGCACCGTCGGAGAGCTCCTTCGGACGCACGATCAGCTCCTCCCCGTCCGTGGCCGTCAGGAAGAAGCCGCCCTCGTCCTCGTCCCAAAACTGATCAATGGACGCGTCCATGAGATCGAGGGCCACCTCTAGCCATTCCACCTCAAACGTCGTTTCGTAGAGCTCGATGAGGCCCCAGACGAGAAAGGCATAATCGTCGAGATGCGCCTGCACGCCGGCCTCGCCCTCCCGGTAGCGGTGGAGCAACCGACCGTCGTCCTCCCGCAACGTATCGAGGACGAAGGTCGCCGCGTCGGTCGCCGCCTCCTCGTACTCCGGTTCGTCAAAGACGCGGGCAGCCGTCGCGAGCGCCGCAATCATGAGCCCATTCCAGTCGGTGAGCACCTTGTCGTCCAGTCCAGGCCGAGGGCGTTCGTCCCTGTGCAACAAGAGCGTCGCCCGAGCGTCGTCGAGCGTGGATCGAAGCTCGCCCGGATCCATGCCTCGCTCTTCGGCCTCGGCGTCCAGCGGCCGGTCCAGATGGAGCACATTTTTGCCGGTGCGCTGCCCTGAGGCCTCCTCCTGATAGTTGCCCTCGGGCGTCATGTTGAACACGTCGATGACGAGGTCGGCGACATCCTCGTCCAGAAGGTCGCGCACCTCGTCCACGCTCCAGACGTAGAATGCGCCCTCTTCCATCTCCCCCTCCTCGTTCGGGCTGTCCGCGTCCTCCGCTGAGTAGAAGCCGCCCTCCGGAGCCTGTAGGTCGCGGAGCACGTAGGTGAGCACCTCGCGGGCCGTCTGTTCGTAGCGGGCCTCGCCCGTCGCCTGCGCCGCTTCCGTGTAGGCCATAACGTGCATCGCCTGGTCGTAGAGCATCTTCTCGAAGTGTGGGAGGAGCCACCGCTCGTCCGTCGAGTACCGGTGGAACCCGTAGCCCACCTGATCGAAGATGCCCCCCAGTCGCATCTGATCGAGCGTCTCCATCACCACGTCCATAGCGCGCTCCTCGCCGGTCCGGTGCCACTGGCGGAGAAGAAACAGCAGGTTGTGCGGCGCCGGGAATTTGGGCGCCGAGCCAAAGCCGCCGTACGTGTCGTCGAACTCACGGGAGAGCTGACGGAACGCCTCGTCCAGCACCTCGGCGTCCGGCGCCTCCGTCCCGCCGCTTTCGTCCACCGACCGCTGGAGGAGCGAGGTCACTTCGTCAGCGTCTTCCAGCAACTGATCACGCTCATTTTCCCACATTTTCTGGATGCGCGGGATGAGGTCTACCATGCCCATCTGCTGGAAGCGCCCCTCCTTTGGCAAATAGGTCGCCGCGTAGAACGGCTTGCGATCCGGCGTGAGGAGCACCGTGAGCGGCCAGCCGCCCTGCCCGCGCATCATCTGGCAGACGTTCATGTAGATGGTGTCAATGTCGGGCCGCTCCTCTCGATCCACCTTGATGGACACGAACGTCTCGTTCATCAGCTCGGCCACCTCTTCATCCTCGAAGGACTCGTGCGCCATCACGTGGCACCAGTGACAGGTGGAGTAGCCAATCGACAGAAAGATGGGCTTGTCTTCCTCCTTTGCCTTCTGAAAGGCCTCCTCCCCCCACGGGTACCAGTCCACGGGATTGTCCTTGTGCTGGCGGAGGTAGGGGCTCTGCTCGTCGGCGAGACGGTTGGGCATTGACGGGCTGAAAAACGGTGGGAAAAGAACGCTGCCCGAGATGAACGGCAACCCCGGCGTTCAGTTCAGGTCCTGACCGACAGTGGCGTTACACAAGTTCCTTTACATGACCGTCAAGTACGTCGGCCAAGATTGCTCAGCGACCATCTGATTCCTCTTCCTCCCGAACCTCCTCAAGCACGTCTCGAATCTTCTCCTGCGTGTGGGGAAGGTCCCGAGTCACGACCTGCCAGACGCGGACCGGTTCGACTCTGTGATAAGCGTGGGCAACGATATTACGGAGCCCTCGCATTTCGCTCCAGGGAAGGCTGGGGTCCCGGTCCTTGATTTCGTCGGAGAGATTCGAGGTAGCCTCTCCAATAATTTCCAATGCCCGCTCGATTGCGTATCGGAGTTGCCGATCATCCAGATAATCGTCCAGGTCGTGCCCCTCGGCAAAGTTCCGGGCGTCGGACATCGCCTCGTCGATGTCGGAGAGATACTGTACTTGACTACGAGCCACAGAAGAACGGTGGAATTCAGAAGTGTAGACGGAGCTCACGAAATCGAGCATCCGGCCTAAATGGATACTGCCTCCTGCTCGATGGTTTTGCCCACGGGACCGCACAGAGCCTTCCTCTCTCCGAGGTCCACCTCTATCTCCAGAAGGTCCTCCAACTCCTGTTTCAGAGCAATGAAATCAAGAAGGCTCATCTGCCGACCGGCCTCCGAGTCCTGAAAATCGACCAGGACATCGAGGTCGCTTTCGGGGCCGGCCTCTCCCTTGATCCGAGAGCCGTGGAGGTACAACTGATCGACGGCGTACTCCGTCCGAAGGCGAGGAAGGGCCTCTTGGAGCCGTCTTTTGATCGACTGGATCTCTCGGCCGGAGCTCTCGCGAGAGCGTTTCGAATCGGAGCGGGCCTCAGACATGGCCGACACGGTGATAATGATCGTGTTCGCTGGGACTACGTGAATGCTTTCGACCTGCCCGCTGTTGCACGGCAAGTGCATACAGCCTCAGAAAAGCTCTACCGTTCCAAAGAGCAGGCAGACCATTATCGAAAGAGAACGTCTCGTTCATCAGTTCGGCCCCCTCCTCGTCCTTCTCAGGCAGATTTTCGGTCCCGCAGCAGTGGCCAACCTCTTCCATGGCGGCCCCAGTTGCCCAAGGAAACTGTCACAGCCAGAGGAACGGAGGGCGAATCCGCAATGTTTATGTCGACCTGCAGAGGTGGCGCCTCGTTGGCAAAGAGGAGACCTCCCGCTTGCACCACGCTCCCGATCTGTCCGCTATGATCAACGAATACATCGAAGTCAATCCACAGAAATTGGGCGGGACGCCGGTCTTTCGGGAAACGCGAATTCCCGTCTACGTCCTGTTCGACTATCTTGAGGAGGGATACACGGTCGAGCAGTTTCTTGACGAATACGACATTGATCCGGAGGTCGTCCACGGGTTCATGCGCGCCGTCCGGGGCACGTTCGTTTCGGAGGAAGAAGCGGAAGCATGAAGGTCCTTCTCGACCACAACATTCCGCCCTCCCTCCCCCCCTGCTCTCGGGTGATCACGAGGTCTATACCACCAAATATCTGGGATGGTCGGACTACGAAGACGACCAGCTTCTGGCGGCGGCCGTCGAGGCGTCGTTTGCTGCCATCGTAATCCTCGATCGAAGTCTTCCGCATCAACAGGACACCCAGGCCTATCCCCTCGGTATCATCATCCTAGACGTTCATCCGGCGACACCCGCTCATCTCAAAAGGCACGTTGAGCGCCTCCGGGAGGCCCTGCCCCGCGCTGAATCCGAGCAGACGGTGATCGTGCTAGAATAAGGGCTTCCACGAAGCAGAGCACTTAGGTCTCCTCCAGCACCGCATCCCACGCTGCCT
>JAHENZ010000264.1 GCA_018609755.1 Salinivenus sp. | reverse complement strand
GCCGGGCGAGACCGTGACGATGACCTTCACGGCGCCCAGCGCACCCGGCGAGTACGCCTACGTCTGCACCTTCCCCGGCCACTACGCCATGATGCAGGGCACGATGCACGTCACCAAGTAGTGCCTGCCACATTCTGGAATTGAAAAAGCCCCGACGGCACGAGCCGTGGGGCTTTTTCTGTACCAGTGGCATGATTCATCGACCGAACCAAGAGAAAAGATGAAATCGCACGAACGTCCGAATCCCTTATTGGCCTCGTTGCCCTGCTTTTTTCGTGTCCAACTGAAAGGGCAGGTAGTAGACTGGGACATGTCATTTTGCGTCCCAAGCGATTGCAGAAGCCATTGCACCCGAGATCCGCGAAGACGCAGCACCCTGGTCGCAGGAAAGAAGTCCCCTGGGATGGCCACGGACCGGTCGCCATTGCCCCGAATCAACTGAAACCTGCGCCCCCCTCCCCCTCGTTCGTGTTCCTCGATCTTCTTTGGCCCTCGCTCCCACGACGTATGCGCAGCACGACCCTCATCGACCCGAACGGCCACATGGTGACCGTGAAGGCACCGGACGACCAGCCCACGAACGATCCGAAGGAGGACACGCACCACGACTTCTTGACCGAGCACTGGATGGACGTGGCCGCCGCCTCCTTTCTCGGCTTCAAACGGCACGGGATCGGGACAGTGGTCGTACAACAGCGCGATCCGGCCACCGGCCAACTCGATGATGTGCTAAAAACCCACAACCTGATGTACAGCCCGGCAGAGGGCGGATGGTTGAAACAGCAGGAAGAACGACTTCCCGACCAGTGGCTCGACACGCGATTTCAGTCATACGACCCAAACGAAACGGCGATTGTCGTCCTCGCGGATGGTGACGGCTCCCTCCGCACCTACACGGTGGAAGGCACTCCCGCCCCACCCCGAGCCTTTGAACTGGTGCAGGCGCGAAGCAACTGACGGAGGAATACAGCGCCGCTCTTCCGTTGTTATGCTGGCACGGCCTGCGTCTCGGCCACCTCCTCGAACAGCTCGTCGTAGTGCTCCACGTGGGAGTCCCAGTCGAGGCGAGCCGGAATCTTGCGAAGCGTCTTCGGCGGCAGCGGACGCTCATCCCCCTCCAGGATGCCCCTCAAAATTTCAAAGCGGTCGTGCTCGTCCTCGTACAGAATCGGGGCGTGGAGAAGGGGCTTGTGGTGAGACTCCGGAATGAGCTCCGGGTAGCTGAGCCGATTCGGCAGGAGGGGATGGCATCCACAGTAGATGGCTTCCTGAATGGCAACCCCAAAAAACTCGTGGTGCGCCGTTGACACGACCACGTCGGCACGGTGGAGAAGCCGGCTGTATTCGGAAAAATCTTCCGCGTACCCGTAGTGGAGGATGCGCTCGGCGTAGCGCTCGAAGGCCTGCTCAAACTCCTCCGGCTGCTCGTGAAAGTGCTTGCCGGCCAGGATGAGCTGGAACGGCACCCCGGCGTCGTCGAGGCGGTTCATGGTCTGGAAGAAGCCCGACGGATTCTTATCGTACTCCCAGCGCTGATTCCAGAGCACCACCGGAGGCGTCGTGGAGTGCAGCGTCCGCTCGGTGCGAGTGCCCCGGTACTCGTCGTGGGCCTGGAGGTCCATCCCCAAATGCAAGACCGTGCTTTTCTCCCGCAGGTCGCGAACGGTGTGCATGTTGGTGAAGTCGGGAAAGTCCCGCAGGAGCTGCGGTAGGGCCTCAATAAACTCGTCGAAGTGGGACTGTGAGTTGAATACCACCCGATCCGCCGCCAGGGCCGAAAGATAGTTCGTAATTGAATAGGCCCGCTCTCGCTCCCGATCCGACGGCAGGGGATACGTGAGCTGGTTTTCGTGGAAGTACAGCACCACAGGGACGTTCTGAAGCTGAGGCCGTGCCAGCGACAACACCGCCGGGAGATTCACCATGTCCGTAGCGAAAAGCAGGTCGGGCTCAAAGCCGTCGTCCACCACCGAGCGCACCTTTTTGGCGAGCGTCACTCCGCCGCCCTCCATGCGCCATCGCCAAAAGCGACCCGGCATCGTGATGGTCTGAACCTCATGCTCGCTGTGCTCCACGAGGCCATCGAGAAATCGCTTGTGTGAGCCGGTGTACCAAGGCTCAAGGGCAAGAATGTTCATCGGGTCGCCTGTACCAAAATGAAATGATCTACGCTCTGAGAGACTGTCTTGATTTTTGGCCGTCTTGCTAATGGGGGGTGTGTACTCCAGCGCCAGTGCCTCACGCTGTACAGAAAGTAGCCCAGTGGACGAATCACAACGATCCGTTGTCGTCACGTTCTGCCAAGCGCACCATCGTTTGAAATCAAAACAGTCTTTAAGGGAACCGGGGGACGAGAATGTCCCGGGGTAGGTTTGGGAACGGGCGCACGGCCGACGAGTAGCGGTCCGTCTCATCGGACTTACGTATCCGGATCGTCGAGGCGCTCTTGAAGCGCCTCCTCTTCGTCTTCCGTGGCGGGCCGTACGATGGCAATGCTCCGCTCCTGCAGCGCCGTCCGCATGGACGAGTCCCGCACCTCCTCCGGCGTAATTAGTTTCTCCTCTCCCGGCCCCAACTGAAGCTCTCGTGAAGAGAGAGACACGGTGACCGTCTCCGTCCCGTTGTTTTTGATCCACATGCCGCGACGAATGCGATCGTTCATACTTGGTCTCCGGTTCGTTGGAAAGCAAACGGCCGAGTCCTCAAGACGCTACAGGGCAACAGACGTAGATGACTTTTGGACTTTGGAACGGTATGGCTATACTACAAAAGCGACGGCGGGACGTAAAAGGGGAGCGCATTGGAATTATCGCAAATCTTTTCAGCTTGAATCCGGCGATCCTCTCCCTCGGCCATGTCTTCGTCTTTCCTTCTGTCTCCCCTTGCCTGGACTTGGCAGACTGCTCAGACGGTCGGGCGAGGGCTGTTGGATTTGATGTATCCACCGCGCTGCCTGGGGTGTGGGGCGCGACCGGAATCTGCGGGGCTGCCGCTCTGCCCCCGCTGCCTCCAGCGCATGGAGCGGGCGCCCCGAATGGCGATTGCCGCGCGGCTGGACCGGTTGCCCGCCGGTCGCGGCCTCTTCGATGAGACCACCACCCTCTGGGTGTTCGACAAGGACGGCACGCTCCAGGCCGTGCAGCACGCGTTCAAGTACGGAAACCGTCCCCAATACGGTGTGGCCCTCGGCCGCCTTCTCGGGAAAGCGTACGCAGAGAAGGCCTCAGGGCCGGATGGGGTGGTGCCCATTCCCCTGCACCGCACCCGGAAACTGGAGCGCGGATACAACCAGAGCCGAATGCTGGGCAAAGGCGTAGCCGAGGTCCTCGACTGTCCTCTTCGCTCCGACCTTCTTTCCCGCCCCCATCCCACCCGTTCGCAAACCAATCTCTCCCGAGAGGAACGCTGGAAGAACGTCCACGGAGCCTTCGCCGCCGACGCAGGCTGCGCAAATGGGCACTGGCTAATCGTCGACGACGTGCTCACGACTGGGTCCACCGTCGTCGCCGCCGCGCAGACGCTCTCCGAGGCGGGCGCCGACACCCTCTCCCTGGCGACCCTCGCCCTCGCTCGACAATGACGAATTGCGAATGTAGAGTGTCGAATGTCCTCCTCCTAGACATTCGCAGTTCGAAAATCGAAATTCGTCATTGCAGCTTGTCGGCGTGCTTTTGTCGAAGCTTGGTCACCTTCGGCGAAATGACGCTCTGGCAGTACCGCCGCGACGGATTGTTGCGATAGTAGTTCTGGTGCTCCTCTTCCGCCTCGTAGAACGTGTCGAGGGGCTCCACTTCCGTCACGATCGTGCCGAACACATCCTCCGCCTCAAGCTCCTCGATCAGGTCCGTGGCCACCTGCTCCTGGTCACTGTCGTGATGCAGAATGATGGAGCGGTACTGCGGTCCCACGTCCGGCCCCTGGCGGTCTTTCGTGGTGGGATCGTGGATCGTGAAGAAAATCTCCAGCACGTCGCGGTACGAGAGTCTTGACGGGTCGTAGGTCAGTTGTACGACCTCGGCGTGCCCGGTATCGCCGGTGCACACCTGCCGGTAGGACGGATTGGGCACGTCTCCCCCAGCGTAGCCAGACACCACCGACTCGACGCCGTCGACTTCCTGATACACAGCTTCAAGACACCAGAAGCATCCGCCACCGAGCGTTGCGTTCGCGGTACTAGACACAGTCGATTGGGCTCTTTTTTCGAAAGTGGATTGGCTCTGCAAACGTGCCGTACCTCTGGCTGTTGCCCCGCCGGCGCTCGGCCTCGCACGCTCGTTACGTTTCCATCCTTCTGCGTGTGGGGAGACAATTCGAAATGCGCACTAATCGAGCGACTGTACGCAGCGCGCTCGGCCGCCCCCGTTGTATTGCCCTCCACCATGCCCTAGTTTCTTATTGACTCCGAGTGACCTTGCACAACGACTCTGACGCTTTCGAGCGTGACGCTTTCGAGCGTCAGTCACGTGACGCCGCAATCGTCAGCGTTTGCTGACAGCGGTCGATCCCGAGCATATTCCGTGCAGGAGAGACAGACGGAAACAGCGTCACGATCTCTGCGATTTCTCGCGGTTCAGTTGTGCAAGCACTAGGGAGAATCGCACGACCTTTCTCGAACCATTCGTTGCTCAACATGGCTATCGAACGAACTCTTGCCATTCTCAAGCCTGACTGCGTCCGAAAAGAACTGGTCGGCGAAGTGCTGCGCCGCATACAGGACGCAGGCTTTCAGCTCCGGGCGCTGAAGATGATTACGATGTCGAAGGCAGAGGCCGAAGGCTTCTACGCCGTTCACGAAGACAAGCCGTTCTTCGACGACCTCACCGACTTTATGTCGAGCGGGCCCTGCGTTCCGGTCGTACTTGAGAAGGAAAACGCGATTGAGGACTTTCGGGACCTCATTGGCGCCACCGATCCGGACGAGGCCGAAGACGGCACCATTCGAAGCGACTTTGCGGGCTCGATTCAGGAAAACATCGTCCACGGCTCCGACTCGCCCAAAAACGGCAAAAAGGAGACGGCATACTTCTTCGCCGAGCACGAGATTGTTGCCAACAAATCGTCTGCGGCGTGATGAATCGTCTCCTCTCGTCCTCCGCCCCAGCCCTTCTGTGTCTCCTGCTGGTCGTCGGCCTCGCCGGGTGTGAACGTGATCCGTCTGCCCCCTCTGCGAAGGTTCGCTCCGGAGCAGAAGTCCTAGCCACCGACGACTTCGGGGCACTCGACGACGAGCGGGTGGGCCTCATCGTCAACCACACCGCGCAGGTCGACACGGCCCACCTGATCGACCGGATCCACCGTGCCTCCAACGTGGAGCTCGGAGCCCTCTTCGGGCCGGAGCACGGCCTGCGCGGCACGGCGGGCGCCGGAGAAACGGTGCGGGACGGAGAAGATGAGCGCACGGGCGCCCCCATCTACAGCCTGTACGGCGATTCCCGACAACCCACCCAAAGCGAACTGGAAGGACTGGACGCGCTCGTGTTCGACGTGCAGGACGTCGGGGCCCGGTTTTACACCTACGTCACCACGATGGGCCTCGCCATGCAGGCCGCCGCCGAAGCGGACATTCGATTCGTGGTGCTCGACCGCCCCAACCCCCTGAACGGCACGTACATCTCCGGATTCATGCTGAAGCCGGAGCACAAAACCTTCGTCGGACGATATCCCATTCCCATCGCCCACGGCATGACGGTGGGCGAGCTCGCCCGGATGATCAAAGGCGAGAACTTCATGCCCGACCTTGAGGACCTGGACTTGACCGTCGTCTCGATGGAGGGCTGGAGCCGCGACATGCAGTGGCCCGACACGAACCGCGAGTGGATTGCGCCGAGTCCAAATATTCCGACGTGGAAAACGGCCCTGGCGTATCCGGGCATGTGCTTCTTCGAGGGCGTACGCGTCAGTGAAGGGCGAGGGACGGATCACCCCTTCCTCCAAATTGGCCTGCCGTGGTCGGAAGCCTCGGCCCGATCGGTCGTCGACACACTACAGGCCCGCTCTCTACCGGGCGTCGCCATCGATACCACCACCTTCACGCCCGAATCCCGGCCGCAGGCCGCGCCTTCTCCCCGCTTCGAGGGAAAGCAGATGTATGGATTTCGAGTGCGAATTACGGATCGACAGGCCGTCCAGCCGGTGGAACTCGGCATTCACACCCTGCACGCCACCTATCAGCAGGCCCAGGTGGAAGGAGATACCAGCTTCATTAGTCGGCCGGATCACTTTACTCGACTGGCCGGCACAGAGCAACTGCGGACTCTCTTGGAGCAGGACAGGTCGGCCCACGCCATTATCGAGACGTGGGCAGATGACGTGCAGCAGTTTCGCAACCAGCGCTCGCCCCACCTCCTGTACTAGTGACCTCGCACAACGACTCTGGCGGTTTCGAGCGTCGGTCACCTGACGCCACAATCGTCAGCGGTTGCTAACAGCGGTCGATCCCGAGCATATTCCGCGCAGGAGAGACACACGGAAACGGCGTCACGACATCCGCGATTTCCCGCGTTTCAGTTGTGCAAGCCTATTCGCTACGCGCTCTCTGCCGGCTGCGACGCCTCGTCGGGACGGGCGAGAATGGCATACACCAGCATAGCGTACCCTGACAGAATGATGAGAGGCGACACCGTCAGCGAGACGAAGCCGAGGAACTGCCCGTCAAGATACATCGCAACGAAGCCCACAGCGATGAGGATCAAGCTTACGGCCAGAAGCACGTAATTCTGCTTCCGAAAAACGAGAGTTGAACGACCGTTGCCGTTTTTTCGCGTCGAAGACTTCGGCATACTTGGCGAGGAGGAGGTCAATCAGTACGTACAGAAGACGTATTTCGTGCTCTGAGAGCGTCTCAAAATTACCGCTCTGAGAAACCAAGGCGCACGTCGGAAGGTTCCAACCCGTTCACCCCCTCGTTCCCCCGAACTCCCCGCTCATGCGCCGTCCCTGGTATTTGCTGCCCCTCAGCGTCACGCTTCTCGTCCTCGTACTCGGCTCGGCCCTCCCGGCCCCTCCCCTCTCGACCGAAATTGAGGATCTGCTTCAACGCTGGGAGGTCGACCAGGCCTTCTGGGGCATCGCCGTCTACGATCTCGACGCGGAGCAGATGATCTACAGCCGCAATCCGGACCAGTCCTTCCTTCCGGCCTCCAATCAGAAAATCATCACCAGCGCGACGGCCCTCGACGTTCTGGGAAGCACCCACCGCTACGAAACGGTTCTCCATTATAACGGCTCGACCAGTGGGTCCACGATGCAGGGAGACCTGATCCTGGATGGATCCGGCGATCCCACGTTTGGAAGCAGTGAGGTCCCCGGGGAGGACCCGTTCAAAGTCTGGGCCCAGCGGCTGGCTGACATGGGCGTAGAGCGAATTGAAGGACGACTGATCGGCGACGACAACGCCTTTGACGACCAACCCTATCCGAGCGGCTGGACGGTCGATTACATCACGGAGCAGAAGGGGCGATACATGGGCAACAGTGCCGGCGGCCTCACGTACCGCGACAACGTGGTGCCGGTCACTGTTCGTGCCACACGTCCCGGAGCACAGCCTGCCATAAAGACACAACCCGAAAGCGCAGTATCGATTACCAATCGGGCCACGACGAGCTCTCGCTGGCGCGGCAATACCCTCCAGGTGAACCGGACGTTCTCAACCAATGAGCTGGTGCTTACGGGTTCGGTCGCAAGATCTTACAACGGCACGGTGGCAGTGCCGGTGAGCGATCCGACGGCCTTTGTCCTCCGCAGTTTTGAGCGTCGCTTGCAGGAAGCTGGTATTAAAACCGATCTGACGCTCGTAGACATTGACGATCTCGACGACCGTCCCGACGAGGGATCCCCACTCTTTGTCGAGTATTCGCGTCCGCTGGCCGAGATTGCCGCCATCACGAACAAAGAGAGCAACAACTTTTACGCCGAGCAGCTCTTCCGTACCTTTGGATGGGGCGGATCGGTCAGCGGGGCCTCCCGTCGCACGAAGTCGTTTCTTCGCGAGGCCGACATCAACACCCAAAAGCTCCTCATTCAGGACGGATCCGGCCTCTCTCGAAAGGACCTCATGACGCCACAGGCTATGGTGAAGCTGCTGGCCCACATGGATCAGCACGAGGAGCGGGAAGCCTTCCTTGCCTCTCTTCCCCGCGGAGGCGAACGGAATACGACGCTCGACTATCGGCTACATCGCACAGAGGTGCGGGCCAAAACGGGATCACTCCAATTCGTTCGAGCCCTCAGCGGCTACGTCGCGCGCCCGAACGGCAACCGCGTGGCCTTCGCCTTGTTCGCGAACAACTACACCGGTCCGTCCTACCGGATCTCTCGCACGATCGACGACATCGTCCGCGCCGTCGCCTCCGGCGCCTCCTAATCCCGGCCACACGCTCACCCTCCTCGTAGCACCACATGGCAGAATGTCCCGTTCCGCTCGCCGTCTCCTCATTGCTATCGGCGTGTTTGCCCTGCAGTGGCTCATCCTGGGCCGCCTCCAAATTTACGGCACGTACCCGGACGGCGTGATGCTGTACCTCACGTGGTACGCTCTTCACGAAGGTCGAAAGCGGGGCATGGTCACAGGGTTTGCCCTGGGATTCGCCCTCGACGCAGTGTACGGCACCTGGGGCATCCACGCATTGGTGAAAACCCTCGTGGGCTTCATCGTCGGCACGTTTGCCGTCGATGACCGAAAGCCCCTTCTCATACAACCGCAGCAGGCATTTCTGGGCGGACTCGTGATCGCCTTGCTCCACAACGGACTGCTCGTGATTCTCCTGGCCCTGCAAACGGAGGCCACAAACAGTTTTCTCATTTACGGGCTCTGGCTGGGAGCAGCCCTCTACACAGCGACCGTGGCCTACATCGTGTCGCTCTTCATGCAGTAGACCGTCGATTTCAGATCAAGGGTCCCCCCTTCTGCGCGATTCGATAGTCCCGCTGGTCGCTACACGGCCACGTCCAGGAACTCCTCGAACGCCGAGAGCACGCGCTGACGGACGGCGGCCCGTTCGTCCATCGGGATGAGGGGAAGGCGAACGTGCGGCTCCATGTGGCCCATCGCCGCGCAGACCGCCTTGATGGGCACCGGATTCGTCTCGAGGAAACAAGCCCGCATGGCCGGCAACAGATCGAAATGCGCTTTTCGGGCCGTGGCAAAATCCCCACTGAGGCCTGCCTCCACCATTCGACTAAACCGCTGCGGAACGGCATTGCTGACAACGGACACCACACCGTCGCCCCCCAGTCCCAACAACGGAAGCGTGATCTCGTCGTCTCCAGCATACACCGCAAAGTCGTCCGGTCGGTGATGCAGAATGTCTGCCACCTGCTGGAGGTCACCGGACGCCTCCTTCACCCCCACGACCGACGGCACCGTCTCGGCCAGTTGGAGTGCCGTTTCGGCCTCAATGTTGAAGCTCGTGCGCGACGGGACGTTGTAGAGAATCATTGGCACGTCGGAGGCCTCGGCAATCGACTCTACGTGAGCGACGAATCCGCCCTGCGACGGCTTGTTGTAGTATGGTCCCACCACCAGGAGTCCGTCCGCCCCCGCGGTTTCGGCCGCCCGGGAGTACGCAATGCTTTTCTCTGTGTCATTCGTGCCGGTCCCGACGATGACCGGAACGCGGCCGTCTGCCGTGTCTACCGCCAGATCCACTAGACGGCGACGTTCCTCATCGGTCACCGTAGGATTTTCGCCGGTCGTCCCCAAAACCACGAGGCCCGAGACGTCGCCGTCAATCTGTCGCTCGATGAGTCTCCGGAAGGCCTCTTCGTCAATCTCGTCATCCGCCGTAAATGGAGTGACGAGGGCCGGGGCGACTCCCCGAAAGAGCATGTCGGTTGCCATAAATCGTCATCGTCGAGTTCGAAAGCATCACGAACGACAGAGTCCTAACGGTCCTCTGTCAATAGATCATCTAGCATGTCGTCCAGGGAGAAGAGGCCCTGGCGGTTTACCAACCATTCAGCAGCCTGCACCGCCCCCGCAGCAAATCCCTTCCGGTTCTTCGCCCGGTGCCCCACCGTAATCTGATCGTACGGGCCGTCGAACGCCACGGTATGCTCGCCAAACACGGTGCCAGCGCGGGTAGACGTCACGTGAACGGCGGCGGAATCGATCCGCTGATGCTGGGTTTCCGTCTCGACGTGATCCTTTCGTTCGAGTCCCTCCACGAGCAACCCCCCTAACATCTGGGCCGTTCCGCTGGGACTGTCCACCTTTTTGGTATGATGGACTTCCTGCACGAATGGATCGTACTCGCTGAGCTCGTCGAGCAACGGCAGGATGCCCCGAATGGCCCGACGCACGACCGAAACGCCCATCGAAAAATTGGGGGCGTACAGAAGGCTGGCGTCGTGATCGGCCACCCAGTGCTCAACCGTATCGAGCTCCTCGTACCAGCCCGTGGTTCCCACGACAGCCGGAAGCGTCCACTCACAATACTGACGGATGTGAGTCAGTGCCAGGGACGGAAGCGAAAAGTCGATCGCCACGTCCGCTCCCTCAAGCTCTGACGGGGACGCCGTGTCGAAGGGATGATCCGAATCAAATCGTGCGAGAATCTCATGCCCTTTTTGACTGGCAACACGTTCCACGGCCGTTCCCATCTGGCCGGTCCCAACGAGCACAATCTGCATCTGCTGGTTTCCAAACGGGTACAAGATCCTGACGAATGCATCGGCAATCTATGCCTCACAGCCCCGCTTTGCAAAGGCCGAACAGACCTGAGTGGGAGACTCACAATTTCTGTGAAACGGCGGTTGAATGGGACAAACCTGGAACGCGCCTCCTGCGCAAAAGTACAGCGAGTGCTACATAACAGACATGCTGCCCCATGTGGCGGGCAGTGTTGATTGTCGTTGGGGCCATAGCTCAGTTGGTAGAGCGCTTGCATGGCATGCAAGAGGTCTCGGGTTCGAGTCCCGGTGGCTCCACAACGAGTCTTTCGATGCCCCGTGCCGCGCCCCCTCCCTCCCCGCCCCGCGGTTCGGGGCATCGTATTTCCCCCCTGGCCTACGCCTCATCATTTCTCGATGCCAGGACGGTTGAAAACCCTATTGCCCTTGGCTGCGGTACTTCTGTAATCGTCGAGGACGCAATGGGAAGGACATTTCCATCGCCCAGATCTGTCTGGCCGTAATAGGGGTTCTCGGAAGGGCTTCCGGCTGTGGCCGTACGCTGGGAGATGACGCACGATTCCACCGACCACCCTCCCTGTTTATGTCTGCCTCATCCAACGATTCTCTCCACAAAGCTGCGTTTCTGGGACCAAAAGGTGAGAATGCGGAGGAGCTGGAGCGCCTGTTGCTTGAAGTGCTCCGCGACCACGTCTTCTGGCGTCGCAACTTTCATCCGAGCGATCCGCGCCTCATCGACGAACGCGACAAGCGGACCGAGGCCTTCGACGAAATGTCGGCCCGGTTGCGGGACGAACTCTCGCAAATTCTCGCCCAACTCAAGCGGGCAGCGCCCCTCTACTCTCCCCGACAGGTCGCGCACATCGTCAGCGATCCGTCCCTCCCCGCCCTCGTCGGCTATTTTGCGGGTCTTCTCTACAATCAGAACAACGTGGTGGCGGAGGTCTCGCCGGAGACCGTGCGGGAGGAACGCGAATATTTTAAGGGACTGGCGCAAATGGTGGGCTACCCCTCGTTTCTCCCAGAAACGCTCCCCCTCGACGCCCGCACGCGTCGCTCGGCGTACAGCTGGGGGCATCTGTGCAGCGGCGGCACCGTGGCCAATCTAGAGGCGCTCTGGATCGCACGAAACGTCCGGCTCTACCCCCTGGCCGTACGACTCGTGGCGAAGCAGGAAGAGCAATTTTCCGGTTTTGCTGACCTAGAGGTGACGACGGCACAGGGCGAGCGGGTGCCTCTCTGCACCCTGCCCACCTTTCGCCTCTCGAACCTCCCCATCGACGCCATCACCGACCTGCACCTGCGCATTAAAGCCACACTGGGCGACGGCAATCCGGCGCGGGCACAGGCCTTCCAGGATGCCCTCCCAAGCGTGCGCAACGCCGGCCTCGCCTCCTTCCTCCTCCAATACAACGAAGCCTTCCCCAACGACCGCGCCCGGCTGCCGAAGGTCTTCATTTCCCAGGCCACCCACTACTGCTGGCAGAAAAACATGGACCTGGTGGGGCTGGGCGCCAATGCGCTAGAAACAGTGCCTGTGGACGACCGAATTCGGCTCGACACCGATGCTCTTCGCGAACGGCTTCACGAGTGCATCGAGGACCGTCAGCCCGTGCTCGGCATTATCTCTATTGTCGGAACGACTGAAGAGGGCGCCATCGATCCCCTGCACGAGATCGAATCGGTGCGGGACGAGATGCAACAGAAGGGCCTCACGCTCTGGCACCACTGCGACGCGGCGTTTGGGGGTTTTTTCGCCTCCATGCTCCCAAAAACGGACGACGGATCCTTCGTGTCGCCGTCGGACGTGGATAAGGGCCTGGTCGGCTCCCAACAGCAGTCGGGACTGCTCGGTCGGGACAACGTGGAGGCGCTCACGGCCCTCTCCGAGACCGACTCGATCACGGTGGACCCCCACAAATTTGGGTACGTCCCCTACCCCGCCGGCGCCGTGCTCTTCCGCGATTACCACGTGCGCGACGCCATTGCATATAAGGCGCCGTACCTGGCGGACGAGGACGCGGCCGGGTTTGGCGGCTTTCTGGGGCAGTGGACGCTTGAGGGTTCGCGGCCCGGCGCAGCAGCAGTGAGCTGTTATCTCTCGCAGGAGCTCGTGCCGCTCACCCCGGAGGGGCACGGCCACTTCATGCGCAACTGCATCGAGGCCAACCAGAAGCTCGTGTCCGCCCTCCGCGCCCGTTTCGGCGACGAGACGACGGCGGAGCTTTCCATTCGTCCGTTTCACCCGCCCGAGACGGTCGCCTTCTGCTTCGTGATCGCGCCCGACGACGATTTTGAGAGCATCGAGGGCCTGAACGAGCTCACCAATCGCATCTGGCAGCGGATGACGGTGGACGGGCGGGAGGACATCAATCAGTATGCCTTTCTCCTCTCCCGTACGGAGGTGGACGTGGAGGATTACGCGCACGTGCTGGACGACTTGCTCGCCCCAGAGGTGCTGGACGACGCGGTTGCAGACAACGCCTCCCTCACCCTGCTGCGCACGTGCCTCATGAATCCGTTCCAGGCCGACTGGAGTGCGCGGGAGGAGGCTCCCTTCCCCGAACGCGTAGCCGATTTTCTCTACGACGTGGCGGTGGACGAGTACCTGGAACAGGTCCTCCCCCCGATCCCTCCGCCGGACACCGATCGCCGTCCGGTGCTCGTGATCGAAGAATCCCCGCGGGCACAGGGCGGACTCGCACGGCATCTGGAGTACGACGAGAAGGTCGTTGCCCATTTCGACGTGCGCTCCTGCAGCGCGGCGGACGTTCAGAATGGAGACGCCGACGCGCTTCTCCAGGCCGCCGAGGACGTCGTCGTCCATGTCAATGCCGAGGCGCCCGGTCGGATGCTTCAACTTCTCCGAGAGATGGTGGCAGATGAGGCCCTCTCTGATCACATCACGGCGGTCGTTAGCGGCACGAATGCCTCTGACGACTTGACGCAGCAGGTACAGGAAACGGGCCTTTCGCCTCATCGTCTGCTTAGGGAAACGGAGATGTCCACCGGGGCGCGCCGACTCATCATGCACCTCTCGTCTCGTCGCCCCAATGCCTAAGGATTTTAAGCTTAAACGTCCGCTCCTCAAATCAACGACGTCCAATGTCACTCTTTGCTGGGTTTCTGCTTTGCGCCATTCCGGGTGCTTTTATGGCCTTCGTCGGGGTGGGACACCTCTGGAACTACGCCCGACTGCGGCAAGGCGACCCTGTCTCTATTCGGGAGCTCGATACTTCCTCGGGTGCCCTGGAGCTGGAAGGCACAGCCCGTGCGCACGAAGACACCAGTCGATCGCCGTTTACCGATACCCAAACTCTGGTCCACGAATGGACGGTGGAAGAATACAGCCCCTCCCCCTCTTCGAACAGCTCCAGTTGGTCTCAACTTGCCTCCGGCGACGATCGTCACCCGTTCCGACTGGAGGACGACACGGGAACCGCCCTGATTGACATTCAGGGTGGAAGTCCGTACCTGCAATCAACCAAGACGATAACGGTGGAGCCCGACGAATCTCCGCCGCCCGCGATCGCCCAATTTCTCCAATACAGCGACCAAGTGGACCGCGAGCACAGCCGTACCCGACGGTACACGGAGTCGCGCCTAGATCTTGGATCGCCTGTGCACGTGTACGGCCCTGTCCGGAATGACGCCCCAGAGACAGAAGACCTTGCGTCCATCGATGCAGTCATCGGTGTGGAGGATCCCGATCGTGGATTTACCGTGGGCGAGGATACCCTAGACTTCTCGAAT
>JAHENZ010000263.1 GCA_018609755.1 Salinivenus sp. | reverse complement strand
TACACCGTTTCGTCGTCGCTGGAGATGACGTTGCATTTTCCCGACCCGTCCCGGCTGCGCTTGTGGAAGCGAAGTCCATAGCCGGGAAGTTTTGCATTCGCGACCGGTGTGGCCGACGGCACTCGGCTCCGAATGCGTGCCATCAGCATGTTGGATCCGTATCCGAAGTAGTGCATGGATTGTAGACACCAGCCTGAGAGGCGTGGAGGAGGCGAGGCATGGCCGCATCCGACACCGACCACGAACACAACTGCTCAGCGTCAACGACTGTTGTTGCCAGTAGATCCCTTCTGCAGATTTCGGATGCGTCCTCGGACATCAGCGTGGTCTCTGCACCCGAGAATTGGAAGTGCGACGCTGACACTCCCGCTACAGCGTTCCCGTGGGCACGGACACCGGAGGCAACTGTTTTGCGTACCTCACGAAGTTGTCGAAGAGCGTTTTGGCTTTGCAGGCTGCCCGGTAGTTTGCGGCGTGGATGCCGTCGAGGACGTGCTGAATCCGGGACCCGGAGAGCTGGTCGTCCTTCCCGTTGGTGATCCGGCGGGCCATTTGTAGATCGTATTCAGGATGGAATTGCACGCCGCGCACACGGCCTTTGCGGAAGGCCTGGATGCCGTAGTCGTTAGCGGCGAGGGTGGTCCCGCCGGGCGGAAGGGCGGCGACCCGATCCGAATGGGTCGTGAACACCGTCATGGATTCTGGGATGTCCGCAAACAGCGAGCTCTCCCCGTCGTGCTCTACAGTGCGATAGCCGATCTCGTACTCCCCCATGTCTTCCACGCGTCCCCCAGTCACGTCGGCGAGTAGCTGGTGGCCATAGCAGATTCCGAGCGCCGGCAGACCGGCCTCGACGGCGTTCGAAGTCCACTGCTTCAGGTTGCGGATCCAGTCGCGGTCCCAATAGACGGAAGCACTGGATCCGGTAATCACGAACCCGTCGTATCCGAACCCGGAGGGCAGTTCACCGGACGGACAATGAAACTCCACGAGCTCCGCATCAATCTCCCGTCGGAAGTTGCGTCGAGTCGCGTCGACGGTGTGTGACGCGTCCAGGAGGGCAAGTCGAGGCCGGGAAGATGAGGGCTTCGTGTTCATGATCGTTACGTGAGTACGCCCTATTCCGTGAGGATGGGAGAGTGCCTCGACACGTCCGTTCGGAGCCGTTCGGCGTATTCACGTCGACGGCGCCGGGCCGTCCGTTTCGAAAGCGGGGCATTGTCGAAGTCATCCACGATGGGAGTGTACGTGTCCGGGTTGAAGCCGATGCAATCGAGGTACGACCGGAGCCGGTTCGATGACAGTCCCTCCTGGATGGCCAAGTCGACGTGAGTGCGGACCGTGTCGAAGGAGGGCAACGTCATTTCCCGATTGGTGATTCGGGCCGTGCCCTCCCCAATACGGACCGGCGTACGGCGAACCTGATCCATGATCGTGGCCATCGTGTCCGCCAGACGAAGAATCTGGCTCGGGAGTGCCGTATCCGGCGACCGCCACTCGACCGTTCCAAACGTGTCTCGCATCCTGACCGGAATCCATGCGGCACTCTCCGGGAGGGACGGGTCATAGCAGGACTCGATGATCTTCCGGTCCGCGCCGTTTGCGAGTGCGCGGGCCCGAAAGTTCTCGTAGCAGTCGTTGAGGCGACGATCCCACTCGTCTCGGCCGGCCACGTACGACCACAGGCGTCCCTGGAGGGGAACGCCGTCGTAGGCCCGGCGGCGATATAGCTTCGTCCGCGCCCCCACCGCGAGGGCCTGTCCTCGAAAGTGCCGCGCCGAATTGACCAGTGCGAGTGCGGGGTCAAGGGCGGTGAGCATGTTAAGCTGATCGACGGCGTTCCCGGGCTGCTGCTCGAAGTGGATGTGGGTTCCGGCACAGTGCCGCACGTACTGAAAGGAAGAGCCGAACACCTGATTTTGGATGCGGGTGCGATCGCTGGGAAGTTCCTCGATCGCGTCGCGGTGGAGGGACGTGGCCAGCGGAACGAGCCCTTTGTTGAGCGAGTCGGCACACTGAAGCACGTCCCGAATGCGTGTGAGCAACTCGTCGCGCAATTCAGCCGTGGAGGTACACGGCGTCGTTTTAATTTCGAGCATCGGGGCCACGAACTCGCGCTCGGCGCCCGGTGAGGCGTCAACGAGGGCACCGGGTTCCGTCAACCGGCCCTGATCATCGATGACCCAGTACTCAACTTCGATGCTGCGTCGGAGGGGAGGTAGATCGGAGGGCATTGCGGCGGGGACGAGATGACAGGAAACTGTCAGTTAGGCAGGAGGGCCGACTGACAGTTGGTAGCCCCACCGGGATGCATTGGTACGGGCGAGCCGGATGAACGAGCGACGAACGAAAGAGGTGGAGAAGCACCTGGCGAGATGAGCGTGCATGGGGAGGGAAAGAAGGTTGAAGAGCACGACTCGCGGGGTCCGGAGCGCGGCCCAGTTCAGCGGCCACGGGCGGTCGAAGTGGCTCACGGGCGCGGTCTGCAAGCTTCTTGACTAATAGGAATCTTTCTATCTTCAGAATCCGAAAATAATTCTACATTTTATTTTGGAGAGCGTCAAATATTTGGGCGATCTTGGGGATATATTGTAACAATTGAGCTTATTCCTTCCGATCTCTTTACGGGAGATCGACGCGAAGACGTAGACGGGGGCCGGTGTGGGGCTGTTTTCGTCGGGCAGCGCTTGGCCAGGCTTTCGACGAAAAGGAAGAACGAACGCATTTAGAGTGTTATTGAGTTAACATGATCTAAACATAGTGTCCAGTTTTTCTGTAAACTTTTCGCTCGACGAGGCTTCTGTGTGCGTCTTCCCCTGCTGGGTCGTATTATCAAAATCGACTCGTTACCCTCTCTATACCCAGCGACTGGATCACTCATGGCTACCCTTCATCCCTTTCGCGCGGTGCGCCCCCGCCCGGAGCACGTCGAGGAAATTGCGTCTGTACCGTACGACGTCGTGAGTACGGAAGAGGCACGCGACATGGCTGAGGGCAAGCCCCGGAGCTTCCTGCACGTCGCGCGTCCCGAAATCGATCTCGATCCCGGAGTTGACGTGCACGACGATGCAGTCTACGAGAAAGGGGCCGCCAATCTCCGCGCGTTCGTGGAGTCCGACGAGACCGAGCAGGAAGACGAGCCGTCGGTGTACGTCTATCGCCTCATCATGGACGGGCGAGAGCAGACGGGCATTTTTGGCTGCGTCTCGGTGGGAGAATACGACGGTGAGACGATCGTGAAGCATGAGGAGACTCGTCCCGCGAAGGAAGACGACCGCACGCGGCACATCCTTCAGCAGCGGGCCCACGCTGAACCCATCATGCTCACCTATCGGGATCAGGAGGCAATCCACGACCTCGTGGACCGGGTGCAGAAGACCGAACCCCTCTACGATTTTACGGCGGACGACGGGGTGCAGCACACGGTCTGGAAGGTAGAAGGCGCCGAAGGGCTCGTCGATGCGTTTCAAGACGTGGAGCACCTCTACATTGCCGATGGGCATCACCGCTGCAAGGCGGCGAGCCGAGCCGCGGCCCGGCTCCGCGAGGTGGACGACGAGGCAACGGACGACACGCCGGGCTACGAGATGTTTCCGGCGGTCATCTTTCCGATGAGTCACATGCACATCATGGCGTACAACCGCCTGGTGTACGACCTCCCGGAGTCCCCGTCGGCGTTTCTCGACTGGTTGGACGAGGAGTTCAAGGTCGAGCGAAATATCGACGATCCCGTCCCCTCGATGAAGGGGGTCGTTTGCTTCTATCTCGATGGCGCCTGGCACCGCATGACACTACCGCCGTCCAAAGGTGTCCGCGTGGTCGACCAGCTGGACGTGGCCCGGCTCAGCGAGTACGTGCTGGAGCCCCACCTCGAGATTACCGATCCGCGCCGCGACCCCAACATCGACTTCGTCGGCGGCATTCGCGGCACTGACGAGCTTGAGGAGCGAGTGGACAGCGGCGAAGCGGATCTGGCCGTGAGCATGTATCCGACCAGCATCGAAGAGCTCGTGGCGGTGTCGGATGAAGGGAGCCTCATGCCGCCCAAGTCGACCTGGTTCGAGCCGAAGCTCCGCAGCGGGCTTCTCGTCCACGACTTTGCGGAGGACGTGCCGGACGGTGCGCCCGTGAAGCCGGTAGGATAATTCCGCTCTTCTCGTCGAAATCGTCAATTTCCCCGCGTCAGACTCATGACTGTACTCATTGCCGACAACATTGCGGACGTGGGGGTCAAGGCCCTCACCGAGGAAGGGTACACCGTCATTGAGGCGCCTGGACTGTCGGGCGAGGCGCTTGTAGAGACACTTCGCACCGAAAGCCCCGACGTGCTCATCGTGCGGTCGACGCGGGTGACGCCGGAAGCCCTGGAGGCCAGCCCCTCCCTTGCGCTCATCGTTCGTGCAGGGGCGGGGTACGACACGATCGACGTGGAAGGGGCGGCGAATCGGGGCATTTTCGTCGCCAACTGTCCCGGCAAAAATTCGGTGGCCGTCGCGGAGCTCACCATGGGGCTCATCCTGTCGCTCGATCGTCGCATACCCGACAATGTCGCGGATGCACGAGCCGGGAAATGGAATAAAAAATCGTATGCCCAGGCCACTGGTCTGAAGGGGCAGACACTGGGGATTGTTGGGCTCGGCAACATTGGGCGAGAGGTGATGACGCGGGCCCGGGCATTTGGCCTGAATGTGATTGCCTGGAGTCGCTCGCTCAAACCCGAAGTGGCCGAGGAGAAGCTGGGCATCGGGTACCGCGAGGGGGCGGAGGCGGTGGCACGGGACGCGGACATCGTTTCCCTGCACGTGGCTTCCACCCCGGAGACGGAAAACCTGGCGGATCGCTCCTTCTTCGAGGCGTTGCCCGACGGGGCGCTGTTCATCAACACGACCCGCGCGGCGGTGGTGGACGAGGACGCGCTTGCCTGGGCCCTGGAGGAGAAGGACGTGCGGGCGGGGATCGACGTGATGGAGGGGGAGCCCTCGTCGAAAGAGGCGGACTTTGAGCATCCGCTGGCCGACCATCCGAATCTCTACGTCACCCATCACATTGGGGCCTCTACCCAGCAGGCGCAGGACGCGACGGCCCTGGAGGCGGCCCGCGTCGTGCGGACGTTCGACACGGAGGGCGACGTGCCCAACTGCGTAAATCTCGCAAAGCAGACGCAGGCCACCCATCAGATTACTGTGCGCCACCGGGATCAAGTGGGCGTACTGGCGGGCGTGCTCGACGAACTACGCCAGGCAAACTGGAATATCCAGGAGATGAGCAACCGCATCTTCGAAGGAGGAGAGGCAGCGGTGGCAAGTATCCGGTTCAACGGGCCGTTTACCCAGGATGTCGTCGAGCGCATCGAGGAAAGCGAGGACGTGTTTGCCGTCTCGGTAAACGAGATCTAATCTCCTCTGGCAAACAGGGGGGGTGGCTTGTGGGTGGCCATCAGGTTGATTTGCGAAGTAATCCCCAGAACATCGTGATCGTGTCAAGGTCAGTTTGGCTTCTCACTGTTTGGATTGGACTGTTCGGGGTCGTGTCGGGCAGCTTCGCGCAGTCGCAGGAAGCACTGAGCGACAGCGCGCACAACCCGATCATCTGGGCCGACGTACCGGATCCCTCCGTCATCCGGGTGGGCGACACGTACTACATGAGCAGCACGACCATGCACATGAGTCCGGGCGTCCCGATCATGGCGTCCCGGAATCTGGTGGACTGGCGGCTCGCCAATTACGTCTACGACACGCTCGCCACCAGCGACGCGATGGCGCTCCGCAACGGCCGAAATGCCTACGGGGAAGGGTCATGGGCGAGCAGCCTCCGCTACCACGACGGCACCTACTACTTGGCTACGTTCTCGTACACGACGGAGAAAACGCACATCTACCGGACGGACGACGTCGGGAACGGGGCGTGGCGAGAGTCGACGCTCGACAGCCTCTATCATGACCCCTCGCTCCTCTTTGACGACGGACGGGTCTACCTCGCGTACGGCGGAGGCGACATCGGCATCGTCGAGCTTACTGCGGATGCGAGCAGCGTAAAAGACGGGGGGCTCCAGAAGGTGATCATCCCGAACGCGGGGGAGATCGCCGCAGATGACATCATGCTTCCGGCGGAAGGCGCCCACATTCACAAGGTCAACGGCACGTACTACATTTTTCTCATCACGTGGCCGCGCGGGGGGATGCGCACCCAGCTCGTCTATCGATCAGATCACATTGCAGGGCCGTACGAGGGACGTGTCGCCCTGCAGGACGCCGGCATTGCACAGGGCGGAATTGTGAATACGCCTGAGGGCAACTGGTACGCCATGCTCTTTCAGGACCACGGGGCCGTCGGGCGGATTCCCCACCTCGTGCCGGTGATGTGGCGCGACGGCTGGCCGGTGTTTGGGACCGATGGCGAGGCGCCTCAGCAGCTGGGCATTCCGTCCGACCAGGGCGAGGTCCCGAAAATTGTGACCTCCGACGCGTTCGACTACGGGACGCAGGCCGGCGACGCCGATCTGAAGCCGGTGTGGCAGTGGAATCACAACCCGGACGACCGGTTCTGGTCGGTGACGGAGCGCCCCGGCTTCCTCCGGCTGACCAACGGGCGGACGGACACCAGTTTTACGGCGACCCGCAATACCTTGACTCAACGGACGTTTGGCCCGCAAAGTGCAGCGACAACTACTATTGACGTGGGCGGACTGAAGCCCGGCGACCGTGTGGGATTGGGCCTTCTCCAAGAAAATTACGGCTGGGTCGGCGTAAAGGCCACCGATGGTTCACGGTCCCTCGTGATGGTAAACGGGACCGGGGAGGGGGCAGGAGAGATAGAGTCGGTCCCCCTCGATAGAGAGACTGTGCATTTGGGAGTAGAAGCCGACTTCCGAGATCAGATCGATGAGGCCGTGTTCTACTACAGCCTTGACGGTGAGAAGTGGACGCAGATCGGGAATGTCCTGGAAATGTCGTACGAGCTCTCGCACTTCATGGGGTATCGCTTCGCCCTGTTCAACTATGCAACCGAGGAACCCCGTGGCGTCGCAGATTTTGATTCCTTCAAAGTTGGCCCCACGCTTGACGAAATAGAATAGCCGCACGCTCTCTGAAGGAGGGGGCGGCCATCTGCCGTCACTAAATATGGCTGACTAATCCTTATACCGAATCCACCTGCAAAGTTCAGGATTGCAGATGTGACGGTACAGATACAAACGTATGGGGCACACGTACATACCCACACACCCCCATACTCACATATCCAACGGAGCTTGCGGAGTTGGTATTATTCGTCTTCGTCCGTGAACAGCAGGTCGATCTCGCGCGAGTCGATGTCGGCGCCGACGACCTCCACCGTCACCGAATCGCCGGGGCGGTAGGACTTGCCCTGGTTTTCGCCCCGCATCGTGTAGGTGGACTCGTCGTAGACGTAGTAGTCGTCGTCCATGTCGCGGACGTGCACGAGGCCTTCGACGAGGAGCTCCGTCAGTTCCACGAAAACGCCGAACTTGGTGACGCCGCTCACGACGCCCTCGAAGGTGTCGCCCACGTGGTCCTGCACGTACTCGACCTGTTTGAGCTTTACGGATTCCCGTTCAGCCTCTTCCGCATTCCGTTCCTGTTCGGAGCAGTGCTTGCAGTACGCCGCCAGGTCCTCCACGCTCGGGGGGGCTTCGCCCTTCGCATACCGCTTTAGGAGGCGATGCACGATGAGGTCGGGATAGCGGCGGATGGGACTCGTGAAGTGCGAATAGTAGTCGAACCCGAGGCCGTAGTGGCCGATGTTGCCGACCGCGTACTCGGCCTTCGACATGGCCCGCAGCGCCGCCCGCACGATCACCTGCTCTTCGGATTGTCCCTTGATGTCGTCGATCAGGGTGCCGAGGTCGTCGTTCGTCACGTTGCCATCGGTGAGTGGCAGTTCGTGCCCGAAGACGCGGACGTACTCGGCCAGTTGGCGGATCTTTTCTCCGTCGGGCGTGTCGTGGATGCGGTATATGAATGGCAACGGATCGTCGTCCTGACCATTCGTCCGGACGCGCGTATTGTGGCCGGGCGCGCCGATGTGGGAGGCCACCGTGCGGTTGGCCAGCAGCATCAGCTCTTCAATGAGCCGGTTGGCGTCAAGCCGTTCCTTGCGGACGATGTCCTGCGGGTGCCCGTTGTCATCGAGGATCACCTTCACCTCGTCGGAGCCGAAGTCGATGGCGCCTTCGCGAAGCCGCTTATTCGTGAGCGTCTTGGCGAGGCGATTGGCCTGCACCACCTCGGAGGCTACCGGATCGTTCGGGTAGCCGCCGTCGATGTAGTCCTGGGCTCGGTCGTACGTGAGGCGCTGCTTGGAATGGATGACCGTTTCCCGGATGTCGTAGTCCACCACTTCGCCCTTCGGCGTCACCTCCATGAGGACGGAGAAGGCCAGCTTGTCTTCGTTGGGGCGCAGGGAGCAGACCTGATTCGAAAGCTTCTCCGGCAGCATCGGAATGGTCCGATCGACCAGGTAGACGCTCGTTGCGCGGTCCAGCGCCTCTTCGTTAATGGCCGTATCGGGCTGCACGTAGTGGCTCACGTCGGCGATGTGAACGCCGATCGCGAAGTTGTCGTTGTCGAGACGCTCGATGTGAATTGCGTCGTCGAAGTCCTTCGCGTCGTCTGGGTCGATTGTGAACGTGTCTTTGTGGCGAAGGTCCAGCCGCCGATCAATCTCGGATTGCGGAATCTCGACCGGAATGTCGTTGGCTTCTTCCTCCACCGCTTTCGGAAAGTCGGCCTTCACGTCCATGCTCATCGCCAGGGAGAGGACCCGGACGTTCGGGTCGTCCGCGGGGCCAATGACGCGGAGAATGCGTCCTTCCGGTGAGGCCTTTCGGCTGTCGAAGCGGTCAATCGACACGACGACTTTTTCCCCGTCGTTTGCCCCGCCGAAATCGTCGGACGAGACGTACACCTCTTGAAGGATGCGGCGGTCGTCGGGCTCCACGAATGCAAAGTTGCCGCGGTCGTGGAAGGTGCCCACCACCTGTGTCCGGCGGCGCTCCACAATTTCCACGACCTCACATTCACGCTTCTTGTCTTTGGCGGCCTTTGCCGCCACGGCCACGCGCACGAGGTCGCCGTGCAGGGCCTCCCCCATGTGGGGCTCCCGGATGAAAAACTCCTCGTCGGTATCCACCGCCTGCACGAAGCCAAAGCCCTGCTCGTTGCACTTGAGGACGCCGGTGCGGTGGGTTGTCTGGGCCTTGTGTTTGTACTTGCGACCCTTTTGCTCAACGAGCCGCTGGGCACTCATTTCCGCCAATACGTCGCAGAAGCGAAGGTAGGTATCGTTATCGTCGATGCCAAGCCCCTTCGCGATGTCGCCAGAACGGTGGGCAGAATCGGGGTGCTCTTGAAGGAAATGGAGGATTTTCTGGCGCAGTTCTTCAGCACTGGGCCGGGCTTGAGTCTCGGTTTTGTTCACGTGAGACGAATTCTATTTGCAAAATATCAGTATCACCTATCTAACTGTGGAAGGCATCCCCCGTTCGCACCGGACGAAAAAGTCATATGAGCTTGTTAATCATTGGTGTCCGATCCGTCTTTGGACGATCCAGACTCCCCTGAAGGGCTGCGATCCCGTCGGGCGACAGGATCAGCCGGGGAGTCGGCATCTTCGTCCTCAACCGGTGGATCCGAGAACAGCCAGCCGAACACGCGACCGAATAATTGCCTCCACGTCGAAAATTCGGTTTGGTACGAGAGGCCGGCGCCGGTACTGCTGGTGAGGGTTTCTCCGCGCGTGATGTCGTCGCCGGACCTGCGGTAGAATGCCTCGACACTTACCCGATTGCTGAGCCGGACCTCCACCACAAACTCCCCCTGTGGTCCCTGCGCCTGCTGCTGGCTCGCATCGTCGCCCGTGTACACGCCTTCTCCTCGAATTACCAGGCGCTCGTTCAGGAGGCGGAGAGCCACCCCGTAAATGAGGTCCAGGTCGTTTGGGTCTTCGCCCTGCACGCCGAAGTTAAGATCGACGTTGGGAAGGGCCGCGCCCAGATACCGATTCAGCTGGCTCGCCACGAGTTGCGACACGCTGTTAAAGGCCAACTGCCGGCCGGCGGTGTTGAGGCTTCCGCTCGTGGACCCGTCCGGCCCCGTCGTTTGGCCTTCAGTAAAGGACTCCGTGGTAAGCAAGAAGGTATTGGTGAGGAGCACGCTCGTGGCGTACTCGGTGGTGCGGTCGGCCTGGTTCAGAACCGCGTCCAGCGTTTGGGAGCCCACCAGATTGTCGCGCTCGTCGCGCACGAGTCCCAGGCTCAGGTCCACCTGAGGGGTCTCCACGCGGCCGCTAATGTCCAGCTGTACGCGGACCGGAATTCGCCCCTTGTTCGGCAAGGGCAGGCCGGCGGGAGACGCCCGCGTGCGGTATTCCGCTTCGAGATCGAGCTGGGCGTTGGTGGGCGGTCCGTCCCACGTCAGGGTGCCGCCGCTGATGTTGAAGCGTCGCACGAACACCTCACCGGCCGTGAACAGGTAGTTCCCCCCCGAGACGTTGAAGTCCCCATAGACGAAGAACTCGCCCTCTTGACGCTGTAGCTGGATGCGCCCAGAGCCTACGGCCGTCACCACGTCGCCCACGACCGGGTCGAACACGAGATTGACGGTCGACTCTTCAGGCGCGAGCACGTTAATGTCAATGTCCATTCCTTCAAGGAAGGAGGGTTCGCCCACCGGGCGGTCCGAGAAAATATTGTCTCGACGGGTCAGGTCGCGGAGATCGGGAATTCGGCCGGTCGAGTCGGCGAAGACGATGAATCCCGTGTCGTTGTCGACCCCGCCCTCCGACACCGGGATGTACAGCTCGCTGTCGGGGGTCGTCCGGGCGTTCGATGAGCGAAGGGTCGTGTTTTGTAGAGGGCCGGTGAGGGAGGCCGAGCCCGATGCGCGAATCTGGCCGTAAAACGCGAGGTCCTCTGCATCGGTGACATTGATAATTTGAATCTCGTCCAGCTCGGCCGAGAGATCGAAAGAAAAGAACTCGTAGTCGTTGAAAAGAACACTGCCGCGAAGGACGGCTGATCCGCGGTCGTCCTCCACGTTGAGCTCCTGAATGTGAATGCCCCGGCGGTCCACGGTCACGGGTCCGCTCGCGGTATACGAGAGCCCGAATTGGGGAAGCGTAAAGTATCCGTTCTGGATGTCCATCTTCGCGTCGAAAATGGGACGCCGAAAGGGCCCGCTCACGTGGATGGTTCCGGCAGTGTAGCCCTGGGCTTTGGCCAGATTCTCGTCAAAGATGTACTTGAAGAAAAAGAGGTCTGCCCGGTCGACGTCCACCGTCACGTCCAGTTGATCGGACGAACGGTCCGACGTCGGGGCCGTGGCCTCAGCCCATCCCGGAAGACGCACCCTCCCCTCCATCTGAAGCCGATTTTCCTCAATTGTGTTGGGGCCGTCGGGCACGAGATTGGGACCGGACAGACTGTCGAGAGAGGACGCGGTAGGCGTCAGTCCCGCATCGACGAGAAGGTCCGGGGCATTCGGCATGAGGCGGGTGCGCATACGGAGGTTTCCCAGCACACGCCGATCGAATGTGAGGCGATGCACCTCAAAGGCACTCCGAAGCTGCGGTTGTTCCCATCCACCCGTGAGGGCAATCTGTCCGTTCAGGCGTCCGCCTAAGGGACGGGACAGGCCGGCGAGCTGGCCCGCGGGGTATAGCAGCACATCGTCCATGTCGGCATGGAGCGTGTCCGTACGGGCCGACGAGACCGTGCCGTCAAGAAGAATGCGCTGCGTACTCTCGGTAAAGGGACGGGTACTCTCCAGCTTGAGGGAGTCGACCACCAAGGCGTCGGTGTACATGGACACGGTACTGGGAGACTGGTTTACCCATGCATGCTGGCCCGCCCCCGCGTATAAATTGGTTATCCGGAAAGTAGGTGCCCCCTGGACCGAGACACTGCTCGCGAGCCGAAAAGGCCCCATTGGACCCAGTCCGTCCGCCTGCGCTTGAAGCTCGCCGGTTCGCCGGTCGAGTTGGAATTCAGCAGAAGGGGCGACCAGTTCCCGCGTCCCGAGGTGCAGTGTGTCGGCCGCTACGGAGAGACGCGTCTGGAGGGCGTCCAGAATGTTGTTCCGAAACGGACTGGAAAGGGAAAACGAGGTATTGAATGCGTCGAATCGATTCGTTCCAAGTTGGAGGTGGGCCGCCTGGAGGGAGCTCTTGAGGTGAAGCGTATCGGGGCTGATCGTGAGGGCCGAGGTGGCCTGAAGCTGGTCGGCCCGGGAGGGGGCCTTGGGCCACCAGAGCCGAAGAAGGTCCATGCGGTGTACGGCGAGCGTTCCTTTCAGGTGGGCCGGCGCCTGCTGGTCGGCAGCGGCCATCTCGTCCTGTGCGTGCGAACGGCGGGCGGTGGGCGGGTCGTAAGCGGCCGTGTCTGCAGCGGACGACGGGTAGGAGGCCTCAGCCCGTTGCCGATGAACGGCTCGTTGCAGCGTTGCGCTCCACAGGCGGCTGGAGGAACGGAGTACGGGGTGCAGTAGGTCGCCTTCAATCCGACCCGAGGCAAGGGTCCCCCCTAGGCGGAGCCGAGGCTGCGACGACGTCCGGTCCGCCAATCCGAGATGGACCCGATGGGGGGGGAGGACAGTGGTGCTATCTCCCCGTCGTACCGTGGAGCTGTCGACCGATAGCCGGACGGTTCCAGACAGATTTTTCCAGGTGTCCCCCCGTCCCTTCGTAGAGAGCGTCGCGTTGAGCTGGGTGGAGGGAAGGGGGCGGTGGGCCCCGGCGAGATTGAACTCGGTGGCTGTCGCCGTAAGGTCGTAGAGGGGAACCGGTTCGGTTGCGTCGAGCGAGGCCTGGACCGAGAGATTCCCCCCTTCAGGTTGCTGGAGAAACGCGCTCGCTTTCGCTTGCTGGCGATCGAATCGAAGTTGAAGCTCCCCAGCCGAAACGCGTCGATCCCCCAGTCGAGAGGAGGAGAGAGAGGCGGTAATGGTGCTCTGGGCTCTAGATTGCTCGAGTCCCTGTCCCTGAATGTGAAGCTCCCCCGTGAGACGGCTTTCGAGGCGGGAACGGTCGGTCAGGCGCGCGAGGTTGAGGCTGTCCGCCTGCAGGGATCCGTCATACCGGAGGAGGCCGGTGCCCGCCCGAGCCACGTCGAGGGAGCCACGAACGGCTCCGGGGAGTCCCGCCGCCGATACGGTACTCTCCAGGGTGAAGGTCGTCCGAGGCTTGTCCTGCCACTCGACGAGTCCGCCAATGGTGCCGCTAAGCTGGATGGGGCCTACGGCGCCTACTCGGTCAAGCGGGGCATTCGGCCACACCGCTTCCAGGTCGGCAGGACGAACAGTGCTGGAGAGGAGCTGTGCCTCCAGGTCGAGAGAGTCCGGGAGGCCGAAGGCAGTCCCCTCCAGGTGCACGGCGGACGCGCCCCGGGCGACGGTCAGCTGATTGATGACGAACCGATTGAGGGATCCCCCCACTCGCCCCTCGACCGTAACGGCGTCGCGGAGGGGCAGGCGGGGCACGAGGCGCTGGAGCTCTCCGTAGTCGATCCGGCTTTCATCGAGCTGGAAATCGACGGAAGAACGTGTGGGGGTGCGGGGGGAGGGCTGGAGAGTTCCCTGGGCGCTCAGCCGCGTATCTCCCAATTGCAGCGATGCATCGCTCATCTGCCATCGCTGCCCCCGCTTCGTAATTTCTCCCTGGGTGGACGCGAGTGTCAGATTTTGGTCGGGGAGGCGAAATTGAAGAGTGGCTACCTCAAGTCGGGGCGAAGAGCGATTCCAGTTGACTGAGGCCTCCAGGTGAAGACTGTCGAGTCGGGACCGGGTGTAGTCGAAGAGCCATTGATCGGCGACTGCGTCCGGGGGGGCACCCGCTCGACTGGTGGTGATGCGCCCGTCGCGGATTGTGAGCTTCGGGGCCGAGACGTCGAATGAGCGGTCCGTCGGCGACGCTGTGGTTCGCGAGAGGGCGCGTTGAAGGTTCCAGGTGCGATCGTTGTACCGATGCAAAGCAAAGCGAGGCCGGATCAGGGTGATGTTTCCGGCAGAAAGCTCAGCGGAGAGCAGGCTACTCCAGTGTGGAGCTGTGGCCACCGAGTCGATGGTGGCCACGAGTCGCCCGGTATCGTCTCGGAGCCGGACGTCTGTTGCGTGAAGGTCGTACAGGAGCGTCCCCGTTAGGGAGCCGATCTGGAGGGAGCCCGCAAATCGTGAGTCAAAGGCCGATTGGAGCTGCTGCCGAACCTCTTCCCGCCCAACCTCTGTCCGGGTCAGGGCAAAAAAGACGACGATCCCTGCCAGCGCCACGTACATGCCCACACGCAGGACATGCCACGCAGCACGCGCTATGGAAAAGGAAGAGGGCTTGCGCACGGAAAACAGCCGTCGGGGCGGCAAAAAGGGGCCTGAAGAGGAATGCCAACTATACTTTCACGCTAAGGGTGGGAGCGGCGTTTCACGCAGCAATGGCGAAGCGCCAGGCCTGGCGGGCCTCCGACTCCGACACGTCGCTCGAAACGTAGGCGTGCCCCAGCCGGTCGAGCAACACGAAGCGTATTGTGTCGCCTTGATTCTTTTTGTCAGAGTCCATGGCCGCGTAAATGGAGTCGAAGGACAACGACGACGGGTCCTCCTCGACCGGTAGGGCTCGGAGGAGACTGTCGATTCGGTCGCGGGGAATGGTGTCCGGGTGGCGGCGGTGGGACAAATAAAGGCCGGCTCGCATTCCGATCGCGACCGCCTCGCCATGAGAGAACGTGCCGTACCCGGCCACCTTTTCGATGGCGTGGCCGAAGGTGTGTCCGAAATTGAGAATGGCCCGGCGTCCCTCCTCTCGCTCGTCGGCACTGACGACATCGGCTTTCACCTGTACGGCCTGCTCGATGGCGGAGGCAATCGCATCCCGATCCTTCCGCGCGAGAACCGACGTCCGGTGCTCCTCCAAAAACTCGAAGAGGTCTACGTCTCCGATAATCGCGTGCTTCACGGCCTCCGCCAGGCCGCCGGTGTATTCGTCTATCGGCAGGGTGTCGAGCGTGGCAGGGTCGGCACAGACGAGCCGCGGCTGGTAGAACGCGCCGATCAGGTTTTTCCCAGTCTCGTGGTTGATGGCCGTCTTGCCGCCCACCGACGCGTCCACCTGAGCGAGGGTGGAGGTCGGCAGCTGAACGAGCGGGACTCCGCGGAGAAGGGTGGCCGCAGCGAACCCGGCAAGGTCCCCGACCACCCCACCGCCTAAGGCAAACACGGGCGTCTGCCGATCGATGCCCCACGACAACGCCTCGTCGTACAGGGTGTGCAGGTGCTCTGCGGACTTGGTTGCTTCGCCTGCGGGAAGAACGACGGGCTTCACCGTCCATCCGGCCTGTTCGAGTGTCGTGGTCAGGGGCGTGCGGTAGTGCGCGGCGACGTTCTCGTCTGTCACCAGCAGGCAGCGGCCCGTCCGAAGGTCCGTATCCTCAAGCAGTGCGGGAAGCGTGTCGAGAGAACGGAAGTGGACGTCGTAGCTCCGTTCTCCAAGGTCGACGTGTACGGCCATGATGAGACGCGGTCGTGATCGGAACGCTCAACTCCTGCACGGATGGCGGGCCCCGGAGATTCCAGTGCGAACAGAATTTGGGGAAGTTTCGGCGAACGGTGGAGAGGGAGACTGATTCAAACCCTTCGTCCCTTGTCCTCCCGTACCCGGTACCGAGACCACTTGAGTATACGTTCCACCATAACGAATCTCCGCAAATGCCGATCCAGTCCGTGCTCGAATTTGCTCACCATCAGGCGACGGCGGCGCTCGCGCCGGGCGACGTGGCCGTGGATGCGACCGTCGGCAACGGGCACGATACGCTCGTGCTGGCCCGGGCCGTCGGGGAGGAGGGGCAGGTGTTTGGCTTCGACGTGCAACGGGAGGCGATACAGGAAACGCGCGACCGGCTGGCAGCGGCGGACGTGGCCGAGCGAACCACGCTCGTTCACGGGGGACACGAGGGTATGGCGAAAGAGCTGCCGGCAGCGGTACAGGAAGCGGTAGGCGCGGTGACGTTCAACCTTGGGTATCTGCCGGGGAGTGACTCTACACTCACAACGGAACCGGAGACGACCCTCTCGGCGCTCGACGCCGCCCTCTCGATTCTTCGTCCAGGCGGGGTGGTAACGGTTGTGGTATACACTGGTCACGAGGGCGGCCCGGCGGAGGCGGAGGCCGTCGATGCGTGGGCCGCCGGTCTTTCGCAGGAGGCGTTTCAGGCCCTCTCCTATCGGTTCGTAAATCAGAAAAATGATCCGCCCCAACTCGTGGTCGTTCAGAAGCGAGAGGAGTAGGGACATGTGTTTGAACTCCAATCTCACGTCCGCCGTACACAGATGTCCGATTCTTTTCGCGCGGATCTCCGGCCGATGTGTCTTCTCGTTTTCAACTACGATCAGCATTCCGACTACTCCCTTATCTTTGCGGGAAATCGGGACGAGTTCTACGAGCGGCCTACGGCTTCTGCGGACTACTGGGACGACGCGTCTCACGTGCTCGGCGGGCGGGATCTCAAGGCCGGGGGGACGTGGATGGGAGTCACGCGGTCGGGCTACTGGGGCGTCGTGACCAATGTTCGGGAACCGGGGGCGTACCGGGACGACGCCCAATCGCGAGGGGCACTCGTGGCCGATTATCTCCGGGAAGAGCCTGATCCGCGGTCCTACCTCGAACAGGTGGAGGCGGACGCTGATCGGTACAACGGATTCAATCTCCTGTTGGGCACGCCGTCGTCGCTGTACTACATTTCGAACCGCGAGTCCGGCATTCACCCGGTCGAGCCTGGTCTTCACGGCCTCAGCAATGACCGGCTCGATACGCCGTGGCCTAAGGTGCAGCGCGCGAAGCGTGGAATACAGGCACGACTGCAGCGGAACGACGTCACCGTCCATTCCCTCCTTGACCTTCTGGACGATCGACGTCCAGCCCCCGACGATCAACTTCCGGAGACGGGCCTCGGAACGGAGCGCGAGCGGATGCTGTCGCCGCTTTTCATCGACGGGGAGCGCTACGGGACCCGAGCCTCCACCGTCCTCTTGATCGGACGAGACGGAACGGTCACGTTTGCGGAGCGGACGTTTGAATCCGGTGCGTCGGTGAAGACTCGTCGCTACACTTTCGAGAGGCCCCACTAGTCGAAAGCGGGGGGCGGGCTGGTGGCTTCTCGAAATCAAGAGGGTTCGATCAACTGTCGCCGAGGGACTTTTCGAAATTATGTTTTGTTTGGAAGCAAACCATTCGGCTTCGGACGTAAACGTGATGCGGGGGCTGCTCTACGGGGCCGTGTAGCAGGACCGGCACAGACCTCTGATCGACGAGCGCGTCGCCCAAGTAAGGCACGTGGCTCCATTTTTCAGCGCCCGTATTCCATTTTCAGAAAAGAACACGCAAGGCTATGTCTCACAAAGTCCATTTTTCGAACGAACGGGGGCACGAACTAGCAGCACGCCTCGACGTGCCGGCAGAGGGATCCCCCGACGCGTATGCTCTTTTTGCTCATTGCTTTACGTGCTCGAAGGATTTGCGGGCCGTGGGGGCCATTAGTCGCGCGCTGAATCGGCAGAACATCGCGGTACTGCGCTTCGACTTTACGGGACTCGGGGAGAGTGAGGGCGACTTTTCGGACACAAATTTCTCCTCGAATGTTGGCGACCTGGTAGAAGCTGCTGAGTATCTGGCCGATCATTACGAGGCCCCGCGGATCTTGGTCGGGCACTCCCTCGGAGGGGCGGCGGTTCTGCAGGCGGCGCACCGCATCCCGAGTACCGAAGCGATCGCGACGATTGCTGCGCCGTACGATCCCGAGCACGTCACGCGCCTTCTCGACGACAACCTGGAGGAGATCAAAAGCAGTGGCGAGGCGCGGGTCACGCTGGCGGGGCGATCCTTCACGATTCGGAAGCAGTTTCTGGAGGATCTGGCTGCCACGAAGATGGAGGAAACCATTCGCACGTTGGGGAAGGCCCTTCTGATTTTCCATTCGCCCGTGGATCAGACGGTGGGCATCGACAATGCCGCTCAGATTTTTGAAGCGGCCAAACATTCAAAGAGCTTCATCTCCCTCGACGACGCCGATCATCTTCTCTCCGACCCGGCCGATGCTGAATATGTGGGACTTGTGCTTGGGGCCTGGGCGCGGAAGTACGTGGAGGGGCCGGAGGAGGCCACTGAGCATCCGGAAGGACAGATCGTGACGCATACCGAGGACGAGTACCGGACCGAGATTCGCGCAGGAAGGCACTCCCTCGTCGCTGATGAGCCGACGGACGTCGGCGGGACGGACGCGGGACCCACGCCCTACGACTACCTGCTATCGGCTCTCGGGAGTTGTACGGGCATGACCCTTCGCATGTACGCGGACCGAAAAGACTGGCCGCTGGAAGAGGTGTCGGTCCGGCTCACACACGAGAAGGTCCATGCCGACGATTGTGCTCACTGCGATCAGACGGAGGGCAAAGTGGACCGGATTGAGCGAGAGATCGACGTGCAGGGCGACCTGACGGCCGAGCAGCGGCAGCGACTTTTGGAGATTGCGAATAAGTGCCCGGTGCACCGGACCCTCCATAGCGAAATTGACGTGCAATCGAGCCTACGAGACGCGGCGGTCGAAACGCCGTAGTGCCTGATCAATCCCCAAATAGGGTGGGCTCTGCGCGCTCGCTGGGCGACCGAAGATGCGTGATGGACGCTCCGGTACGATCGGCAAGAAGCTCGGCGATGACTGAACGGTGACACGTGCGGGGCGACTGGCATCCGCACATCAAGATTGGCGAACGCTCCAGGCCCTGCATCTTCTCAATGCCCTGTTCCGGCCGGGCAATCTCGATTGGACCGTCTTTATAGTTGACATTTCCAAAGGCGGGAACGTGCAGGTATCGATCGCCGAATCGGGCGCTCAAGTCGTCTCTGGAAAACCCAGGCTTTGAGGTATGCGGGGAGTGTCGCACGTCGACGAGTGTGGCCTCGAGCGTCTGAAGCTGCTTCTTGACGTCCTCGACGGCCCATCGGGCGTATCCCAACGTGTATATTTCTGAGTTAGTGAACACAGAGCTGTGCTTATTTGGTCGTATGAAGTTGCGTGTTTGGGCTTTTACACTAGGAGAGGTAATGGACATTCGTAATGGATCATACGTTCAGCATACTCGTTACGAAGATGTACGCATAGTCTTTTACAGAGAACGTTTCACAATCCAAATCCGCTAGCGAGCGGCATCTCTTTTGGTCTCGCTGTTCTCTTCCATTTCCGCCCCAGAGTTCTATGACCGACCGTATTGACTTTGCCCTCGAACCGGGCGTTGTAATCTTTGCAATTCTGGCCTTTGTGCTCATTAACATTCTCTTGGCCGCTGTGGTGTACCCGTATTTCCGGAGTAAATCGTCGGCGGAGACGGAGCCGAGTGAACCGGCGTCGCAGGATCTCGTGGAGGACACGCCGTCCGGGGAAGAGCACCTTGAGGAGCGTGTGGACGAGTTTCTGGAAGACATTCACAAGGGACAAGCGGGATGAGGTCCTCGTCTCTGAGACGTCCAACGGGGGAGGGGCGGCTGTCCGTTCAGGTTAGCCGAAGTGGTAGTTGCGGCGTCGCAGGAGGACGAGGAAGAAGGGGACACCGCAGAGGGCTGTAAGAATGCCCACGGGGAGTTCTTGGGCCGGAAGAATTGTTCGGGCTGCAAGGTCGGCCCAGCAGAGAAAGATGGCCCCGGCGAGAAAGCTCAGTGGAACCAATCGTCGGTGGGGGACCCCCACGAGTAGGCGTACGGCGTGCGGGACGATTAGGCCAACGAAGCCAATCGCGCCGGAGACTGCGACGAGCGTGCCGGTTACCAGGGCCGCGAGCACGATGAGTCCCCGTTTGAGGGCTTCGACGGGCATGCCGAGACTCTGGGCCGGTTCTTCGCCCATCAGCATTGCATCGAGGGGGCGGGCGAGCAGAACCATTGTCCCGAGGCCGAGGCCCGTAGCGAGTGCGGGAATGGGCAGCTGTTCCCAGCGCGTCCCACTCAAGGATCCCAACAGCCAGAACAGGACGGCGCGCAGTTTGTCCGGCTCCGGGGAGGAGAAGGTGACGAACGAGGTGAGGGAGGCCATGAGGGCGGACATGGCCACGCCCGCCAGGAGCAGACGTGCGACCGACACGCGGGGACCGTCTCGTGCCACGAGGTACACGATCGCAATCGAGGCGAGGCCCCCGAGGAAGGCTGCGATCGGCATAGACAGCGTTTTCGAAATGAGCGGCGGAAGGAAGCCGAGGTAGAAGAACGACGCCCCGGCGGAGGCCCCGCTAGAAATGCCTAGGATGTAGGGTTCGGCCAGCGGATTGCGCACGAGCGTCTGCATGGCCACCCCGATGATGGAAAGGCCGCCGCCGACGAGACAGGCGAGGAGCGCCCGGGGGAGTCGCAGTTGCCACACGATGCGGTCGACCACCGGATTCACAGAGCCTCCCAGCCCCAGGAGATGGTGACCGAGCACGCGGTACACGTCGCCCCACTCGATGGCTGTGCTTCCGAAGGCAACGGTGACGCCGACCGTGCAGGCGAGGACGCCGATCAGGCCGAGTCCGGTAGTCCACGGACGCTTCACGGGGTGGGAGCACGTTCGGCTATGGAGGACGGCGCTTCAGGAACTGAGCGGCTCGCGAGGCTCGTATCCGCCGAGAGGGTACGGAACCGATCCGGATGCAGGCGCTTGGCCAAGCGACGAGCGCCTTCGACGAGCCGGGGGCCGGGCCGGAGCAATAGGCTCGCCGGCAGGCTGTAGACCCGGTCGTTTTGGAGGGCGGGCACCACGTCCCAGGTGGGGTGGAGCTCCAGCAGTCGCTTCGGATCGTAATCGGCGCCCCACGCTCCCACGATCACGTCCGGCTTCTCAGTAAGGACGAACTCTTCGCTCAGGGTGGGAGCGCTCGCGTCAAGTGAATCTGTGATGCTACGCCCCCCGGCGACCTCCACGAGGGTGTGTATGTAGCTGCCCTGTCCGAAGCTATAGAGGGTCTCGTCGCCGATGAGGACGAGCACACGAGGCCGTTCCGCTGGGGGAATGGATTCCGTGCGAGCCCGAAGTGAAGCAATCTGCCGTTCGAGGGTACGTGCACTGTCGGCTGCTACCTCCTCGGTTCCCAAGAGTGTGCCCATCGTGCGGATTCCCTCAAACACGTCCGACAGCGACGAAAAGGAGAAGAAGTACACGGGAAGGTCTAGCGAGTCGAACGTTTTGGTGTCGCCGGGAGGATTCACCTGATCGGTGGCGAGGACGAGATCGGGATTCTTCGCCGTAATCGCTTCGAAGTCGACCGGAAGTGCGCTGATGCGATTGAGAGTGTCCACCGCGGGTGGGTAGTCGTCGGCCGTAGTCACGGCCACCAGCTTCGATCCGCCGCCCGCCGCATAGGCCAGTTCTGTGAGATTGGGTGCGAGTGACACGACCCGCTCGACTGGGCGTTCGATGCGGACGGTTCGATCAAGGTCGTCGGTTTGTGTGGCGTCGGACCGGTCGGCGTCCGACGCCCCACACCCTGTCGCCAGAACCAGACCAATCAGTAAACTAAATTCGAGAACAGTGCGATGTATCATTGACGGGACGAGGACGTGAGCAACGAGGCCTACAACATCTGCAACGCCATCCTGTTACGAAGGTATAGATCAGTTGTTGGGGGTCTGCACGGGAGGTTCTTTGGGCTGGCCGGACGCCTGATCGGTGATTTGTCCCGATTCGAGTGAAAACCCATCCTGCGGGAATCTTTCTGACGGGCGTTGCGTCTGGTTTGTCGAGGGTTTTGGGAAAAAAGACCCTACTTGTTAAGTAAATACACGCCCCACCCTCCTTTCCCACGACCTGCTACAAAATGTAATCTTTCAGTCGTGTGTGTCGGCCGGTTCTAAACAGGACCGTACGGAGCTGAGGCCCACTCAAGTGTAGCACTGCACTGCGTGAGGGTCGAGGAGGCGATCGGAAGGGGCAAAAACCACAAGCTGTGCTCGTTACGCCGGATGTACAGCTTGCCGGTCGGATACGTTTTCTCTGGGATAGCTGGAAAAGACTTGTCACATGAATAAACGAATCTACGTCGTAGACGACGAGCCGAAGATCGGCAATCTTTTCTCCAACGTCCTAGAACGGGACGGGTACGAGGTAGAAACGTATCTAAATCCGGTGTCGATGCTTGACGCCCTCGACGAGGGGGCCAAGGAGCCGGACGTGGTGGTGGCGGACATGATGATGCCGGAGATGAATGGGGTCGAGCTGTTGGAGACGCTCCAGGAGCGGGAGATTGACGTGCCGGTCATTATCATGACGGCGCACTCGTCGGTACAGACCGCCGTGGAGGCCATGCGGCAGGGGGCATTCCACTACCTACAGAAGCCTGTAAACCTGGAGGAGATGCGGGCGCTGCTCGAGAAGGCAATTGAGCTCTATGGGGCCCAGCAGGAACTGAAACAGATCAAGACGAAGCAGCAGAAGGAGTATCCGATTCAGGGAGTTTTGGGAGAGAGTGACGCCATCGTTCGGGTTCGGGAGACGATCGAAACGCTCTGCGATGCCTCAAATACGACGGTCCTCTTTTCGGGAGAGACGGGAACCGGGAAAAATCTGGCGGCCAAGACCCTGCACTACAACTCGCCCCGGGCCAAAAAGGCGTTCACCGACATTAACTGCGCGGCGCTCCCCGACAATCTGCTAGAGGCGGAGCTATTTGGCTATGAGGAGGGGGCCTTCACGGACGCGCGGGACTCGAAGGAGGGACTTATTGAAGTGGCTGATGGAGGGACGCTCTTCCTCGATGAAATTGATTCGATGAGTATGGCCCTCCAGGCGAAGCTGCTCTCCTTTCTCGAAAGCCGTCAATTTCGGCGGCTCGGGGGGGTGGAGGACCTCTCGGCGGACGTGCGCATCCTGTGTGCAACGAACTCGAACCTGGAGGAGAGTGTCCAGGAGGAGACGTTCCGGAAGGACCTCTTTTACCGCATCAACGTGGTGAACGTCAAAATGCCCCCGCTCCGGCACATGGGCGACGACGTGATGCTCATCGCGCGGCACATGGTGAGCGAGTTCAACACTGAATTTGGGACGGACGTGGAAGGTTTCACGGACGATGCCGAGGAGAAGCTCCGCGAGCATATGTGGCCCGGCAACGTGCGGGAGCTCCGCAACGTGTTGGAGCGCGCCATGATCTTTACCAATGATGACCTGATTGGGGCAGAGGATCTGACCCTCGCGCCGCCGGGGCGGCTCGACGACATGCACTCGTCTGAAGGGGCCTTCCAGTTTCCTCTCGGGCGTTCCCTCAAGGATCTGGAGAAGGCGTACATCCGTCGTACTCTGGAGACCCGAACGGATGACAGCTACGCCGAGATTGCCGAGGATCTCGGCATCTCCAAAAAGACGCTCTGGGACAAACGCAAGCGGTATGACCTTGACGAGCTCGTAGAGCGGTAGTTTTCGTTCGACATTGTGCAGAGCTTCTCCCATCTTACGGAGGAGAATTTTGCACCTCCAGTCGTGCGGGGGCGACCCCAGTCGCCCTCGTACCGGACGGGAGATGTACTGTACCGTCGCACGTCGCGACTCTTTACAACGTCATTCTTGCCTCATGCCCGTCCACGACCCTGAACGATTTACATCCGCTCTTCGTGACCTCGAATCAGAGGTGGACTCTTCGGCTGCTCCGTACGTCGAAGAAGCACTGGAACGCGTGGCGACGCCCACGTCTCCCGGCCTGGCCGGACCGGATGAGTCAGTGGAGGTGTCGCCAGAAGAGATTGCGGATCGGATCGATCACACGCAGCTTCGCCCGGCGGCGACCGATGGGCAGATCGATCAGCTCTGTGAGGAGGCCATGACGTATGGATTCACGGCCGCCTGCATTCACCCTACCTTCGTTCCGCGCGTGGCGCGCCAACTCGACGGGACAAACGTGACGCCCTGCACTGTGGTCGGGTTTCCGCATGGAGCCAACCGGACCGCCACCAAGGCGCAGGAGGCGAAGCGGGCCGTGGCGGACGGAGCCCGCGAGCTGGACATGGTGCTCGCAATCGGGGCCGTTACCAGCGGCCGGTACGCCGACGCTGAGGCCGACATCCGGGCGGTCGTGACGGCTGCTCGGGATCAAGAGGATGCCGTGGGAGGCCGCGTGCCCGTGAAGGTCATTCTCGAGACTGCTCTCCTCACGACCGCACAAATGGCGGTGGCGTGCGTCATTGCGCACCAAGCGGGGGCCGACTTCGTCAAAACCTCCACGGGGTTTGCCTCGGCGGGCGCCCGTGCCGAGGACGTGGCGTTGATGCGGCAGGTGGTGGGCGATGCGCTTGGCGTGAAGGCCTCCGGAGGAGTGGGGTCTGTTGCCGATTTCCGACGGATGATTGCGCACGGCGCGACTCGAGTTGGAGCCAGTGGGTCAGTTGCCATTATGGAAGAGGCCCGAGCCACGGCATAGAAGAAGAGGGCTTGGCACACACTCGTAGTTCTTTCCGGACGAACGTCCATTTTCGATGCCCCGACGACCTTTGTTTGTTTTTTCCATCCTCGGATTGACGCTGCTGATGGCCTGCAGTGGTCCGTCTCAGACTGGAGGCGACTCAGATCAAGGACCGGCCCCGCCGGATCGTGATGCGGCCCGAGACGATGCGGCCCAGGCGTCGGTGGCCCAGTATGAGACGTTCGACGTCACGGCCTATTCGGTGCGCCCACCGGAGCAGACCATGGAGGTGCCCCATCGGGTGCCGCAGCGGCTCATGCAGGGCCGTGCCGACGCGGGGGTGAAACAAACAGTCGAGGGGTTCCGAATTCAGGTGTATTCTGCTCAGGACCAAGAGGCCTCGCAGGAATTCCGGGAGCGGGTGCGGCGCTGGTGGACCGAAGTGAAAGATGAGGCCCCGCAGGACCTCTTTGGGTCCCAACCGCCCATCGTCATTGAATACTCGCAGCCCTACTATCGGGTGCGCATCGGGGCCTTCGCGGATCGGGAGAACGCCACTGAGGCCCTGGAATTCGTTCGGGAGAAGTTCTCAGGGGCGTTTGTCGCACAGAGCACAGTCACCGTCGTCCGATAGTGGTCAGTCAAGCTGGAGGTGTCAGGTCCCGAATTGGACACGTCGATCCGAATGCTGCTTCAGTGGCCTGAATACAAGCCCTCGATCAACGCTCGACTCGACATGGAAAACTTGACGCACCACTAGTGGACCGTTACAGATGAATTTGCGGGTTGAAGCCGCGATCTCAAAATTCCAGATTGTGGCATGTCATTTCGAGCATGGCAATCTGAGATTGCCTACGTCGGGAAATCTTCCAGGCGAAGCCTCCGACTTCGGAGAGGCTTCTCGACTGCGCTCGAAGCGACCTGCCTGAGGAATTTTGAGATCGTTTGGGATTCCAAGACACCAAAATGACGTGTAACAGACCACTAGCACGTGAAGCGGTCGGGCAAGGAGCAAGGCCTACAGAGGACGTACGACCATGTCGCTTGTTCTCGCTGCGGGTCTATTTGTGCTTGGACTCGGCCTCGTGGTCGTTTCTGCCGAAACGCTTGTGGAGAGCACCGTTGGGCTTTCACGCCAACGGAGGCTTTCAGCATTTCTCATCAGCGTCGTGTTTATTGGGTTCGACGCTGAAAATCTGGCCGTCGGAGTCACTGCTAATTATGACGCAGCGGCCGGCATTGCGCTGGGCACAATTGTGGGGGCAGCAATGGTGGCGCTCGCTCTGGCCCTAGGCGTCACGGCCGTAATTGCGCCTTTGCACTTTCGAGAGGTTCCCCGCCGCATTCTGCTGCTTCCGGCGGGGGCGGTCCTGCTGTTAATGGGGTTGGCCATCGATGGACATCTTTCCCGGATTGACGGAGCACTTCTCCTCTTGGGCTCTGTCGGCGGAATTGCTGCTCTGGTGTACTGGGAACGGCGTGGGGTTCAGATCACGCTGCCGGAGACCGTTGAGGACGATATCGATGAAGAAGGGCTGTCCGGGATTTGGCGATCCACGGCCTGGTTCGTTGCTTCTCTCGTGGGTGTTCTCGTAGGGAGCGAAGGGCTGCTGCGCGGGGCCCGGCCGATTATTGACGCTCTGGGGTGGACCGACACTGCATTCGGCATGACGGTTCTCGCGTTGCTGGTGAGTGTGGAAGAGGTCGCCCGCGAATTGCCGGCAGCGCTGAAGGGCCGGCCCGACCTGAGCTTCGGCAACGTCGTGGGGTCGGCTCTTGCCTTTTTCTGCTTTAACGCGGGCGTCATAGCGCTCGTCCGTCCCCTCCCCGTGAAAGGGAGAACTTTGCACTTCTATTTGCCCGTTTGTGCCGGTACCGTGCTCCTGATCGCTGGTCTTATGGCGCGAGGCCGTATCACACGCTGGGGCGGTGTGCTTCTGCTGCTCGCGTACGGACTGTTTGTGGCGGGGCCGTTCGTGGTCTAGTGACCTTGCACAACGACTCTGGCAGTTTCGAGCGTTGGTC
>JAHENZ010000262.1 GCA_018609755.1 Salinivenus sp. | reverse complement strand
TGGCAGTACGGCGCGTCGCATTTACCTCGACAGTGCGGCGTCGAACCTGCGCCTCACGGTGGCCGACGACGTGGTGCGCCGGTCGCTCCGGCACTACGCTAACACGCACTCGCAACTGCACTTCGGGGCGCGAATCATGACGCACCTCTACCACCGGGCGCACGAGATTGTCGGCGACTTTGTGGACGCCTCCGACGACTACACGGTGGTCTTCAACGGCAGCGGTGTCACCGGCGGGCTCAACCGCATGGCTCGCGTCCTGGCCGAGCGGCGCCCGGACCGGGATCTCGTCATCACGACGATGATGGAGCACCACGCCAACGACCTGCCCCACCGCAAGCACGTAGGCGAGGTGGTGCACGTCCCGCTGGAGAAGGACCCGGACGGGGAGGCGGGGCGCGTCGACATGACGGCGCTGCGCGCGGCGATTCGGGAGCACGCCGACCGGCTCAACTACGTGGCCGTGACGGCGGCGTCCAACGTGACCGGCATCATCAATCCGGTGCACGAGATTGCGAAACTCGCGCACGAGGTGGGGGCGCTGTGCGTAGTGGATGCCGCGCAGTCCGCCGCACACCTGCCGTTCAGCGTGCAGGGAGAGGCCGCGGACGAGGCGATTGACGTCCTGTGCATGAGTGGACACAAGATCTACGCGCCGGGCAGTCCGGGCGTCATCGTGGCCCGAAAGACGCTCTTCGAGGGGTTGGAGCCGCAGGAGGTCGGCGGCGGCATCGTGAATCGAGTCGAAACGGGTCGCTATGAAATCATGGACGACTTGCCGGAGCGGGAGGAAGCCGGGACGCCCAACCTGCCGGGGGCCTTTCGGCTGGCGGCCACGCTCTACCTCCTCGGTCGGATCGGGATGGACGTGATCGAAGAGGACGAGCGCACGCTCACACAGTACGCTATGGAGCGGTTCGAGGCCATCGACGGCCTGCAAATTTATGGTTCTCACCGCCTGGAGGTGGCCGACCGAATCGGGGTCATCACGTTTAACCTCGACGGTCTGCCGCACGGGCTCGTCACCGCCGCGCTCAACGACTACTTTGGTATTGCCGTGCGGAACGAGTGCTTCTGTGCACAGCCGTTCGTGCGGGAGTTGCTGGGACGAACGGGGAGCGATGGGACGGCCGGGGGCGAGGACTGTGCTCCGGAATCCCAGCCGGGCATGGTGCGCGTCTCGTTTGGCCTCTACAACACGAAGGCCGACGTCGATGCGGCCGCGGATGCCCTTGCCGACGTTGCCGCTCGGCCCGACGCGTACCGGTCGAAGTATCGTCCGCTTCTCAACGGCAGCGGCGACTGGACGCACCGCACGTTCGAGTATCCGCCGGAAGAGGCGTTTTCTTTGGAGGACGAGATCGACGATTGGCTCCGGTCTGTGTGACCCCGTGTAAATGCATTTTTAGATGCAAAATGGCCGCGGGGGGTCGTGCTGTGCTGCGTGCTGTTCTTCGGGTCGACGACTGACGGCGGACTGTAGACGGTCGAATGCGTGTCCAAGGCGGTCCGTCGGCCGCGGTCGCTTGTCATTCTGGAGAAAACACCTGGTCCCCGCAATGTGGGTCTTCTCCGTGAATCGGTTTTGACGTCAATACTTCGATTGCATGACGCCCAGCATTCTTGTCGAGCAGCTTGATCGGCTGCGAGAGACGCATCCGCGCGCCCCGTTCGTCGTCTTCGTCCCCCGAACCCAGCTGGGGCACGCCCTTGAAACGGCGCTGGCCCGGCAGCGGGGCGGCTGGGAGGGCATTCAGGTGCAGATTCCGCGGCACTATGCCGAATCGGTGGCGCAGATCGACATTCTCCAGTCCGGGCGGCGGGAGGCGCCGGTCGAAGCGCACCTGTTCCGAACGGCCCGCATTCTCCAGGAGCGCCCCCGGGAGCAGCACGACGGCCTGCCCGGGTGGCATCTGCTTGCGTCGACGGTCGCGAGTGCGATCGACACGCTTCGGGAAGGGGACGTGGCCGTGGCGGCGGTTCGGGAGCGCGCCGAGGCGCCTGACGCGTCGGACACGATCGGCATTGTCGCCGAGTGCTATGACCGCTACGTGCGGGAGCTGGAGGAACGTGCGCTCTACGACGATGCGATGGTCTACCAGTGGGCCACCGAGCGCGTACAGGCTGGGAAAGCGCCGGGCGTGGAGGAGAGGGTGTATGCCGTCGCCGGAGCTGCGAATCTTTCGGAGCATGCGGCGCAGTTTCTGAAGGTGCTTCAACGGAACGCAAAAGCGTTCGTCCGCCTCGGCGTGAACGGGGGCGATACGCGAGACGGCGCTGCTCCCCCGGAGACGGCCGCTGCACGGTTTGGAGACGTGGAGGGGGTCCGTACATCCAGCGACGAAGATGCCGGAGAGCCGGCGTCCGACGATCACTTCGTTCGGGTCGTGGGGGCGACGAACGAGGTGAAGGCGGTGGTTCGGGACCTTCTGGAGCGTGACATCGACTTTGGGAAGGCGACCATCGCCTACGCGAGCGCGCAGCCCTACGCGTCCCTCATTGCGGATGAGGCCAAACGAGCCGGGATTCCGATCACGATGGGCACCGGCCTACCGGCGGACCAGACCCGCACCGGGCGGGCACTACGTGGGCTGTACGAGTGGGTGCGTGAAGACTTCGACCCCGCGATTCTCATTCGGATGTTGCGGGAGCGACTTCTGCGAACGGATCGGTGGCTTGGCGGAGACGAGGACGAGTCTGATTCGGGTGAGAGTCCAAGCTTGCGTCCGCACGAGGCGGCGACACTTCTGGCCGCGCGGTCCTACGAAGCAGGGCGGGAGGGGCTGCTGAGTGGGCTCCGGTCGGCGGTAACGTCGCTGGAAGAGAAGTCTGGGGATCGGGCCGACGGCACCCTAACGGATCGAGAGGAAAAACGCTTAGAGCAGTTTCAGCTTTTGACCGGGTACGTGCAGGCGCTCGTGGATCTGGTGCCCCGTGAAGGCGACGTGCGAACCCTCGCTGAGAACAGTTGCACCTTTCTCGAAACGTTCGGCCCAGTGGACCCTGTGGACGAGAGCGTGCCGGAGGAGGAGCGCACGATCGACGAGGCTGCTCGCCAGCTTCTCTACGACCGCCTCGACCGGCTCAGTGAGATGCCGGTGGCCTGCGAGGCCTCGGATCGGCAGTTGGCCGCGCTAATGAAGCGGTGGCTCGACGATCAATCCGTGCAGGCGCAGCGCCCTCGGCCCGGTCACGTGCACGTCCTGCCGCTCGAAAGCGCGGGATACAGCGATCGCCGGCACCTCTCCGTCGTAGGTCTGGACGGTACCACCTTCGCCGCCCCGATGCTGGACAACGGCATGCTGCAGGACGCCGACCGGCGCGCGTTGGTGGACTCGCTGACGGACGTTGCGGAGGATTCCCCAACTGCTCGTCCGACGACGCCCGCCGACGACGCCCTCTGGCGGGCCGCCCGCGCGCTCCAACGACACCGCGGCCCTACGGCCTTCTACACGCGCATCTTCGACGTGGAGGCCGGGGAGGAGCGGGA
>JAHENZ010000261.1 GCA_018609755.1 Salinivenus sp. | reverse complement strand
GAGCGTGGCTCTTGGAATCGGCGTGTATCTCGTAGTACGTATGTATTGCTTGATTCAACGCAAAGCCCCATTACGCACTACGCAATACGATCTATCAGTCACCAACCGTCCAGGTGTCATTGCCGTGCAGCAGCCCTTCAAGATCGCGGGGCTCGTCTTCTTCCATGGCCTGTTCCACCTGGGCCTGGACCTGTGCCTCATAGGTCGGGCGATCCTCCTGGTAGATGATGCCGAACGGGCGCGGCAGGTCCGGATCCCAGAAGAGCTCCCCGAGAATGCGGGCGAGGTTCGCGTTCGACTGATCGTGGACGTGGCAGTCGCTCACGCCGTACTCACTGTTCTCCAGCGAAATGACCTCCGGCGAGAGGCTCACCGGATCAATTCGGACGCCCTTGCTGCCGTTGTCGAAGACGAGCGGCTCCCCATCCTCCAGCTGGAGGGTACGGAGGGACTTCGTACTCTTGTCGGTGAATTCAGCGAAGGCCCCGTCGTTGAAGACGTGGCAGTTCTGATAGATCTCCACGAACGCCGTGCCCGTGTGGCTGTGGGCCGCTTTGAGGATATCCGTCATGTGGTTCGGATCATTGTCCACCGTCCGCGCGACGAAGGAGGCGTCGGCGCCCAGAGCGAGGCCCACCGGATTCACCGGTCGGTCCACCGAGCCGTGCGGCGTGCTCTTCGTCACCTTGCCCTGCTCGGACGTGGGACTGTACTGCCCCTTCGTCAGCCCGTAGATCTCGTTGTTGAAGAGGAGAATCTGCGTGTCCAGGTTGCGCCGCAGGACGTGAATCAGGTGGTTGCCCCCAATCGACAGGGCATCCCCGTCCCCTGTCACGATCCACACGTCGAGCTCCGGATTCGAGGTTTTGAGTCCCGTCGCAAACGCCGGGGCCCGCCCGTGGATGGAGTGCACGCCGTACGTGTTCATGTAGTAGGGGAATCGCCCGGAGCAGCCAATGCCACTCACGAAGACAATATTCTCCTTGTCTACACCGAGGTCGGGCAGGAGGCGCTGCACCTGAGCCAGGATGACGTAGTCGCCGCACCCGGGGCACCAGCGCACTTCCTGGTCGGTCTGGAAGTCCTTCCGCGTCAGCTCCGGCTCGTCCGCCGTCGCTCCGTCGCCCCCAAAGCCCGGCGGCAGCGTCGGCTCAGAGGTGTCCTCTGATCCCGGTCCGGCCGGCGTCTTCGTTCCGGTCCCATCGTCGTCCGAGAGGCCCGGAGGAAGATCCGGCTTCTTCGTCCCGCCTTCGCCGCTGCTCTCCTTCTCGGCGGAGGTGTCGTCTCCCCCCGAGAGGCTGGGCGGAAGATCCGGTTTCTTGGTGCCGTCTTGACTATCGTTATCGCTCATCCTACTAGCAAGTCGCTTTGATCTATGGTGTCGAGACGCGCCGGCGGCGCGTCTTTACGCGAGCCCAAAGGAAGGAGTCCACTCAAGTGTCCCAGGTCAGGATGTCCTGCTCGGACTTCTCCTTGTCCTGCCACTCGTCGGCATCCTCCGGATCCTCTTTCTCCCGGGTGATGTTGTAGCCCATCTCCTTCCACTGCCGCGACAGGTAGTCATTCCACTGGTAGTAGTGAGACCACTTTTCGGGCACTTCGTCATCTGGATAAATCGCCTCCACCGGACACGTCGGGACGCACGCGTTGCAGTCGATGCATTCGTCCGGGTGGATGGCCAGGAAATTCGGCCCCTCATAGAAGCAATCCACCGGACAAACCTCCACGCAGTCGGTGTATTTGCAGTTGATGCAGGGCTCGGTGACGATGTACGTCATGACGATACAGTTCGGAGGTGGAAGGAAACGTTCAGACTATGCGTCGAGAAGGGTGCGGACCTTCTTTACAATCTCGCGGGCCTCGAAGGGCTGTCCCTGAATCTTATTGAGCCCCTCGAACGGGCGAGCGAATCGGTCACGCAGCACGCGGACCAGCTGGCCGTTGTTGAGCTCCGGCACGAGCACCTGGTCGAACCGTGCGACGATGTCGTCGAGGTCGGCGGGCAGCGGACTGAGGTGCCGCAGGTGCACACTGCTGACGGCCCGCCCTTCGGCCTGCAGTCGATTCGCTGCCGTGTCAATGGCGCCCTTAGTAGATCCCCATCCGATAACGAGCACGTCTCCCGATTCCGGACCGTTAATCTCCGTCGACGGAATGTCCTGCGTGATCCGCTGAATCTTCTCCGCACGGATCTCGGTCATTTTCTGGTGATTCTCCGGGTCGTAACTCACGTGGCCCGTCTCGTGCTCTTTCTCCAGCCCCCCAATCTGATGCTCCAGGTTGGGCGTGCCCGGCGTGGCCCATCCGCGGGCCAGCGTCTCCTCGTCGCGAACGTAGGGATGAAAGGTCTCGCGTCCCTCTCCATCCACCCCGTTCGTTTCCCCGGCGAAGGTGACGTCGATCTCGGGAAGATCGTTCGGATCGGGCACGCGCCAGGGCTCGGCCCCCTGCCCGAGGTACCCGTCCGCCATGATGAAGACCGGCGTCATGTACTTCGTCGCGATGCGGGCCGCCTCGAAGGCCACCTCGAAGCAGTCCGACGGCGAGTGCGGGGCGAGGATCGCCGCCGGGGCATCGCCGTTGCGTCCGTACATTGCCTGCAGGAGGTCGCTCTGCTCCGGCTTCGTGGGCAGCCCCGTCGAGGGCCCGCCGCGCTGCATGTTGATCACGATGAGCGGAAGCTCCGTGATGACCCCGAGCCCGATCGCCTCCGTCTTGAGCGCGACGCCCGGTCCACTGGTGGCCGTCACCCCGATGTGCCCCCCGAAGGACGCGCCCAGGGCCGACGTCACCGCCGCAATTTCGTCCTCGGCCTGCACGGTCCGTACGCCAAACTGCTTGTGCTTGCTCATTTCGTGCAGGATGTCGGAGGCCGGCGTGATGGGGTACGACGAGTAGTAGATGTCGAGCCCGCTCTTCTCCCCCGCCGACACGAGACCAAGCGATAGCGCCTCCGCCCCCGTGATCGTCCGATACGTTCCGTCCGGAAGCTCGGCCTCGCGCACCTCGTAGCGGGTAGCGAAGAGATCCGCCGTCTCGCCGAAGTGATATCCCTTCTTCAGCACGTGAAGGTTGGCCTCCAGAATCTCCGGCTTGTCCTCAAACTTTTTCCGAATCCACTCGATGGCCGGGGCCAGGGGCCGCGAGTAGAGCCACGAGGCCAAGCCCAGGGCAAACATGTTCTTGGCCCGATCCTTCTGATCCTGCTTGAGCGGATGATCCTCTAAGGCCGTGCGGGTCAGACGCGTAAGCTCAATGGGAATGAGCTGGTACTCGTCCAGTGAGCCATCCTCCAGCGGATTCGTGTCAAATCCCGCCTTGTTCAAATTGCGATCCGTGAAGGCATTTTTATTCGTGAGAATCGTGCCCCCCGGCGCCACGCGATCCCCGTGCACCTTGAGTGCCGCCGGATTCATCGCCACGAGCATGTCCACCTCTTCCCCCGGCGTGCGCACCTCGCCCGCGCCGAATTGAATCTGGAAGGCACTCACGCCGAACGTCGTCCCGGCGGGCGCCCGAATTTCGGCGGGATAGTCGGGCAGCGTGGCGAGATCATTCTTCGCGTGGGCCGTGGCCCGGGTAAACTGATTGCCGGTAAGCTGCATGCCGTCGCCCGAGTCCCCCGCAAACAAGACCGTTGCGTCGGGAATCGCCTCAGGCTCCGTGGCTTCGTCGTCGGTAAGAACAGGAAGATCGAGTTCCATTGCGTCGTAACGTGTGTAAGTGTGGATGTGTGGACGTGTGGAAGTAGCTAATCAGCTGGTCTTAGCTACATACACACTTCCATACTTTCCATGACATCGGGTCCCACGATGGATTCAATGCGGTCAAGGGCGGCCTCTCGTCGACCGTCGCGCAGGAGATCGAGTGCGTCGGAATCGAGGATCGTGTACCACCGATCACGGCGTTCCGAAAAATCGGACACGTGGGTTTGCATTGGGTCCCGTAGGGCGTTCATGATGGTAAGAAGCTCTTCGTACTCCGGTCCAAAGTCCTCAGACAATTTCTCTCGGATTCGCACGGAAACGGACGGTGCGGCGCCCGACGTTGAAATCGACACAACGAGCGGGCCACGCCGCAAAACCGCGCCATTCGCAAAGGTCGAGTGCTCGTCGTCTCCGGTGATGTTAACGAGCACATTTCGTTCACGTGCCTCCTTGATGATCCGGGAGGTCGCTTCATCGGACGCCTCAGTGACGATCACGAGAGCAGCATCCTGCAAATCCCCTTGCCGGTAGTGCCGCTTCTCCCAGTCGAGCCGTCCCTCATCCGCCCATTCCCGAAGCCGCTCCGGAGGATCGGGGGCGATGAGCGTAACCTGTGCGTGGGCGTCGAGAAGGCCTCTCACCTTCCGCACGGCAGACGGCCCCACGCCAACCACAACGGCCCGTTGCTCATCCAGAGAGGTCAAAAATACAGGGTAGGGCGTCATCCTTCTGCCGTCTCCGGTTCAAGATGCAGGCCGCACTCTTTTTTCTCCGAATCCGACCATCGGCCCGCGCGGGGATCGTCGGCATCGTTTCCGACGCGTTCCGTACAGGGCATACAGCCAATGCTCGGATACCCTTCATCGTGAAGCGGGTTGTACGGCAGATTGTAGTGGTCAATGTGATCCCAGATGTCTTTTTCCGTCCACTTGACCATCGGATTCACCTTCACGACCTCGTTGGCTTCACTCCACTCCACGTGGTCGGCATTCGCGCGGGTTGGCGACTGGTCCCGGCGGATGGCCGTGAGCCACGCCGACTTGTCGGAGAGGTACTGACGCAAAGGCTTCACCTTTCGGAGAAAGCAACACTGGTCGGGGTCGTCCTCCCACAGCTTCTCGCCGTATTCCTCCGCCTGTTCGTCCAGGGAAAACCCGGAGTGTACACGTACGATGTCGAGGTCGAATCGAGCCGTCAGCTTGTCGCGAAGGTTGTACGTTTCTGGAAAAAGAACGTCGGTGTCTAGGTAAAAGACCGTCGCGCCGGGCTGTACCTGCTCCAAAAAGTGCATGAGTACCACCCCCGAAGCCCCAAATCCGCTTCCCATCACGGCCTTTTCCGTCTCGAACGAATCGAAGACCCAATTCAAAACAGCACGTGGAGAGGCCGACTCAAACCGGGCGTTCAGGGCCGCGAAGTCCTCGTCGGTCCAGGTAGTCGTGGACATATTCAGAGCACTTGTTGGTTAAGCAGTGAAGGCTGCGTCCGGCAATACCGGGGTACGCGTGGAGGGCATGGGCGGCGGCTGCACCTCTTTCTCCGTCGGAAAATCACTGCCCTCCGTCGAGGGATCGTCAAACCAGTCGAGCAATCCGCCCCACTGGGCCACCTCGCCTACCACGATCGTGACCGGCGGCTCCAGCGGGCCAAGCCGCCCGTCGATCGTGTCAAGGGTACCACGCACCACTTGCTGGTCGGCCGTCGCCCCGGCGGCAATCACCGCCACGGGCGTGTCGGCGTCTCTTCCTGCGTCGATCAGATTGTCGGCAATCTCTGGAAGGCGGCGAAGTCCCATCAGGATGATGAGCGTGTCGACCGACGTCAGGTGATCCCAGTCCAGCGCCGTGTCGTCCATCGTGCAGGTGTGGCCCGTGACGACCGTAAAGGCCCGTGAGAGGCCGCGGTGCGTCACTGGGATGCCTGCGTAGGCAGGCACGCCCATTGCGCTGGAAATCCCAGGCACCACTTCAAAGGGAACGTCGGATCGCCGCAGGTGCAGGGCCTCCTCCCCTCCACGACCGAACACGAAGGGATCGCCCCCCTTCAGCCGCACCACGTCGTTGCCGCGCCGCGCCTTCGTCGCGAGCAGCGCGTTAATCTCGGCCTGGAGGACTTTGTGCTCTCCCGGGGCCTTGCCGACGAAGTAGAGCTCGGCGTCCGAGCGGGCCTCACGAACGAGGTCCGCGTGCACGAGCCGGTCGTACACGACCACGTCCGCGCGCTGAACGAGGCGCTGTCCCTTGACCGTAATGAGTTCCGGATCTCCTGGTCCGGCCCCGACCAAATACACCGTACCCGAGGGGCGTCTCGGCTGTGTCATCGGTGGAGTCTGGCTAGTTGAGTGAAGGCAGCGAGTCGAATCCAACACGATTGAAGAAATCCCCAATCGGTTCCCCGTTCTTTCGTCGGTCGGCGTAATCTCGGAGCAGGGTGCGGATCGACGGGACAATCTCGTCAATGTCCACCAGGTCGGCATAGGGCTCATTGAGTCGGGAGCCGTCCAGCCGCCCGCCGAGGTAAATCTTGTACTTGTGCAGCGACTGTCCCACAATGCCGATGTCGGCCACGTACGGCCGCGAGCATCCATTGGGACAACCGGTCATGCGAATCGACGGCTTCACGTCCTCCAGACCCAAGGCATTCATTTCCGCTTCGATCTCGTCGATGATGGCCGGGAAGACCCGCTCCGACTCCGTAAGAGCTAATCCGCAGCTCGGCAGGGCGGGGCACGCCATCGAATATTTTTGCGTGTTCGTCAGCTCGTCCGGGAGGGCCACGCCGTGCTCGTGCAGAATGGTCTCCACCGTTTCCCTGTCGTCTTCGTGGAGGTGGGTAAGCAGGATGTCGTGGTTCGGCGTCAGACGGACCCCCGGCTCCAGCTGCTCCACGATCTTCCGAAGCGCCGTCTTGAGCTGAAAGCCGTCCTCGTCTTTAATTCGACCGTTCTCAACGGAGATACCGTAGAAGTAATGTCCGTCGCCCTGCTCATTCCACCCTTCGTGTAGGTCCAGCTCCGGATCGGGCACGTCCCGCCAATCGTCCAGGCGGCGCCCAAAGCGCTCCTCGACCTCATCGTGGAATTTCTCCAGGCCCCACTCCTCAATCAGATACTTCATTCGGGCCCGCTTTCGGTTCTTTCTATTGCCGTTGTCGCGCTGAATCTTGAGGATGGCCGTAATCAACTCCAGCGCCTCCTCCTTCGGCACGTAGCCGAGACGATCGGCGAGGCGGGGAAAGGTTTCCGGCTTGTTATGCGTGTTGCCGAGGCCGCCGCCCACCACAATGTTGAATCCCTGCAGCTCGTCGTCCTCAACGACGGCAATTAGGCCGACGTCATGGGTGAACACGTCGACGCAGTTGTCGCCCGGGTAGGCGAAGCCGATCTTGAACTTGCGCGGCAGGTAGGCCTTGCCGTAAAGCGGCTCTAGGTCCTCGCCGCGCTCCTTTCTACCGTCGTAGATCTTCTTGATCGTCTCGACGCTTTTTTCCTCGTCGTCGTACTCTTTGAGCCAGACGTCGTGGTAGGCCGGGGTGTCCGGTGTCGTAATCTCCGCAATCTCCTCGGCGTACTCCTGAATCTCGTGCCGCACCGGGTCCTCGATCGGCGCCGGGCAGCACATCGTGTTGCGCACCACGTCGCCGCAGGCTCCGAGCGTGGTCACCATTGCCTCATTGAGCTCGCGCAGGTGCGGTTTGAGGTCATCCTTCATCACACCGTGAATTTGGATGCCCTGGCGCGTGGTAATGCGGATGGTGCCAATGCCGTACTCGTCGGCCAGCCGGTCGTGGACGAGGTACTGATCGGCCGTGAGCTTTCCGCCCGGCAGGCTCGACCGCACAAAGAAGTAGTAGTGCTTGTCGTCCAACTGCTTGCGGAGGTCGCGGTCGTCCTGCTGGTAAATGCCGCAGTGCTTTAGCACCTCTTTCTGCTCCTCCAGAAAATGATCCGTGTCCTCGGCCAGCTTCTCCGGGATGCCCGAGTAGAGGTAGTTGCTTTCCTCCTTGTGAATCTCGGTGTCGGACTTGTCGGGCTCGTCGTCCTTCTGTGGACTGTATCCAGGCGGCAGGGACGCCCCATCGCCCGGCGGCCCGGCCGGGGTCTTCGTGTCCTCATCATCATCTCCCGGAGACGGGAGATCCGGAGTTTTGGTCCCCGAAGGAAGATCCGGCTTCTTCGTGGCACTGTCCTCGTCACTGCCGGGGGACGGAAGGTCTGGCTTCTTTGTACCGGACGGGGAATCGTCGTCGGTCGCGTCGGCACTCGAGGTGTCGTCAGACTTCGAAGAATTCGGGGCGTCGGTTTCAGACATCGGAAGGCGAAGGTTCGTCAATAGGAGGGCAGTACGAGAGACTACATTCGTCGGTCCCACGCCGCGTGCGCTCTCTCCTTCAGGTACACAGAGGAGCCAGCCGCCAGGCGACAATCTACATTCCAGGACCGCTACGGATGCGAAGACAAGGCGAACGCTAACAAGAGTCCGCCATCAGGAAAGCCCAACACAGACAGATCTCCATCGACGCAGCCGGCGTCGCGAAAGACGTGATCGAGAAAAGATCGTGAGATCTGTCGAAAAGACGTTGCATAGTATAGTACAAATAGGGAGTACAACACGGTAAAGAACCGTTGCCTCCAAGCCCCCATGGAAATCAAAAAACCTCTTCCGCAGCGAGTGAGCGGAAGAGGTTCAACGTGCAGAGCACGGAATCTCCCGCTCATCAATCCCCAAAGATTGAGGCAGGACGGGGCACCTTTTCTCCGACAAAGCATCAGCACAGCCAATGCATCGGAGCGGTTGCCAGGGTTTCACGGGGCCTGATCCCTCCACCCTTCTGGATGAGCAACGGGGTTCTCTCGAATGTCACTCCATGATATAGGCGTCACGTGAGAGCATGTCAATGGCCTTCTCGGTATATGACTTCGTCTTCATTTTTTCTTCCCCCTCCATTCTACAAAGCCACAATTTATTGTCTTACTTGTAAATACATGTGTTTTCCTATCTTTTCTACCAACCATCGTCCCTCTTGAATCACGACTGCTCCCCCCTTTCGCTGTTGGCGTCGTCATTCTCCGCAGCATCAGCGTACTTCTGTGCTCGTTTCACCAGCTCCTCGTCGAAATCTCGCTCGCGCCACTGTTCTAAGCGCTCGGCCACGTCCCGTTCGTAGCCCTGCTCGGTGGGCTCGTAGAAGTACGTGCCCTGCATTTCATTGGGCAAATACTGCTGTGGCGTGTAGTGCTCGCGGTAGGCATGTGGATACTTGTATCCTTCGCCGTGGCCTAGCCCCTCCTTGTCCCGGCTCGGGTCCTTGAGGTGCTGTGGAATGTCCTCCGTCTGCTCCTCCCGGACGTGCTCCAGGGCATCGAAGTACGAAAAGGTGGTGTTGCTCTTCGGCGCGGTGGCGAGATACAGACAGCATTCCGCAATCAAAAATTGCCCCTCGGGCATGCCCACATACTCAAAGCCCTGCGCGGCGCTCTGGGCCAGCTGAAGGGCCCGCGGATCGGCCAGCCCCACGTCTTCAGCGGCAAAGATGAGCATCCGCCGCAGGATGAAGCGCGGCTCCTCCCCGGCGTACAGCATCCGGGCGAGCCAGTAGAGGGCCGCGTCCGGATCCGACCCGCGGAGGCTCTTGATGAAGGCGCTGATGGTATCGAAGTGAGCGTCTCCCTCCTTGTCGTACAGCACAGCCCGCTGTTGGATCGAGTCCTCGGCCACCTGCAGATCGATGTGCACCGTCCCCTCTGCGTCCGGATCGGTGGTCTCTACCGCTAGCTCCAGGGCGTTGAGCACCGACCGGGCGTCGCCGTTGGCGGTGTCGATGAGGTGGTCGAGCGCCTCCTCGGTAATCTGCACGTCGTGATTGCCGTAGCCGCGCTCGTCGTCCGTGAGCGCCATCGCCGCCACCTGTCGTAGATCCTCCTGGTCCAGCGGCTCCAACTCAAAGACCCGCGACCGGCTCACCAGGGCGTCGTTCACCTCGAAGTACGGGTTTTCGGTCGTCGCCCCGATGAAGGTCACCGTCCCGTCCTCCACGTGCGGCAGCAGGGCGTCCTGCTGGGCCGTGTTAAAGCGGTGCACCTCGTCGATGAAGAGGATGGTGCGCGTCTGATGATGCTTGAGGCGGTTCTTGGCCTTCTGAATGGCCTCCCGAATGTCATTGACGCCCGACAGCACGGCGTTGAGGGAGGTGAAGTGCGCCTCAGTCGTGTTCGCGATGATGCGAGCGAGGGTGGTCTTGCCCGTGCCCGGGGGGCCGTAGAAAAGGACGGACGTGACACGGTCCGCCTCAATGGCGCGGCGAAGAAGCTTCCCCTCACCGATAAAGTGCTCCTGGCCCACGAATTCGTCGAGCGTCCGGGGGCGCATGCGATCGGCGAGCGGGGCGCGTTCCTGTCGCACCTGTTCGCCTTGTGTGTCAAAAAGGTCAGTCATTGCATGAGCTTCTGAATGACGTGCTGTGAATCGGGTCGTTCAATGAGAGAACGGATTGTCGAGTTGTGAAGCTCGTTCACGTTCCGAGACGCCAGACGGAAAGTTATGCTCGCCCGGCACGCGCCCGAACTAAGCGTCCCAACCACCGTCGGTATGCAGTCGGCGAGGGGCGCTCGCTCCTCTCGGCCCCGAATGCCTTCGGGGCTGTTCGGAGAAGAGGTCGGGCATCAATGCGTTTCGTTCACTTCGGGGTCCAGTGCCGTGTCCCTCAACTGCCTTCCTCGGGGCTTGCGTTCCAAATGGGCAGTCACACGGTCATACCCTTTCATGAAGGAACGGAGGCTCTACTGCCGATTTCCCTACCGTGCTATGCCGGATACGTGTGTGAGTATGGGAGTTTGGGCGTTGGACAAACTCCACTCAGGAAGGTTCAGACTCCCCCCAATTCGATTCTCCCCTTTCCCAAAACTTGAGGAATCACTTCTCACTCGGAGGCCAGCGCGTCCCACGTCACCGCCCACTCCACGTCCGGTTTCGATTTGTCACTGCCACAGCTGTGCGGAAAGGCGACGACTCGCTCGCGCTGTTGTACGTGCGCCGTGTGCGTCTGTCCCCCGGCCGTCACCTCCACCGTCCAGTGCCCATCGTCTTCCTCCAGAACTGTCCCCTGCACGGCGTTCAGGTCGTAGAGGTCGAGGCGAGACCGGAGCGAGAGGCATGCGGCCTGTACGGGACGAGGCTGGTCGACCCGTCCGCGGCACCGGTCGAGATCGAACAATCGGCCCTGCCGGTGAGCCGAAACGAGACCCGTCACGTCGTCGGGGCGGAGCCAACCGTATTGCGTGCCGTGGGGCAGGACCAGCACGATGGGAGCAAAGCGGTGGCCGCCCAGGTGTGAGGTCTGCCACGCAGCGTTGGGGACCGCATCGGCAGCAGCATCTGCCACGGGACGTCCCCACTTCGCACAACACGCATCCCGCTTTCCATTCACGCAGGTCAGCACGAGCGGATCCGGATCTTCCTCTCCCGACGTTGCGGACAGTGCATCCGTCACCTCCAGCGTGGAAAGGTCGTCATAGGTGTCCAGCGACCAGTCGCGAACGACCGGCTCTGCTCCGGCCCGCACCGCAACGCATCGGACTCGCCCCGGCGTGTCCCACGTCCCGAATTCTCGGCGGATGAGTTGCACTCGCAAATCGGGCACGGCCTCCCGCCATCCCGAGAGTGCCGCTCGGACCTCGGGAACCCAGTCAGCCTCCTCCACCGCCTCCTCTCCCCACGGGGATGGATCTTCAATGAGGAGCCAGTGCGCGGCCTCGGTGGCCGTACCGACCGGTGAGACATCGTGCGAGCGGGCCAGCTGTGAGCAGAAGGAGAAATCGGACATGACCGGCAACCGTGTGGACAAACGAGTGTACGGACGAGGTTGTATGTGCGGCAACCAGGGGGCTTTCGTTGGACATCCTCGAATTTTGCTAAAATCCCGCCCTACAGAACCACATCCATCCACGGCAGCGTCGCCGAATCCCAACCGTCTACACGCCGTTCATTCGTACTGATCTGTGACGAAGTTCATGGAGGCCGTGTCCGCTCCGATCACACTGCACATCAACATCTTGCACCTCTCACACAGAAATGTCCGACGCACGTGTGCTCGACCAGATTCGTATTCGGTACCTCGCACTCTGGGGACTGATGTCACTACTCACACTCAGCGTGCCATTGGCATTCTTCAGGACTGAGGTTGGAATTGACATCTCAGCCGAGTCGGCCGGAATTGGAGTAGTCTTACTAACAGTCGGAGGATGGCTTGTGCAAACACTTTGGTGGCAGGGTGTAAACTTGTCCGTCCTGTTCGGCCCAGTTCCAACCTGCCTGACGACGTGGGGGCTGGTTCTGCTCTGCGTACTCTCTCTGGATATATTAGAGAATGCCGAATTTTACCTTCTGCTTCCGTGGTTTGAGCAGGTAGCTCCCGCTCTCGCAGAAGGGTATACTTCCAACGCTGCAGGCGAACCGTCGAATTTAAGCGGCTATCTCTGGTTGGTTGGGTCCGCCGTTGTTGCAGCGCCGCTTATTGAAGAATTTCTCTTTCGTGGTGTTATCTACCAGCGATGGGCGTACGCGTGGGGCACGCCAATAGGTGCACTCCTCGCAACTGCCTGTTTATTTTCCCTTCCTCATGGTCACTTCGTGGGAACATTTACTCTCGCTGTTGTGGCGACGATCCTATACGCTCACGCTCAAAATCTATGGGCTCCGATTGCTATGCATGCAATCGGAAATGCGATCAACGTCTTCGGAGGGATTCCCTTCCGAACAGGAGTAGAGCGAACGATCGGTGTCGAAGATAAAACTGTTTTTGGCACACTTTGTCTTGGAGTCTCTGCACTGCTCTTGACTTGGTTCTTTTGGCGCTTTGGTAGGGCACTTTGGAGACCGCTTCCCATCACCAAGCACCAAAAGAAAACATAGGGTGGACCAGACCCGGTTTGGTGGACGTTCCTTCACAGTCACATCATTCATCGTCACTCAATCCCATCTTCGCATGACCGACGACCCCCCTTCCGCAGATGCGTCTCCGGCTGCCTCCGATGCCCCGCCCTCCGAATCGACGGAGACCGAGGTCCCCACGCCCCCTTCCCTCGAACCGTACACCCGCCACTATCCGCCGTGGGCGCAGGAGCTGGCGCGCAAGTACTTCACCAAAACGATCGCCGCCTTCATCCTCCACGGCGACATCCGGGACGTGGTGCCGACTGAGGACCGAGCGGGCAACCGAATTTACCCCTCCCTGCGGGATTTCTTGACGGACGACCTCTTCGCCGCTCGCGACATTATCGTCTTCTACGACCGCAGCGCGGGCATTCACTTCGCCGACGACGAATCGAAGAAGGACTTCAACCGCGCGCTCTCCGGACACGACACGATTTTCGGCACCGACTACCAGAAGAACCTGCCGAAGGACCCACCGCGCGTCTTCTCGCTGCTGGAAAACTACTTCCGCCTGCGGCTCTCGGACGACAAGCGGGTCGCCTGCGTCATCGACTACGCCGAAACGGTGGCGCCAATGGCCGAGGCGTCGATGTACTCGGCCGAGGACCGGCAGGCGCTCGTCTACCTTCAAAAGTGGACGCGCGACTCGCTCTTCCTGGAGAGCGACTTCACGCTCACCCTCCTCACAGAAAACCTCACGGACCTCAACCAGCAACTCGTTCAGAGTCCTCACACGGCGGAGGTGTACGTCCCCATTCCCGAAGAGGACGACCGGCAGGACTACGTGGACTGGGCGCTCGACGAGCGGCACGAGGTTTTTGAGGCCCATTCCGACGTTTCCTCCTCAGCCCTCGCCACCAACACCGCGGGGCTCAACTACACCCAGCTCCGCACCATCCTCGCGGACGTGCTGGAGAACAAAAACCGCCTCACGCCCGACACGCTCTCCGACATCAAGAAGGAGTTCATCGAGGCAGAAGCGTACGGGATGCTGGAGTTCATCGAGACGGACGACACGCTCGACCTCGTGGCCGGCCACACGGAGGCCAAGCAGCACCTCCGCCAGGCCGCAAACGCCGTGCAGTCCGGGCAGCACGACGTACTGCCG
>JAHENZ010000260.1 GCA_018609755.1 Salinivenus sp. | reverse complement strand
GGGAGCCGTTCCTTCGGCCTTTTACCATTTGTGTGTCCATTCTGCTTTTTACTCAACTTCGATTTGTTATGACCCATCCTGTAATCATTGGCGTCGATCTCGGGGCGACGAACGTCGAGGCCGCGGCCGTCCGCGACGGAGACGTGCTAAAGTCAAAGAAGAAAAAGACGCGTCCCGAAAAGGGCGTAGAGGAGGTCATTGACCGAATCGAGAAGACCATCCGGAAGGTCTTCGACAAGATGGACGCGGAGGCAGACGACTTTGCGGCCGTCTGTATTGGGGCGCCCGGAGCGGTGGACACAGAGGCCGGCATCGTCCGATCGGCTCCGAACCTGAAGTGGGACGACGTGCCCCTCGGCGAGGTGCTTCACGGCCGGCTCGGTCTTCCGGTAATGGTGGACAATGACGTAAACGTTGGGGTCGTGGGCGAGCACGTGCACGGGGCGGGCAAAGGGGCACTGGACATGATCGGGATCTTTGTGGGGACTGGCATCGGCGGCGGGCTCATCGTCAACGGAACGCCGCATTATGGGTGGCGGGGCGCCGCCGGCGAAGTCGGACACGTGATCGTCAAGCCGCACGGTCGCACGTGCGGATGCGGTCGCGAGGGCTGCGTGGAGGCATACGCGAGCAAGACAGCGATGGAGGCCATCATTCGCGAGGAAATGGAAAAGGGGCGCGACACGCAGGTGTTTGAGATTATGGAGGACAAGGGAAAGAACAAGCTCACGAGTAGTGTGATCGAGGCCTCGCTGGAGGCCGAGGATCCGCTTATGGAGGAGGCCCTTCAGAATTCGCAGTACTACCTGGGCATCCTGACGGCCGATCTGGTGAATGTGCTGGATCCCGAGATTGTCGTCTACGGCGGGGGAGTCGTGGAACGGCTCGGCGAGTCATTTTTGAAGCCGATTAAGCGGACGGCTCGACAGCACTATTTGCAGCGACGAGGGGCGGAGCAGATTCGGATTGTGCCGGCGGCCCTTGGGGACGACGCAGGACCGATCGGGGCGGCGGTGGTGGCTCAGCGACGGTTGCGGGCGTCGGTGAATTGAAGGGACTGCGGACCCTGCGACCCATGATAGGGTCATCGCGAGCACTGTGCGGGCCATTCCTTCGGGCCGGAACCGCACGATGACAGCGCCGACGAGTCCGACGACGAGCACTCCACCCCAGGTCCGCGACGCTGTCGGTGATGCCCACGGCCATATTGACCCACGTGAGGAGAAATGCGGCGACAGAACAACGGCCCGCCCTCCACATCTGGAGAGCGGGCCGTTGTAACACTGTGGAATGGAAAGGGAGGAGTGGACCTACTCGGCGTCCTCCGCATCGTAGGAGAACGACTCCTGTACCGAGCGGTCCTGTTTGTGCACGATCAGTTGGCTGGGCGTGTGCTTCTTGGCAGTCTCGCGGCCCGCGCTCAGAGCCTCCTTTTTCGTGTCGTACGAGCCGACGGCCTCGTCCTCTCCCTCGATTGTGATGGTCCACCCGTCCTCGTCCGGAACGACGTGTAGCGTCCGTTCCTGGACGGCGGTTTGCTGGGCGTCCAGCATCTGCGAGAGCGCGTCCAGCTTTTCAGAAAGCTCACCCACGCGTCGGGACAGCCCCCGCACCTCGTCCCGCGTCGGGACGCCGATGCGGCCGAGCGTACCACTTAACGTGTCGGACACCGCTTCTTCGACGGACTGCGTCGCGTCGTCGAGACGCTCCGTCACGTCGTTCGTAAACGACTCCTGCTGCTTGCGGAGATTCTCGGTTGCGTCCTGGATTTGTTTGCTGCGCTTGTCCTCATAGTTTTTGCCGCGCTCAATGAGGGTCTGAAACACCTCGTCTCCCTCCTGTTCGAGCCGCGAGAGTGCCCCGAGCCCCGCCAACCAAATCTCGCGGGCCCGCCCGGTCACTTCGTCCGGCAAATTCTTGAGATCAAAACCGTCGCCATTCGTCGGCGTCGTGGTGTTTTGTGCCGTCATGACAGTTCTCGTGTCGTTGTTGGAAAGGATGGGCAAACGAAGGGGCACCAATGTGGGGCAAAGGAGCCCAGTTTTCCTTTTCATTAAATAACGCACTGCGTCATCGGTTCCGATTTTGGGTGACACAGCGCGTTATGAAGTTCGCGTTGACGACCTGTATTCACGATCATTTCGAATGCGGAATGAGGAGTGGGGAGTGTGGGATTCTCCAGGCCCAGTCACTCCACCTTCCCAATTCCACACTCCACATTCGACCTCTGCCATCCTGTCAGAGTGTCGAAGACTGGTATGCTTTTCGAGATGTACAGGGGGGCACGACGGAGCGTCGACGACGACCGACGTTTCGTCCGGCGTGGGTTTGTTTTCCATTGTTGAATCCGATCTGAACACCTCTAAGTATATGAACTTGCAAAAGTTTACCGTAAAAGCACAGGAGGCTGTGCAGAAGGCCATGGAGCTTGCGGCCTCTCACAATCATCAAGGCATTGAGCCGCCGCACCTCCTGGAGGCGTTTCTCAGTGATCCGGACAGCGTTGCGGTCTCGATTCTGCGGCGGATCGGTGCCAACCTCGACCGGCTGCGGAAGCAGACGGAGACTGCACTGGAGGGCCTGCCTACGGTGACGGGTGCGAGTGCGGGCGATCAGTACGTCGGCGAAGACCTGAAGAAGGTGTTCGACCGCGCCCGGGCCGAGGCCGACGTCATGAGCGACGAGTACGTGTCGACCGAGCACCTGCTGATCGGGCTCGTGGAAGGCAAGAACGAGGTCGGACAGGCCCTGCGCGATCAGGGCGCATCGAAGGACCAGGTCATGAACGTGCTCGACGACGTGCGCGGCGGTCAGAGCGCCGACGACCCGCACGCCGAGAGCCGATATGAAGCTCTGGAACGCTTCGCACGCGACCTGAACGAGTTGGCCCGTGAGGGCAAAATCGATCCGGTGATTGGCCGAGACAAGGAGATCCGGCGCGTGCTGCAGATCCTGAGCCGGCGGACGAAGAACAACCCCGTGCTTGTGGGTGAGGCCGGCGTCGGGAAAACGGCCATTGCGGAGGGCATTGCCATTCGCATCGTGCAGGGCGACGTGCCGGAGTCGATGCAGTCCAAGCGCATCGTGGCGCTCGACATGGGGGCACTTCTGGCCGGGGCCAAGTACCGAGGCGAGTTTGAGGACCGGCTGAAGGCCGTCGTGAACGAGGTCTCCGAGTCCGACGGCGAGATTGTGCTCTTTATCGATGAGCTGCACACGCTCGTCGGGGCCGGGGCATCCGAGGGGGCGATGGACGCCGCCAACATCTTGAAGCCGGCCCTGGCTCGCGGCGAGCTGCGCGCCATCGGCGCGACGACGCTCGACGAGTACCGGAAGCACATCGAAGACGACCGTGCGCTGGAGCGCCGTTTCCAGAAGGTGGTCATCGACGAGCCGAGTGTCGAAGACACGATTTCGATCCTCCGCGGCCTGAAGGAGCGCTACGAGGTGCACCACGGCGTGCGCATCAACGACAGCGCGCTCATCAGCGCCGCCGACCTCAGCGAGCGCTACATTACCGACCGGCAGCTGCCGGACAAGGCGATCGACCTGATTGACGAGTCCGCCGCCCGGCTCCGCATGGAGATTGACTCGATGCCCGCGGAGCTCGATCAGCTGGAGCGTGAAATTCGGCAGCTCGAAATCGAGCGCGAGGCCATCAAACGAGACGAAGGCAATCAGGCCGAAAAGCTCGACGAAATCAACAAGCAGATTGCCGACCTTTCGGATGAGCGCGACCAGCTCAAGACGCGCTGGAAGGAGGAGAAGGACCTCATCCAGACGGTCCGTTCCGCGAAGGAGAAGATCGACGAGCTGCGGGTGGAAGCCGAGAATTTGGAACGGGAAGGCAAGTACGATCAGGTGGCCGAGATCCGCTACGGCGAAATTCCGGACCTGAAGGAGGAAGCCGAAGAGGCCAACGCGAAGCTCGAAGAGATTCAGGAGGAAGGGGCGCTCCTGAAGGAAGAAGTCGACGGTGAAGACATTGCCGAGATTGTGTCGAACTGGACCGGTATTCCGGTGTCGAAGATGCTGGAGAGCGAGCGCGAGAAGCTGCTCCGCATGGAAGAGGAGCTGTCCGAGCGCGTCGTGGGCCAGGACGAGGCCATCCAGGCCGTGTCCGACGCCGTGCGCCGCGGCCGGACCGGGATGCAGGAGGGCGATCAGCCGATCGGCTCGTTCATTTTTCTCGGCACCACCGGCGTCGGCAAGACGGAGCTCGCGAAGAGCCTGGCTGAGTTTTTGTTCGACGACGAGAACGCGATGGTGCGCATCGACATGAGCGAGTATCAGGAGCGGCACACCGCCAGCCGGCTCGTCGGCGCGGCTCCGGGCTACGTCGGATACGAAGAGGGTGGCCAGCTCACCGAGGCCGTGCGACGGAAGCCCTACTCCGTGGTGTTGCTGGACGAGATCGAGAAGGCGCACCCCGAAATCTTCAACGTGCTCTTGCAGGTGCTCGACGACGGCCGGCTCACGGACAATCAGGGCCGCACGGTGGACTTCACCAACACGATCATCATCATGACCTCGAACATGGGCTCCGATGTCATATCGGAGAAGATGGACGAGGTCGATGGTCACTTGACGGAGGCCCAGCAGCAACAGCTGGAGGAGATTGTCCTCAAAATGTTGCGCAAGCAGTTGAAGCCGGAGTTCTTGAATCGAATCGACGACGTGGTGATGTTCCGCTCGCTCAGCCGCGAGCACATTCGCGAGATCGTCGACATCCAGCTCCGTCGCATTCAGCGAGTGGCCGAGAAGAGTCATGGCCTCTCCCTTGAGCTCTCGGACGACGCGAAGGACTGGTTGGCCGATCACGGCTACGACCCGGCCTTCGGCGCCCGTCCGCTGAAGCGTGTGATGAAGCGGCACGTGTCGAACGGGCTCTCCGAGGCGCTGCTCGAAGGCTTCATCGACGACGGGGACACCGTTCGCATCGAGCTGGCGGATGATGAATCCGGCCTCACGTTCGAGCGCGTGATGCCGGAGGCCACTGGATCGGCTCCCGATGCCAGCGGGGATGGGGCCGCGACCGTTGAGGCGTAGGCCGACTGCGGAGTTCGGAGTGTGAGTTTGGAATGTCCTCATTCGAGCGCCGTCGTCTTCCGTGACCGATCTCTGATTGGTCTTGGGGGCGGCGGCGTTTTTTACGTTGACGGCATCTGACCTGTAGTCGACGACAGGCCCGGCGGTCAGCGGGAGCGTAGGCCGTTCCGCGACGTGGTCTCAATCCTGCCTTCTCCGTCTTCGATGTATGGACCACTCGCCCCGTGTCGAGGGCGGAATGTAATCCTGATGGTATGCCTGGGCGACACGCCAAACGGTCGGGCAGATCCTGCATTGGGCCTTATGCTCACTGCGAAACGTAAAAGCCTTTTCAGGCGATGTCGGTTTTCTTTCGCTTCAGCAACAAACTCTTCGACGCGTTTGAGTCTTGGTGGGAGGGGGATGCGGCCCGTCAGATGGTCGCCTACGTGCTCATCGGCGGGTTCCTCGTCGCTCTGGTGGCCATAGAGGCAAAGCGGCAGGGGGTTCTGCCCCCTTCGGCTGCGGCGTCGGTGTCGACCAACCACTTCGTGGCCATCGACGTGGCCTTCACGCTTTTTCTGGTCGTCGAGATCATCGGGCTGGTCCTGGGGTTGGCAACCAGTGTGGCCGATACCGCCGGGAAGCAGTTCGAGCTCTTTTCGCTGATTCTCATTCGGCGCTCGTTCAAAGAGCTGGTCAAGTTCGACGAGGAGCCGATCCAGTGGAGCTTCGAGGCCGGGCGTGAGGCCGTACAGCTCGTGGTAGTGGATGCGACCGGGGCATTATTCATTTTTCTGACGATCGGGTTCTTCTATACCCTCCAGCGGCATCAGCCCATTACACAAAATCAGGAGCAGCGGCTGCGCTTCGTAGCACAGAAGAAACTGGTCTCAAACGTGCTGCTTCTCGTGCTCGCGGGCCTGGGCCTCTATACCGTCTTTTCTGCGCTGGTGACGGGCGAGGAGGTGCCCTTCTTCAATACCTTCTACACGGTCCTCATCTTCAGTGACATTCTGATCGTACTCATCTCGCTGCGATACAGCACGACCTACCACATGGTCTTCCGCAATTCGGGCTATGCGGCGGCTACGGTCATGATTCGTCTTGCATTGGCCGGGCCGGAGTATTGGGGGACTGTACTTGGCGTGATCGCGTCGCTCTTCAATGTCGGTGTTGCGGCGGCCTACAGCTACGTGGCCCCGGCGGCAGAGGCGTCGGCGCAGCGGAGTAAAGAGCGGAAGGCGCACCGGGAAGGGACGGAAGGCGAACAGGCAGCGCAAGAATCGGGGCCGCCATTGTAGTGGAGGCAGCATGAGACACAGAAAAATCTGAGGGGCGGAATGAAAAAACTGTAATCCTCCCTGAGCGGAGCGTCTATGGGAAGGGCATGGCGGGTCGGAGCAGGATGTACTGGAGGTGATGGTTGCGCAGAACGGTTTCGCCTTCTATATTCAGGTCTTCTGCCCTCCGGACGCGAGTCGTTCGGGTGTTTCGGTTGAATCACCGAGTGACCTCCTTTTGCTCGGGGCCGTGACCGTCATGTGTGGATGCGGTCCCGTGCACGTGCTCTTTCTGACAGGCCTTTGCTTTTATGTCCGTTTTGGAGATCCTTGCCGATGGCGTTGACTTCCTCGTCGATTTCGTCTGGGGCTTTGGCATCCCGACTGGGACGGGGAACGACATTCCGATCGTCGTCATCTTGCTGCTCGGAGCGGGATTGTATCTCACGTTTCGGTTGGGCTTCGTTCAATTTCGTCGGCTGGCGCACGGGTTTGCCGTCACGACCGGCATTTATGACGATCCGGACGAGCCCGGCGACATTCCACACTTTCAGGCGCTTACGACGGCACTCTCCGCCACGGTAGGCATCGGCAACATCGCCGGAGTGGCGCTGGCGATTCACTACGGTGGACCGGGAGCACTTCTCTGGATGTGGGTGACAGCCGTTCTCGGCATGGCGACAAAGTTCAGCGAAGTTACCCTTGCCCAGTATTATCGAGACGTGGCAATTGCAGGAGAGGGGGACGAGCCAGGATGGCTGGGGACAGTGTCCGGTGGTCCGATGTACTACATCGAAAAGGGACTCGGATCGAACTGGACGTGGATGGCCGTACTGTCGGCGGCCCTTCTCGGTATTACGTCATTTCTGACGGGAAATGCGAACCAGGCCAACACGGTCACGGACACGCTCGAAACGTACAGCGGTCTCGTGGGCCTCGATCCGTTCGTCATGAGCGTGATTGTGGCTGCCATTGTCGCCGCCATTATTGCTGTCGTCATCATTGGGGGCGTGACGCGAATCGGGCGTGTGACCAGCATCATCGCGCCCGTCATGGCAGCGATTTACGTGCTGGGCGGACTTACCATCCTCGGATTGAACGCGAGCGAGGTGCCCGGGGCCTTCGCCCGGATCTTTACGGAGGCCTTCAACCCGCAGTCCGGCGTGGCCGGGACCGGCGCCGGGATTTTTCTGCTGACCATGATCTACGGGGTGCAGCGGGGACTCTTTTCGAACGAGGCGGGCATGGGCTCTGCGCCGATTGCCCACTCCGCCGCCCAGACGGACGAGCCGGTGTCGGAGGGGGTGGTGGCGCTCCTGGAGCCGCTCATCGACACGATCATCGTCTGCACCATTACGGGGCTCGTGATCGTCGTGACGGGAGTTTGGGACGACACGGTGCCCACGCGGCTGGACCTGGATGGTGGGGCGCACAGCTACCGCGTCGAGAACGAAGGCGGCATCATCGCCGACGAAACGCCCCCCACCGAGATTCGGATCGTGGACGGCGAACCACAGGTGCAGCAGGGCACGCCCGAGTTTGCCTGGAATCAAGCGGTCGTCGATAGCTTCTTCGTCGACTGTACGGACGACTGCGAAGGCTACGGCGATCTCCAGCAGCCGTTTACGGGTACGCTCAACACTCAGCAAAACATTGCCATCTCGGAGGACGGCACCGAATACGGATCGTTATACGGGCCGGCCGTCGAGAATGGAGCGCCCCTTACGCAGTTGGCCTTTTCTCGGGGACTTTCGCCGCTGGGCGATTGGGGCGGGCTTATCGTCGTCTTCAGCGTGCTGCTCTTCGCCATCTCCACGTCTATCTCCTGGAGCTACTACGGGGATCGCTGTGCCATCTACCTCTTCGGCGAAGACGCCGTGCTGCCGTACAAGGTGGCATTCGTGACGGTCAATTTCCTCGGTGGAATCGCGCCGCTCGCTACCGTCTGGGCGATTGGCGACATTGCACTGGGCCTCGTCATTATTCCAAATCTCGTGGCCGTCATTCTGCTGTCGAACAAGTTGAAAGAGATTACGGACAGCTACTTTGACCGGAAGGCGTGGCTCGACAATGTGGAGCCGGCCCGGCAAGCGAAAGAGAAGCGGAAAGCCGAGAAGGAGCGGCGGAAGCAGGAGGGGAATGGGTCATGATTCGGGGGATCCGAAGTGGAGGAAGAATAAACTTGCGCCTGCTGATTTCTCGTCCACAACCTCTGCGTGCTGTATGGAGAATTTGACGGTCATCGATCATCCGCTGCTGAAGCGGGATCTCACGGTGTTGCGTCGCGACGAGACGCCGCATGGGGAGTTTCGGAAGAAGGTGTCCGACGCCGCGGCAATCCTTGCCTACGAGGCCATGCGCGACTTTTCGCTGTCGGAGCGGGCGATTGAGACCCCTCTGGAGTCTACGACGGGGTACGAGATTGCGGAGGACGTTATGGTCGTGCCCATCATGCGGGCGGGGTTGGGCATGGTGGATGGCTTCGTGCGGTATTTGCCGGAGGCCCGGGTGGGCCATCTCGGGATGCAGCGGGACGAGGAGACGTACACGCCGGTCGATTACTACAGCAACATTCCGGAGGGCATTGCGGAGGCGCACGTGTTCGTCGTCGATCCGATGCTGGCCACGGGCGGCAGTGCCTCGTTCGCCATCGATCACCTCAAAGCAGAGGGGGGAGAGGACTTTACCTTTGCCTGTTTGGTGGCGGCGCCGGAGGGTGTGCGGCGACTCGACGAGGAGCATCCGGACGTGCCAATCGTGACGGCGGGGCTGGACCGGGAGCTCGACGAGAATGCGTTCATTCGGCCGGGGCTTGGAGACGCCGGAGATCGAATTTTTGGGACCCGGGGGACGTGAGTTGGGCGTCCGAGTTCTGAGTGCTTCTAAGGCCAATGGAGTTGATGTAGCTGTTTAGCATTTTGCGGATTTCGACGAGCTCTGAGGAGAGGTCGTCGAAGCGCTCTTTTGAAATGAAGCGGTGGCTTCGAGGGTTCTGCTTCGGGGCTTCTGAAGCCCCGTTCGAGTCTAAGGGAGCCGCGGGCGGAGTAGCAGACGAGACGATTTTCACCATAGTGATAGCGGCCGTGTCCTTCGCTGATGCTTGCACTGATCGAGTCCGCGGATTGAATAATTCAGATTCCGATCGAGCATTTCGCAAAGGAGGGCCAGTCTTCCCCCAACGTCCAGATCTCTTCTGCCAGTCGCATTGACCTCTCGTACCCGTCCAGTTCGTGATTCCCTGTGTTCATGACTTGTGACTTCTTGCCCCGAACGGTTGTCGTTGTCATTGGCGCTTTGTTTTTGCTCACGTCGCCTGCGGTGGGACAGGATGATGGGACGGTCACGGTGCCGGATCCGGTGCTTACGGGCATCGAGTTTTCGGTCACGGTGTCGGGAGACTCGTCCTTGGCCGAAGCGGGATCCCCAATGATTCGGGTTGGGGACGAGACGCAGGCGCTCTCGTACGATGCGGCGCAGGAGCAGTGGACCGCTGAGGAGCTGACGGTGTCGTCGAGCGGAAGTGCAACGGTGGAGGTCCGGGCCGGGGGAGAGACGCTTCGATCGGCGGAGACACGGGCGATTCCGGGCTGGTTGTCGATTCTGCCGCCGCTGCTGGCGATTGGGATGGCGTTGCTCTACCGGCGGGTGGTCCCGGCGCTGTTCTTTGGGGTATGGGTTGGGGCTGTTCTAGCGATCGGGTACACCCCCTGGGCCGCATTCAAGGGCCTGCTCGACACGATGCAGGTCTACGTCCTCGGCGCGCTGGCCGACGAGAGCCACGCCGCCATCATTTTGTTTTCATTGATGATCGGGGGGATGGTGGGCATCATTTCGAAGAACGGCGGGACGCTCGGTATCGTCGAGCGGCTCACCGGCTGGGCGAGCGATTCGCGGCGCGGACAGTTGGCCACGTGGGCACTCGGGCTGGGCATCTTCTTCGACGACTACGCCAACACGCTCATCGTGGGCAACACGATGCGGCCCGTGACCGATCGCTTGCGCATCTCGCGCGAGAAGTTGGCCTACATCGTCGACTCGACGGCCGCCCCCATCTCGTGTCTCGCCTTTGTCACCACCTGGATCGGATACGAGGTGGGGCTTGTCGGGACGGCCATAGCGAGCATTGAGGGCTTCAGTCAAGGGGCGTACTCCGTCTTCCTCAATTCGCTCGCGTACAGCTTCTACCCGATCTTCGCCCTCTTCTTCGTCTTTGTGGTGGCGTACTCTCGGCGCGACTTCGGGCCGATGTACGACGCCGAGAGGCGTGCGCGAGAGACCGGCGAGGTGCTGGGGAAGGAGGCGAAGGTGGACGAAGCAGCGTCGGAAGGCGAGGCACTGAAACCGCCCGAGGGGACGCCAAATCGGGCCGTCAATGCTGTCATCCCGGTGCTCGTTCTCATTGGGTCGGTGCTAGCGGGGCTCTACGCGACTGGGGTGCAGTCGGCCGGGGCCGACGCGTCGCTGCGCGAGATTATCGGTGGGGCCGACTCGTACGCGGCGCTCATGTGGGGGTCACTGATCGGAGTGATTGTGGCGGCGCTTCTGTCGTTGGGGCAGGGCATTCTGGATCTGGAGCAGACGGTAGAGGCCTGGTACGAAGGCCTCAAGTCCATGCTCTTCGCCATGATCATTCTCGTGCTGGCGTGGGCGCTCTCCAACATCACGGAGGTGCTGATGACGGCGGACTATCTCGTGTCCATCTTGGGCGAGTGGCTCCCGGCGGGCGTGGTGCCGGCCATTATTTTCGTGTTGGCCGCGGCCACGGCCTTCGCCACGGGATCGAGCTGGGGCACGATGGGCATTCTGATGCCGCTCGTGGTCCCACTGGCGTGGGCGGTGTTGGCAAAGAACGGCATGACCTCGCCGGACCACTACCACATTCTGTACTCGTCTGTGTCCTGTGTGCTGGCAGGGGCGGTGTGGGGCGACCACTGCTCGCCCATCTCCGACACCACCATCCTGTCGTCCATGGCCAGCGGGTGCGATCACATCGATCACGTGCGGACGCAACTTCCATACGCTATGAGCGTGGGGCTCGTGGCCCTGTTGATTGGAACGCTACCGACCGGGTTTGGACTGCCGTGGTGGGTGTCGCTGCTCGTGGGCGGCGGTCTGCTCGTCGGGATCCATCGGGTGTTTGGAACGCCAATCGAAACGGCTTCGCCTCCCTTCGACGAATCCGATTCGGTAGAGGCTTCGGCTGTGGGATGATTTCACCAAGAACGGGTCGGGCCGCGGTTGAGCCTTGCGCCGTAAGACGTTATTCTCCGGGGCACTACATTCATCAGCGAAAGCACATCCAACGCAACCACCATGCTTCTTGACGCTGACAATCGTCCGTGGGGCCGCTGGGAAGAGTATTTGAACGAGCCCGGCTATCGTGTAAAACGCATTATCGTCCATCCGGGCCAGCGCCTCTCCCTACAGAAACACGAGCACAGAAAAGAGCACTGGGTCATCGTACAGGGCGCGGGCGTTTTCACGCGCAACGACGAGGAGATTGAGGTCTCGAAAGGGGACACCTGCTTCATCGACTTTGAAGACGTCCACCGCATCAAAAACGACGGCGACGAGCCGCTCGTCTTCATTGAGACGCAGATGGGACTCTGCCTGGAGGATGACATCATTCGGCTGGAGGACGACTACGGGCGGGAGTAGGGCTTTGAGCGTGGGCGCGTGGGGGTGAAGAGTGTGGGGGCACGGGCGTGAAGAGTGTGGGGGAGGGATAGAGTGAAGGAAGATTCGGCAATTCTCTCCATCTGTAGGGGCACCTCCCTTTGCTTCGCACGTTAGCGTATCAGACACACGATTCTCGACATGAAAAAGGTTGTTGCGGGGATCGTGCGTGCGTTGCTTCGACCGTTTGGATTGCACTCTGACGCTATGGTACTGCCGATACACCTTTACGGGCACGATGCGCTTCGTCAAGAGACCGATCCGGTAGAGGAGAACACCGAGGCGCTGCAGGAGCTCATCGACAACATGATCGAGACGATGCACAACGCTGCGGGGATCGGTCTGGCGGCGCCGCAGGTGGGGCGCGACGAGCGTCTCTTCGTGGTCGACGTGACGCCGATGGCGGCGGAGATGGAGGAGGATGACGAGCCGGTGCCCCCACAGCCGATGGTCTTCATCAATCCGGAGATTGTGGAAGAAGGGGCCGACGAGGTCGAGATGGAAGAAGGGTGTCTCTCCATCCCGGAGGTGCGTGAAGCGGTGTCGCGTCCGAAGCGGATTCGGGTGCGCTACCTCGATCGTGAATTTGAGGAGCAGGAACTCGAAACCGGTAGTGTCCTCGCCCGCGTCGTGCAGCACGAATACGACCACCTGGAGGGCGTGCTCTTTACCGACTATCTCAGCAGCTTCCGTAAGCGCCTGCTGCGCAAAAGCCTCCGCAAGATGACGGAGGGGGACATCGAGGCGGAGTATCCGCTCGTGGCGCAGGGCGATGAGCCGGTGCCGGCACGGTGAGGACGTGACGCGTGAATCGTGACGTGGGTCGCTTGGTGCCGTTCACGCATCCCGTTGATCCCGGAATTACACGTCTCCCCGTGATGGGTCGGCGACTTCTGTCCCGAGACGACGCACGCAGGGTATACAACCGCATCGGGGAATGGCAGGATACTCAGGCATTCTACGAGGATTCCGCCCTGGATGCGTTGATTGAGCAAGGGAATTTCCAGGGGGCGAGCACGATCTTCGAGGTTGGGTGTGGCACCGGACGTTTGGCCGAGCGGCTTCTTCGAGACCACTGCTCGTCGGATGCACGCTACGTGGGCGTCGACCTGAGCCCGAGGATGGTGGAGATTGCCCGGTCGCGACTCGAACCGTTTGCCGAGCGGGCGGAGGCGTGTCTGACCGACGGCGGATTCGATTTCGAGCGAGCGGATGGGTCGCAGGATCGGGTCGTCGCAACGTACGTGCTCGACTTGCTCTCGGCGGCCGACATTCGGGACTTTTTGGCGGAGGCGCATCGACTTTTGTCTCCAACGGGTCGTCTCTGTCTTGCAGGGCTGACCCCAGGGGAGAGTGTCCTTGGTCGAATGATCTCTTCTCTGTGGCGGACCATTCACGCAATCCGCCCGGAATGGGTGGGCGGCTGTCGGCCGCTCCGGACAGATTCGTTTCTCGATGAGGCGCACTGGGAGGAGGTACAACGTACGGTCGTGCGGGGATGGGGCGTGCCGTCAGAGGTCCTGGTTGTGTCACCGAAAAAATAGCGACGATTCTTTCCTTGAGAGGCTTTGGTTGGTAGGATGGGTGTACTACGGAATGGGGCTCTGCTTGGGGGACTTTTGCTGGTCCTCGTGGCGTGCGGCGGGGAATCGCCGTCGTCGAGTCAAGGCCCGCGGTTCGTCACGACCATTCCCCCGTTCGGCATGGTGCTGGCCCCGGTGGTGGAGGGCCGGGGCACGGTCGAAACGCTGCTGGAGCCAGGGGCCACTCCGCACAGCTACGACCCGACCCCCTCCGACCTCCGGGCCGCGACGAATGCGACGGCGCTCGTGTACGGCGCCGACCACCTGGACGGCTGGGCCGCCGATCTGTCCGCCGAGCGTCGTCTCTCGCTCGTGAATCTTCTCCCGCCGGCCACCCAACGCACGTTCGACGGGGAGACCGTCGATCCGCATTTCTGGACCGATCCGCAGGCGGTCACGGCGCTTTTGCCGGTACTTGCCGATACGCTCTGTACCCTCGATGCCCAGGGTTGCTCGACCTATCGGGCCAATGCTGACTCGTTTGCAACGGCTCTCGCCGCCCTCGATACACGCCTGCAGTCGATGATGGCGCCCGTCCACGACGTGCCCGTGCTCCTTGCACAGCCATTCTTCCGCTACTTCCTGGATCGATACGGGCCTCGGCTCGTCGGCGTCGTGGAGCCGCGGCCGGGAGCTGAGCCCACCCCTCGGCAGTTGCAGGCTCTCGTACAGACCGCTGAAGCCTCGGGCGCGAAAGCCATCCTAACCCAACAACACCTCTCCCCCCGAGCGGCGCAGGCCGTGGCGGAGTCGGCCGAGCTGCCTCTGGTTCCACTTGATCCGCTGGGGGGAACGTCGGGACGAGACACGTATCGGGCACTGCTTCTCGATAATGCCCGCATTCTCCGAGATTCCCTGACGCAACAATCGAGTGCTCCCTCACGATGAAAGGGGGGCGCGTCAAATCCGCCACGCAGAAGGCATTGGGCATCTCTGTGTAGTCTGGGGGACGCTTGAAGGCTAGAGGGAGCGCAGGGATCAGCCGGTGGCGGGCACCGTTGCTTCGACGACTAGATGACTTGTTTCCGTACCGTTCACGCGTTCATTTTCCGCCTCGTGACTTCCGTTCCGCCGTCCGTTGCCGTCTCTGATCTCAGTGTACAGTTTGGAGACCATTCCGTGCTTGAGGGTATCACCTTCACGGTGGAAGACGGAAGCTTTGTGGCGGTAGTGGGACCGAATGGGGGAGGAAAGACGACGCTGCTCCGTGTTCTGCTCGGACTGGTTGGGCCGGACGCGGGACGTGCGACGGTACTGGGACATTCGCCCTCGGAGATCGACCCGGACCTCATCGGGTACGTGCCGCAGGTAAAGCGACTCGATCGGACCTTTCCCGCCCGCGCCATCGATCTGGTGATGACGGGGGTCCACCAACGGTGGCCCTTCCGAATTTCTACAGAGGAGCGAACACAGGCCCTCGATGCCCTCCGCCGGGTGGGAGCGGAGGAACTGGCCGACCGCTCCCTCGACGGGTTGTCTGGGGGGGAGCTGCAGCGAATCTATCTGGCCCGCAGTCTCGCTCGTGAGCCCCGTCTCATTCTACTGGACGAGCCCGCCACGGGGATTGACGTGGCCGGCGCTGCGGACCTCTACGATGTGCTGGAGGCCGATCAGGGCGAGCGCGACACCACCATTATCATGGTCACGCACGACTGGAACGCGGCGTACCACCACGCTGATCTGGTTCTCCTACTTGATGGCCGACAGGTTGGGTTTGGACCTCCGGACGAGGTCCTAACCGACGCGGGATTGCGGGAGGCATTTGGACACACGGGCCACGCGCACGCCATGCTCATGGGGTAACGGTCATTCATGCTTACAGAGGCTCTATCGCTTCCTTTCATGCAGCGAGCGTTCCTCGCAGGGATTGTCGTGAGTGCGCTTGCGGGATACTACGGCGTCTTCGTCGTCCAGCGGCGGCTCAGCTTCCTCGGGGTGGGGCTCTCGCACGCGGCGTTCGGCGGGGTGGCCCTTGGGTTGTTGTGGGGCGTCAATCCGCTCTGGACCGCCTTGCCGTTCACGGTCGCGGTGGCGCTCGGCATTACGGCGATTACCCACCACAGCTCCGTAAGCGGCGACACAGCGATCGGCGTCTTTTTCGCCGCCTCCATCGCCGTGGGCGTCATCCTCCTTACGTTCAAGCAGTCGTACACGGCCGACGCGTTCGCGTACCTCTTCGGCTCGATCCTCGCCGTGCAGACCGCCGACCTCTGGGTGCTCGGGGGCATCACCATGCTCGCTGGAAGCACCGTTCCGTTCTGGGGGCGCTGGGCGTACGCGACGTTCGATCGAAACCTGGCTCGGGCCGACGGCGTGCCCGTCGACTGGGATGATTACGTGCTGTCCGTGCTTCTGGCCGTGACCATCGTCGCCGCGGTGAAGGTTGTGGGGATCGTACTCGCGGCGGCGTTCTTCGTGATTCCCGCCGCAGCGGCCCGGATGCTGTCCGGCACGTTTCTGCAAATGACGGTCCTCGCCGTGCTGCTCGGGGTGGTAACGGCGATCGGGGGCCTTCTGGGCAGCTACACGTTCGATTTGCCGAGCGGGGCCGCCATTATCCTCGTGCAGGCCGCTGCGTTCGGTCTCGCCGTGCTGGTGGGGAAACACTCCTGATACAAGACAGACGGTCGTCGCCCGATGAGCATCTCGTCTCGCCGTCGGACCTGGTTGCTGTTTTTGGGCGCAACGATTGTTGTCGTTGCCCTAGCTCTTTCTCCTCCGCTTCTTTCTCCGTTCTGGCGAGCGGTGGTGATGCACGTGTTCTCTCCGGTGTGTCACCAGATGACGGTTCGTTCTCCCCATCTCGGAGGCGTTCAGCTTGCCCTCTGTGACCGGTGTGTCGGCATTTATCTGGGGCTGGTCATCGGTGTTGCGACGGTGGGCTGGGGGCAGCCCCTCTGGCGGTCCCTGGGGACGTACGGCCGCTACGTGTTGCTTGGAAGTCTAGTGCCCATGGGCGTCGACTGGATCGGGCCGATTTTGGGGCTCTGGGGAAACGGTGTGGTGAGCCGGGCCACGACCGGGATGATCTTTGGGGTCATAGCAGCCAGCTTTGTCACCGACCGGATGCTCCGACGTATCGTTCAGACTGAAAATGCTTCTTGACGATAACGGGGGCACGACCGATGAGCATGGGCCGTGAAGGGCGTTCCAGGTGCCTTTCAGTTGGGGCGACTCTTCTCTAGTTTTGGTTCGGGGCTGTACCGTGCGGCCCCATCAATCATCTTCATCGTCAAGGAACCGAGCACATCTATGACTACGCGACAACAGTCTATTCTCATCGGCGCCGTCGTTACGGGTGTGTTGAGCGCCTCGTATTTCAGCTTCATCAATACGCTGTGCTGTCTCGGCGTGATCATCGGTAGTATGGTGACCGTTCAGCAGTATACGATGCGAAGCGGAACCAGCATTGAGGCAGCAGACGGGGCGGTTTTGGGGGCACTCTCCGGAGTGGCGGGTTCCATTCTCGGATCGATCTTCGATCAGGCGCTGCGGCCGATTGGGCTCGACTCGACAACAATCACGCAGGGGATGATGGAGGAATGGATGCAAAACATGCAGGGGCAAGGCATGTCGCCGGAAATGATGGAGCAGTTTCAGGGAGGAGGGGCCGGAGGCACGATGTCGTTCCTCATCGGTCTCGTGTTCGGCATCGTCATTTACGCCATCTTCGGCGCTATCGGGGGCGCCATTGGGGCGGCCATCTTCGGTAGTGACGAGGGGAGAGGGGGACAGGGCGTACAGACCGCCGAAGCTGAAGTGCTGGAGTAGGAGGAGACTTCAGTCGAAGAGGGAGGGCTCGGTCTGGCGGCGTTCTAGCTCTTCGATCAGGCGACGGTTGGCGCGGGGGAACGCGTAGTCGTCGAGCTCGCTCACGTGGACCCACTTGAAGGGTTGCTCCTCCCGGGCCTCCGGCGTCCCGCTGCTTATGTGGCACCGGAAGGCGTGAAGGGTAATTTTGAAGTGGGAATAGGCGTGGGAGAGCGTGTAGAAGTGGTCGTCGATGGATACGTCGATGCCGAGCTCCTCCTTCAATTCCCGTCGGCACGCTGTTTCTAGGGATTCAGCGTCTTCCTGCTTGCCGCCGGGAAATTCCCACAGGCCGCCCAGCAGTCCCTCGTCCGGCCGGCGTTGGATGAGGAGATGGTCATCGTCGAAGACGAGGCCCACGGCAATGTCGTGGTGCGGCACCGGGTCCGATTCCGGCGTGATGGGATAGTCTTCCTCCGTACCGGCTTCGTGGGCACGGCACACGTCCTGGAGCGGGCAGCGGTCGCAGAGCGGAGTGCTGGGCGTACAGACGAGCGCGCCAAGCTCCATCATCGCTTGGTTGAAGTCGCCGGGCTGCTCGTCGTCGATTAGGTCGTTGGCCAGATCCCGAAGCGCGTTCTGGGCGGCCGTCGTGGTGGCGTCCTCGTCGACCGCGAAGACGCGGCTCAGCACGCGCGTCACGTTGCCGTCCAGCACCGCGTGGGGACGCTCGTAGGCGATAGAGAGCACCGCGGCGGCCGTGTACGGGCCAATCCCCTTCAGGTCGCGGATGGTCTCCATCGTGTCGGGCACGGTGCCGTCGTGCTCCTCCACGACGGTTTGTGCGGCTTCGTGCAGGTGACGGGCCCGAGCATAGAAGCCGAGGCCTTCCCAGTACTTCAACACCTCGTCGCGCTCAGCCTCCGCGAGGGCCTCCACGGTGGGGAAGGCCTCCAGGAAGCGAGGGTAGTAGTCGCGGACCGTATCGACGCGGGTCTGCTGCAGCATGATCTCCGAGACCCAGATACGGTAGGGATCGTTCGTCTCGCGCCACGGCATGGATCGCTTGTGTTCATGGTACCAGTCAAGCAGGTCCTCACGGAAGGTGCGGTGCTGGCGATCGGTGGGGGAAAGATTCTCAAGCGACACGGACGAGAGTCAATTAGTGTGAAGATGTACACTTGGGAGACAGAGCCGTCCGCCTCGGGCCGCTTCGCCGGCGGGACATGGCTCCTTCGGACAGAGGATAGAGGCATTTACGCCTCGACGACAACCGAAGTCCCAGACATTACTGAATGGTGACTTGAACGACCAGAGTGTCCGGGGCGGCATCGGGGTAGGTGGCGCGGAGCAGGACGTCGTAGGTGCCTGGGTCGGTGCTGCGGGTAATCCACGTAAACGAGTGGCCGGCGAGCCCGCTGAGAGCCGGTCCCTTGAGTACCGAGTACCGCGTGACGGGCGCATTCCCCAGTTCAGCGGGAAGGGAAAGAACGAGCGGAGTGCCCGCGTTGACGGAGGACCGGAGGGTATCTGGGGGGTACGCCGTTGCAACCCGAGCCTCTGCGCTAGGTTCGAGTGGGGAGAGGCCCATGAGTCCGACCAGGCTGAGGGCCAAAAATGGGCTGAAGAGAAGGCGGCGCATCATTGACGTGTGGGAACTCCGACATGGATACAGATAGTCACGTCCTATACCTAGCGGCCCGCGCGGTGTTGCTCGTCGTAGGCATCGGGGGAATCAGTACGGGGCCACTTTACGGGCAGTCTACGGCCTCAGGCGAGTCCCCCGTGTCGGACTGGACGCTCCTTGTCGATGAGGAGCAAACGGCGTGGCCGGGGGAGCCTCCATCCTCCGCCCCCCTTGACAGCGTTCGCATGGTCGGACAGCGGGTCGTCGATCATTATCGGCGGGAAGGATACTACTACGCTCGACTCGACTCCGCACGGATTGACATGACTGCGTCTACCCCGGTCGTGTGGGTCCACGTCCATCGGGGGCCGAAGGTGGACGTGGGACGAGTGCGCATTCGCGGCGCTGAGACGCTTGATTCGTCCGAGGTGCGGCGACTGATGGACACGTCCGTAGGCGAGCCCCTTCATCCGCGACGCCTAGAGGCCGACATCCAGGCCCTGCTGGACCGCTACGAAGAGATGGGTCGCCCCCTGGCCCAGATTCGTGTCACCGAGACCGCCCTCGACACGACTACGACGCCCCAGCTGCGGCTCACCCTCCGCATTGACGAAGGGCCGGCGCTCTGGCTTCAGCGCATCACGGTCCCGGAGAATGCACGGACCTCCCCGGATCTGCTTGCTCGACTGGCAGACGTGAGGATTGGGGCTCCGCTTACGAATTACGATCCTAACCTCCTCCAATCGAGATTGCAGGAGAGTCCGCTGTTTGAGACCGTCGGAGCTCCCGAACTCACCGTCACGGCCGACGGGGGGGCCATCCTGCACGTTCCGGTCGACGAGGCGGCTCCGGGAGCCTTCGATGCTGTACTCGGGTACTTACCGCCTTCGGGCAATCGGGAGGGCGGACAACTCGTGGGGAGCGGTCACCTCCTGTTGGAAAATTTGTTTGGCGGCGCGCGTCGGTTCGATTTGACGCTCGATCGGCGGCCCGGCCAAACGAGTATTTTCGACCTTTCGGTGTCGGACCCGTACCTGTTCGGGCTTCCTCTTCGTGTGACGGGGCAGTTCCGCGGGGAGCAACGCGATTCGACGTACGGCGAGCGGACGTATCGTTTGCGGGTCGGGTATGAGTTATACCAGGACGTTGAGCTCACGGGCCGTCTCAGTCGCGAGGCCGTAAATCCGGGCCGGGCCGGGACGCAGGTGCGGGCCGATCGGCAGCGGATTCCCCGGTCCCGAATTTTCTTCTATGGCCTGGGCGTGCGGTACGAGTCTCTGAATCAACGCGTCAATCCACGTCGCGGGCTCCGGATTGAAATGCACGCGGAACAGGGACAGAAGCAGCAGACCCTCCGGCGCATCACGGCCAGCGGCGATACGACTCGGGAACGCGAGTCGCTGCGGCAGGAACGGCTGGAGGGACTGGTGCGAGCATTCGTGCCGCTTTTTGACCGGCAGGTTATCGTCGTAGGGGGAGATGGGGCGATCCTGCGGAGTCCGTCCTACGCCCGGAGTGACCTGTTTCGGTTTGGAGGGGCCACGTCGCTGCGCGGATACGACGAGGATCGGTTCTTGGGAAACGTAACGGTGCGGGGGCTCTTGGAGTACCGATTGCAGCTTGATCGCCAGTCGTACCTCTACGCGTTCGGAGATCTCGGATACGTGGAGCGGCCCGCCCTGGGGACGTCGTCGACCGTGCAGGACTGGCATCCCGGCTATGGGCTCGGCCTCCAGCTCGATACGGGCATTGGCCTCATCACGACGACGTACGCACTCAATCCGGAGGTGGCCACGCCTGCCGATGGACGAATCCACTTCGGGCTGTCCGTGGGGTTGTAAACCCACTGATAGACGGTCAACGATGAGGAGGGAGTCCGTCCCGGCGAGGGGGTGTTGAGGGGAGGCGTTATGAGTTTGTGAATGGTATTTCTACGCGCTGAAGTCCCAAACGAGAATGGCGAACGCGATGACGACAAATTTTTATGCGCCGCCCTCGGCCATCCGGAGCTCGCGCGTGGTGCTACCGGCCGATGAGGCTCAGCATCTGCGGTCCGTCCTTCGGGCCGAGCAGGGCGACGAAATTGTGGTGGTGGACGGAACGGGCGGCTGGTATCGCGTACAGATCGACCATCTCGGGCGGGAGCAGGTCGTCGGCTCCATTCAGGAGCGGCGGGAGGACGTGGGAGAGCCCGACGTGCACGTGACAGTGGCGCTCGGCATTCTCACGAAGCGAAGCCGTTTTGAAACGTTTGTCGAGAAGGCGGTGGAGCTGGGGGTTCGGCGTATCGTCCCCCTCCGCACCCGCCACACGGAGCGTGACACCATCCGGGCCGATCGGCTGCAGAAGGTGATGATTGCCGCCCTCAAGCAGTGTCGGCGGAGTTGGCTCCCGGAGCTCGCTGATCCGCAGTCTCTCCCCTCGCTCCTCGACGAGACCACGGCGAACTGTCGGCTCGTTTGTCACGGTGAGGCGGGTGGCGCTCCTCTGTGGTCTGCACTCGGCGATTGTCCAGGTTCGGTCCTGGCGCTCGTGGGGCCGGAAGGGGGCTTTGCTCCGGGCGAAGTGGAGACTGCCATTGACGCTGGATGCACGACCGTGACCCTCGGCCGGCGGCGGCTCCGGGCGGAAACGGCGGGCATTGCCACCACGACTGCAGTCATGCTCCATGCGCAGGCCGCACGCTCCGGGGCGATTGGTCAAACAGATGGGAGTTGAAGGGAAGAATTGCCGAGGATGAACGCGCGACGGGTGGGGGCTGTGTGAAAAACGGGCAGAGGGGGAGCACGCGACATGGACCCTCGTTCGCAGCCCCGGTTCACACTGATGGTCTCTTGGGTTCATGAATGATCTTGCCGAAACGTCGCTGTCGTCTGAAGAGCTGGTCGATGGGGTGTTGCTGAAGGCGTTCCGGGACGAAGTGCGTCTCCCCAATGGCAACACCTCGGTCCGGGAATGGATCAATCATCCGGGGGCTTCCGCGATCGTCCCGATTTTTGAGAACGGGCGGACGCTTTTGGTGCGGCAGTTTCGCTTTCCGCCCCGCCGCGCGTTTTTGGAGGTGCCTGCGGGCAAGCTCGACGAGCCCGATGAGGATCCGGTAGACGTGGCGGCGCGGGAGCTAGAGGAGGAGACCGGCTGGCGCGCCGATCGCTTCGAGAAGCTTGGCGCTGCGTACCCGTGCATTGGGTACAGCAACGAGCTCATTCACGTGTACGCGGCCTTCGGTCTAGAGCGCGGCGAACAGGCGCTGGCGGACGGAGAGTTTGTAGAGGTCGTGTCGATGGATTTCGAGGAGGCTGTGAAGAAGGCGCGAGAGGGGGAGATCAAAGACATGAAAACCATCACGGCACTCGTCTACGCCGCCGCGCACGTGAACGAATGAGCCGAAGCCTCGTAGTGTATTGCCAGAAGAGAGATTTTCGCGCTTCCCGAGTATTGAATTTCACAAGCGGACGCTGACGTTATGTTTTCGATGATGGTCGTCTTCATCGCCCTCATTGCCGCCGTGTTGATTCTGGTGATTCTGCTCCAGAGTGGACAGGGCGGTGGACTTTCCGGCATCGCGCAGGGGGGAGCCACCCGTCAGGTGCTTGGCACACGGCAGGCGCCGGACGTGCTCGAAAAGGCGACCTGGACGCTTGGGGCGCTTTTCATTGCCCTCTGCGTCATCAGCAACTTCTTTATCGGAGGGGAGGATCAACGGAGTATCATTCAGGAGCGGGCGCAGGAGGGACAGACGCAGCAGCAACAGCAGGCCCCTCCGAGCCCGAGTGACGATGCCGCGCCCCTTCCCGGTCAGGGCGGCGGTCAGCAAGGAGGAGGGTCCCCTGGCGGCGGTTCGCAGCAGGGAGGCGGCAACTAGAAAATATCCGTGTTGGGGGATGTTTTCACCGCTGGGTGCATCCGCGACGATGGGCATTCGATCCGGCACACGAGGCCGAGGTCTGCACGCGATGCCTTCGGTTGGGTGAACTGCCGGCGACATAGCCAACGTCGGGCTCCACATTTTAAGGAAGTAGAGGCGAAGGGCCGTTGGGTGCTTCGCCTTTTCTATGTGCAGTACAAAAAAAGACGACCGGCCGCCCCCAGTTGGGAACAGCCGGTCGTTTTATACGGAACGTACGAGCCTGTAAGCCGAATTCAGTCTGCCCGGCGCGACGCCCGTTGCGACGGGGCCGGGGAGGTCATCATCTATCTGGGACGATCGTCGCCGACCGTCTCTAGCGGCCTACCTGCACCGTTCCCTGGACAGTCACGTGTGCGAATGTCCAGGCCCTCGGTGGGCTGCCTTCGTGCCGACGCTGGCGAACCAACGAGCGGCACACGGTGCGACTTGGCCTTTCACCCCGTGGGGTTTGCCTGGCCGGTCTCGTCACCGAGACCGCCGGTGCGCTCTTACCGCACCCTTTCACCCCTTACCCCAACGCAGTCGAGATGGACTCCCGACATTGGGGCGGGACTGCTCTCTGTTGCACGTGCCTTCCGCACCTTTCGACAGTCACCGAAAGATGCAGCCTTCCCGTTAGGAAGCACGGCGCCCTGTGGTGTTCGGACTTTCCTCACCGCCGATGCCGACGGAATCGAGACAAGGTCTCGACTGCGGCGCCGACGGAGCGATGACCCGGCCTGCACGTCATACTGATAAACGCCGGGTGTTTCCCGAAGGTTCGGGACAAATCCAGGAAAGGGGCCTCCATTGAAAAAGCGCAGTGGCTCGTGGAAGCCATCTGCGCTGACGTTTAGAGGTCGACCTTTTCCTTCATCTCGTCGACCGTCTCATTGTAGAGATCCTCGTCGACGATGATGCGGCCGGTGTGCTCGCAGGCAACAATATTTTTTCGCTGTCGGATTTCAACCTGTCGTTGCGGGGGGACGGCGAAGCCGGCAGCAGCTCCGCGCTTGAGAGGCACAACCGCTCGTCCGTCGCGAAGGCGATCTCGGAGCTTCGAGTAGGCCTTAAGGTAGCGGGAGCCGACCTGCTCTTCCGCTTCTTCGCGGATCTCTTCGAGCTTCGACTCTTCTTCCTCCGTATCCTCGCGTACCTCTTCGAGCTGATCGCGCTTTTCGTCGAGCACGTCCTCGAGCTCTTCAAGGCGTTGCTCGGTTTCCTCGATGGCCGACTCGTGGGATTCGATCGTTTCCTCGGCTTCTTCGATCGTCTCCTCGGCCTCGGAGATGCGCTCCTTCTGGCCTTCAATCTCCTTCGTGAGCGCGTCGAATTCCCGGTTGTTGCGGACTTCGAGCTGCTGCTCTTCGTACTTCTCAATCAGGCCTTCTGCCTCCTTGATGTCGAGCTCGGCCTGGCGCTTGGCCACCTCTTGCTCCTGCATCTCCTCCTGGTAGTTTTCGAGGCGTGTTTCGAGGCCGGCCTTCTCGTCCTCAAGGTCCCGAATCTCGTCCGGCAGATCGCCCCGGAGCTTGTGGATCTGGTCGATCCGATTGTCAATGTGTTGAAGCCGGACCAGGGCACGAAGCTGGTCCTCTACTGAGGTTCGTTTCTTTTTGGCCGTCGGCATATAGACTGTTTATTGATGTCGTTCGAACGCGGATGAACGCCATTCAGTATTTACCCTAGTACCGACTAAAAGTTCGTTCCACCGTTTAGGGATTCTTCCATTTCGTGCAAAGATACATCGGAAATGAGGTTAGGACGGTACGTACGTTTTCATTGGGCTCGTTCGCGTGTCGGTCCGCTGCCACGTGACCGAGGGAAAGCGTTCGGCCAGCCAGTCGCGGAGGAGCGCTTCGGTGAGCGCTTCGGTTTCGTAGTGGCCCGGGTCGATGAGGGCCATGTCCGCAGCCCCGCTCGCGTCGAGCACGTCGAAAAACTCGTGGTATTTTACGTCAGCGGTCACGTACGCGTCAGCGCCGGCCCCGCGGGCCGTTCCGATGAAGTCACTGCCGGCCCCGCCGCATACGGCGACGCGCTCGATGATGGCGTCGTCGTCGCCCGCGTAGCGCAGGCTGCCGGCGTCCAGCTGGGTGGCCACGCGGTCGAGGAAGTCGGGAAGTGGCATCGGGGCGTCGAGCGTGCCAATGGCTCCGAGCCCGGCCCGCGAGTTTTTCTGAAGCACTGGATACAGGTCGTAAGCCACCTCCTCGTACGGGTGGGCGTCCTGGAGGGCGGCCATAACCTCGCCCAGCTGCCAGCGGGCCACCTCCACCTCCAGTTTGCGCTCCTGAGCCGACTCTACCTCGCCGCCGGCTTCGCCAATGTGGGGATTTGTGCCCTCACCGGGCTTAAAAAACCCGGTGCCCTCCACGGCAAACGCACACGCTTCGTAGTCGCCAATCCGGCCTGCCCCGGCGTCGGCTAGTGCTTCGCGGACCGTGTCGAACGCGTCCTCCGGCACGAAGACGGCGAGCTTGTAGAGCGTCTCGTCGAAGCCGTCGAGAAAGCCGACGTTCGTGAGGCCGAGGCGGTCGGCCAGGGCAAACGAGACGCCGCCCGGGGCCGCGTCGAGGTTTGTGTGGATGCTGTAGAGCGCGACCTCTGCCTCGGCCAGCCGGAGCGCGAGCGTAGAGACGTAGCCGTCTGCCGTCACGCCGTCGAGCGGCTGGAAGAGCAGCGGATGGTGGGTCACGATGAGGTCGGCGCCCGTTCGCTGGGCCTCCTCCAGTACCTGTGGCGTGGCGTCGAGCGCCAGCAGGCCGGTGTCTACGGAGCGGCTCGCATCGCCGACTTGAAGGCCGACGTTATCGTACTCTTGGGCCGATCCGGGCGGGGCCCACGCTTCGAGGGCGTCGGTGATGCCGTTGATGGTTGGGGAAGAGGCCATGATGGTGGAGAAGTCAGTCAAGACGAAAACGCAACAGAAAGAGGAGGGGCTGACCGTCTACCCCGAACGTGAGAAGACGGTTGTAGCGAGGACGCTGCTTACATCGTTTCGAGGTACGCCAAATTTTCGGCGGTGTAGGGCGTAGCCGAAAGCTCGAAGTCGCTGTAGAAGGCCGACTCGTCGCCGGTGTTGCCTTCGATGAGCATTTCGAATTGTGCGGGAGAGATCGGAAGCAAACCGGCGCGGCCCGCGGTGTACACCCCCATCCGCGCCAGGAGGAGGGGGACGTAGACCTTCGGTTTCGGTTCAAGACCGGCGCCCTCGGCAATGCGGTCCAGTACCTCTACGTACGAGAAGCGGTCCCGGCCGGCGGCCACGTACGTTTGATGGTGGGCCGCCTTCACGCTCAGGGCCTGCACGAATGCCTCGGCGACCTCGGTGGCGTGGACGGGCTGCAGCTCGTACGAGCCGTCCCCAAATACTGGTAGGAGAGGAAAGGGGCGGATGAGGTCGTTCAGTAGACGAGAGGAAAACTCGGGGCGACCGGGATCCGGTTTTCCGAATAGGAGGGCGGGACGAAAGATCGTCCAGTGGGCAAAGTCGGCGTCTTTCACGATCTGTTCGGCCTCCCACTTCGAGCGCTGGTATTCTGTCGATGCATCCGGGCGGGCCCCGTTTGCACTCATGTGAATGAACCGCTCGATCTCAGCCGCCTGCGCGGCGTCCACTACGTTCCGGGTGCCATCCACGTGGAGGCGCTCGAAGGTAACACCGCGAGCGGGGTGTTCCTCGATAATGCCGACGAGATGGATGACGGCAGTGCAGTCAGCGAAGGCAGTGGCAAGAGACGACGGCTCTGTGATGTCGCCCGAGACCACCTCAATCGCCTCATCCTGTACAGCAAGGTTCTCTGCGGAACCGCGGATGAGGCAGTGCGGCGTGTGGTTCTCCCGTAGCAGCTCGCGTAGAATGTAGGAGCCCACGTAGCCCGTGGCTCCGGTGACGAGGACATCCATCGGAAAGAGGGGGAGGATGGAGAAAGCAGTACGGGGCGGCTACGCGAGGTTGGAAGGCTCGGTGTCCGACGTGTCGAAGTCGATCTCGTCCACTCCAAACGAGGTGCCTACGTCGAGGGCCGAGGCAATGAGAGGGGAGTTGAGGGGGACGGTGCGCGTTCGGTCGGCAACGTCCGAGAGCGGCACGTCGGTAAAGGCCCCGTCCTGAAGCGCCACCATCACGCCGTACGTCTCCTCTGCGACCCGTGATGCTGCACGGGCCCCGAAAGCCGTGGCAAGGTTGCGGTCGTACGCGGTGGGCGTTCCCCCACGTTGCATGTGGCCAAGGATGGTTGTTCGCACCTCACTCTCCATTCGATCTTCCAGGTCGTCAGCGAGCACGCGCCCAATGCCGCCGAGCCGCACCGAGTCGGACGTTTTGTCGACCCGCTCTCGAACCACGCGTTCGCCTTCCTGCGGCTTGGCCCCTTCCGCAATCGCTATGATCGTGAACCGTTGGCCGCCCTGTTGTCGATCATAGCACACGCGCGCAACTTCTTCGATGTCGTACTCAATCTCGGGGATCAGAATAATGTCGGTTCCACTGGCGACCCCGGCGTGGAGGGCAATCCAGCCCGAGTACCGGCCCATCGTCTCGATGATCATGACCCGGTGGTGGCTCTGAGCCGTGGTGTGGATGCGGTCGATGGCCTCTGTTGCAATCGAGACGGCCGTGTCGAAGCCGAACGTACGGTCGGTTCCCGCCAGGTCGTTGTCGATGGTCTTCGGAACGCCGACGATGTTGATTCCCAGCTCAGAAAGGCCGTGTGCAATCGACATGGTGCCATCGCCTCCGATGGCCACAAGGGCGTTGAGGTCAAGGCTGCGGCACGTACTGACGGCCTGAGCCGACACGTTGGCCCCGCCCCGCGGCTGGTAGTTGAACGGATCGGCCTTGTTGCTGGCGCCGAGAATCGTTCCTCCGCGAGTCAAGATCCCGCCGACATCCTGATAGCTTAAAGGTTGCACGTTTCGTTCAACGAGCCCGCGGTAGCCGTCCCGGATGCCTACGACCTCGGCGTCGTGCTGGAGAATGAGGGTTTTGGTGACGGCACGGAGGGCGGCGTTAAGGCCGGGACAGTCGCCGCCGCCCGTAAGCACACCGACACGAAGGGGATCTTTGGCCATATGTCTTCTGGATTCAAGGTGAGAAGAGCAGAAAAAGGACCCTCGAAAAGATGGGAATTGGAGCGCCTTCGTGCAAGGGGGGCTCAGAGCAGAGCAATCGTACGTTCAGACCTTGCCTGAGCAGTGGAGGCTCGTCTGCCGTCCATCCCCCGCTTGGGCCGGACCGTGTGTGAGTTTGGGCGTGACGCACTCGTGCGTCTTGGGTGTCGTCTGGGGGGCTTTGCTTGAGGCACATCTGGTTTCCCGGCCAAGGTGCGATTGCTGTGCCGCTTAGAGGTAGAGAAGGATCGAAACGGCAGGCCGTCGTCGAAACGCGAGCCGTTTGCCGGGGCGGAACTAGGGGCTTGCAAAACTGAAACGCGAGAAATCGCAGAGATCGTGACGCCGTTTCCGTCTGTATTTCCTGCCCGGAATATGCTCGGGATCGACCGCTGATAGCAAACGGGGACGATTGTGGCGTCAGGTGACCGACGTTCGAAACCGCCAGAGTCGGTGTGCAAGGTCACTAAATTCGAACGTCCCAAAACGGGAAGAATGTGGACGAAGCCCCGTTTCTCGGCGCACGTATCTCACGAATCTGAGTGTAGAGTGCGGGGGAAGTGGACGGTAAAGCACGTGCCCTCGCCCTTCGTGCTGTCTACCTCGATGGAGCCCTCGAGCAACTCGACGAGTCGCTTCGTGACGGCGAGCCCGAGTCCCGTACCGTCATGCTCTCCTGCTTTGGGCGTCGATTCCTGCTCAAAGGGATCGAACAGGTTCGGGAGGAAGGCCTCGTCAATGCCCCTGCCCGTATCCTTTATCGCAACTGTGATGCGGTCCGCCGTCGCCTGCATGCGCACTTGAACCGATCCCCCGGCATTGGTGAACTTGACTGCATTGCTCAGCAGGTTGCGCAGGATGCGGCGGAATGCACTGGGGTCGAGTTCGGCCTCGACGGGAGGAGAAGGAAACTCCGTGTGGAGGGTGAGGCCGGCCTCTTGGGCGCGGGGAGACACGAGCTCCACGACCGAGCGAACCTCCTGTACGGCCTCCGTGAGCTCGAAGTTGGGACGGACCGCACCGGCCTCCAGCTTTGACAGGTCGAGAACCGAGTCGATGGTGTCGAGGAGTTGGCTGCCGCTCTGTTCGATAAGGTCGGCAAACCGGTTGGCCTCCCCGAGATCGTAGTCGTCGAGGATTTCGGCGAAGCCGACGATGGAAGTGAGGGGCGAGCGGATTTCGTGGCTCATGTTGGCAAGAAAGGCCGACTTTAGCTGGTTCATCTGTTCGGCCTCTTCTTTTGCTTCAATCAGCTGCTCGCGGTAGCGGGCCTGTCGGAGCGCCACCGTCAGCATGTCCGCCACCTCAGAGGCAATCTCCACGTGTTCGGACCGATATGCAGACGGGGGGTAGGCGCCCAGGTTGAGAAAGCCGATCACGTCCTCGTCCGTTTTCAGGGGGACGTTCACGTACGATCGAAGGCCTCGATCATACAGGTACCGCTCTACGGGATCGGGGCTGGACTCCGGAATTTCCTCCACGTAGCGAGGCTCTCGAAGGAGCTCGCCATCCTCTTGAAAGTGACGGAGGAGGCGGGCCTCCGTGACGCGGTCCGACAATGCCTCGTGGTCGTCGATGGTGAGGAGAGTGATCGTTTCCTCCTCGGGGGGGCACTCCAACACGCTCGCTTGGTCGTACGGCACCAGGGCGGAAAGGCGTTGGAGCGTTGTCTCGGCTACGTCTTCCGTGGAAGTGGCCGAAAGGATCGCCTGGCTGAGATTCCGGAGCGTTTCAATGCGGTCAATGGTGCGCTGCTGACGAGTTTCCCGCTGAATTCGATCGAGCACGACCGCCGCGTTTCCGGCGAGGATTTCCAGGAGCCGAAGGTCGAAGGGCTGGATGGCGTTTGGTTGGAGGCTCGCCACAGAAATGGTTCCGTGCTGGCCGATGGACACGTAGGCGGTAGCACGCGCTTGCCCCCGATCGTGTGCATCGTCCACGTCCTGAATGTCTTTAAACAGTCGAGTCTGACCCGTTCGGTACACTTGCGCCACCACGCTATCTCCGGAGATCGGGTATTCCGGCCGATCCGGCATGTGTGCTGGAATTGCGTCGGAGATTCGAGCAGGCGCAAGGACGTCCCCCTCAGCGAATCGGACGGCGTTAAGAGGATACTCCAGCGTGTCGATGACGAGGGCTTCGAGCCGGGCGGCGACCTCACCGGGACTGTCCGACTGCAGCAGGTTCTTCGTCTCCTCGTACAAGGCTTCCACCTTGCGTTCTCGCTCCCGGAGCGTATTCTCGACGTCCTGGCTGGTTGCGTCTTCCTTAGAGGACGGACGAGAGGACGTGGAAGACAACTGTCGTTCCAACTCCTCCTCAACCATGGCAGCGAGATCCCGGAGCACGGATCGGTCGGCCGCCGAAAGATTGCGCGACGCCGTGTCCGCGGTGTAGAGGGCACCAACGGCTGCAGAAGGCCCCATCCTGGAAGGGGCAGGGGTGACGAGAAGGGGCGTTCCCATGGCCACCTGCACGTCCGGCTTCTGTTGCAGAACCGGAGGACGGGACAGCTGATCTTCCGGGTCGAGGTCGAAGAGGGCGGCGGGCTCCCCGGCATCGATCAGGCGTTTGCAGATGGAGGCGCTGATGGGACACGGTGCCGGATCTATTCCCTCCGTGGCTCCGTAGCGGACCTCGTTTCCGTGCAGGAGGGCCAGTACGGAAATCGGGGTGTTCAGGGCCTCTCGCGCCAGCCGTGCCGCCCGATCAAACACATCTGTCCGCGCCTCCACAAGCAGTTCGCTCGACTGCAGAAGAGGAGGAGAGGAAGAAGGGCTGGATGCCGAAGAGGCCTTCATCGGTGGGGACACAGCGCATGAATGATACGACTGCCAATTTGGACCGGGAAAATCATTCCACACCACCCCTCGGAAGGAGAACGTAACATCAACGAGAGAAGATGAGGTCGTTATGAACGAAGATCCATTCAGAGAAAAGAGAGTGCTTTCCGTGAATGAACCAGGGACACTGCTGCGTCGAGGGGGCAGGGCAGGGAAAGTTGGCGTACCTCAGTTCCTGAAGACGATTGTCGCAGAGGAATGTGAACGCAGAACGGGACCGCCTTCATGACGTTGAGAGGAAACGAAAGACTTCCTTCGCAGTCCTCCTTTGTTTTTTACTGTTTCTACCATGCAGGTTCAGGAACCCAAAAACGTTCTCGGGGGTCCCCTCCAGCCATGCTCTAAAGAGCCTAGAACCGGGTTTTACCGAACCGGTCGCTGCGATACGGGACCGGAAGATACCGGACAGCACGTGGTCTGTGCCGAAATGACGGAGGCGTTTCTTCGCTTCACGAAAGCGAAAGGGAACGACTTGTCGACGCCTCGGCCCGAGTGGAATTTTCCCGGCCTAGAACCGGGTGATCGTTGGTGTCTCTGTGCAGCCCGATGGAAGGAGGCGTTGGAGGCGGACGTTGCCCCACCCGTCGTGATTGAGGCCACGCACGAACAGGCGCTCCAGGTGCTCGAAATGGAGGACCTGGAAGCACACGCCCTTGACACGTCCGCGTCGTAGCGTGTCATAAGTGGTCTTCGCCGCACTCTCCGTGGTCGACGGTTGAAGGCAGTAGTTGTGCAAGGTCAGTAGGTTCGGGATGGAGTCCTTCGGTGTGGCGGGGCCTGTCATTCCTCCGGAAATTGGAGAAAGCGTGCCGGCACCCGCCGTGTGAGCCACACGGTGTCAGTGGACTGATAGAGGGGAACGCCGGCATCGTGGAGCCTTAGAGCGTCAACGCTCAGCACCACCGGCGTGCCGTGTCGCTGGCCGACCGAGCGTGCTTCGTCCGGGGTTGGGGACAGGTGTACGAATTGCCGCGACTGGGGGCGCAGTCCGTCTGAGCGAATGGAGGGGAGTGCCGATTGTGCAGTGCCGTGGTAGAGCGCATCGGGCGGATCGGTCGGCTTGAGGTTCAGGTCCACCTCGATCGAGTGGCCGTAGTTGGCTCGGATCATCGATTCGTCATCGCTGAGAGTGAACCGGGTTTTGTCCCCTTCTGCAATGAGGTGCTTGATGCGCGAGCGGTTGAGAGATCGTCCTCGCGCATTCGCCCGGGAAATGAGCGTGTCCACGTCGGCCCATCCTCCTGGGTCGAGCTGCAGGTCTAACGCGTCAGGATTGTGCCGCAGAACGTAGCTGAGAAATTTGCTCGTTGCGATGAGCTCATCGTTCATGAAACGAGGACTGTCTGGAGCTGGTGGCGGGGCACTGGAAATTAAACTGAGCCGATTCCGACGAGGATACTCACCGAACGGGAATCTCCTTGACCCTCCAGGGGGATATGCTCGCGGGCGTCAGGCCTACAGGTGCAGCGCGACGGTCAACCCGGAGGGCATCGGGTGCAGTGACATCGCGACGTTCACGTCGAGGAGGGACGCCAATCGGGTTCGAGAAGCGAAGAATGCAATGCCGTCGAGGACCAGGAGGCCGATTCCCTGCAGAATCAACGAGGTTCCAAATCCACGCCAGCGCCCTGCGTTCGATACGTCCCGATAGCCGGCGCTAAGCATCGTCGCCCCCACGGCGGAGTATGCGACGTTCAGCCCCAGGTTGAAGAGCAGAATGTCGTGAAATTGCCGTTCGGCCGCCAGGACGGCGTTGGGGTCCGTGAGGGGAGCGCTCGGCGTGCTCAACAGACCAATCGCGGCAATACCGACGTTTACGGCGCCCCAGCCGGCCGACATCGCCCCGAAATTCCACCGGGCGGGCGTGGAGGCCCGTTCCGTTCCCCACGTGAGCGCGAGCCCTCCGAATGCGTTGGCCCCGCCCCACGCCGCGACGCGCCACAGGTGCGCACGTTGTGCTGCGTGTAGCTCGGACGACAACACCTCAGCCGACGCTGCCGGATTGGACTGGGCGTACAGCACGGGCGGGAGACAGAGAAGGAGACACGTGCAAACGAAGAAGAATCGGGAACGCATGCTGTTCGAGGAAGAGGCTGGGAAAGCGGTCGCGTAACTGGGGGCACTGAAGATGTCCCTCATTCCGTACGGGGAAGCGTCGAATCAGTGATGTCCAGATCCCCCATCACCGTTGATCCATTTCGAAAAGTGAACCGGTAGTTGTACTCCTGTCGCTCGGACGAACAGTGACGATAAGGGACGTGCTGGAATGGTTCGTAAGGGGTGTGGCAGGTGTAGCGAACTCGTTGAAATTACCAGGTGCAATTGAAAAGACGCAGACCCAAATGCGCCAAAAGCCTACAGCAGGAGGCAACATTGGCGCCCTCTGGACGAGGAGGGAACCGATATATTCGAGTCCACACAGCCTTCTCCTTCATTTCAAGGGGCATCTCCTTGGAAATGATCTGCTCTTGTGTGGACCGCACAGTCGGCTCCCGTAGAGCGAGGACCAACTCCGTGAATTAGATAGAAGGGGCCGCGACGAACGTACGTCCTTCGATTTGTCAGAAATGGCGAGTCTGTCCACTAAGACTCGTTTGAGGCCTCACATTTCAATCATCCCTACTGCCATGAGAACAATACGAAAAATTATACTTGGCGTCTCGTACTTCGTTGGGGCCTGGGTCCTCACGAGCTTCATCGGCGTGATGTTTAATCCATCGAACGCCGGCATATGGACCTCAAGTTTGATGTGGGCGTTGCTGGCGAGCCTCATTGTGATGCCGGGATTGGTTCTGGTATACCACGCCAGCTACTCTCGCTCGCAGCCGACAGAGGTTTCTCCGACGACAGAGCTTTCTCCCACCACTGAAGCCGAGCGGGTTCCCTTCATCGAGGAAGAGCAGATGGACAATACCCTCTGGCCCACGTCGGAAGAGGAGTCTGCTCAGCGATAGCAATCGTCGTCGGCTGAAGTCCTGCGAGGAAGAGTAGATTGGTGGACTTATCGTACCTGTGTTCAGGAACTGGCCACCAGAAGAATCAACAGGACCTCGTAGGCAGTTCCGCCGGCCATCCATCCGTAGAGGAGGACCGTCTGGGTAAACGGCTGGCTCGCCAACGGATCGATGACGGCAAACGTGCACCACGTCACGGAAAGGGCAAGGACGAGGACGGCAGCCCCCCAGCTATAGATGCGTCTGTAGAAGGTGGAGGCAGAGATCAGCGCCAGGGGGGCTCCTAAGAGGACGTATGGGACGCCGAGGCCAAGGGGCAAATGAAGAAGGTAAACCGGGAACGCCGTCGGTCCCGGCTGACTGAACCAAGTCGTAAAGGAGACGATTCCGGCGAGTCCCGTTCCGATTGCTATGGTGAAGAGAAGACGGCGAGAGGCGGTCGTGGTCGACTGAAGCACAAACGTTGTTGTGGTGAGGCAGGGCGGTGAGCAGTGAGTAGCTTTGGGGGCAGGAGGCAACTGCAAGACCGTCACGGTCGATGGTCATACTTACTCTGCTGTGAGCACGAGGTCCCCTCGGCTTGGAACGGCCGGAATCGATCGGAGCTTCGAGAGGACGCCCACAGTCGTTTCGACGGTCTCGTTTTCCTGAAAGGCCCTTCGTAGATCGGGATCCGTGTCGTTAGTGGAGAGGGCGCCGACATCCACGGCGACCGACCGAATGGAGACGGTCCACTCTTCGACCGGCTGGTAGAACCAGTCGTACGTCCGATACGCGCTGAGTACCCCTCCGCGCTCGTAGTGTTCGAGCGTGATTAAAGAGGCCGTTCGGCACGTTCCTTTGTGGGGATTGGTCTGGAACCGCTCTCGGGCCGTTCCCTTGCCCCAGCTCATCCACATGAAGACCAGTGCCGTATGTACCAGATATAGACGACCGCGACGGTCGATTGGAGATTTCGCCTCCCCGCCGAAGGTGGCAATGCCCCGGTCGTAATAGTAGAACGCTTCGTCGGGGAGACGGGAAAGCCAATCGGAGGGTTGTTCGTGGCGGGTGGGAGAATACCGGCTCACGAGTTTCGCGAACTCGGCCGCATAAATGTCGAGTTCGCTTGCAGGGGAGTTCTCAGAAACCACATTTTCCGGAGTGGTCTGCGTAGAAGGCATATGCTGGAAGGAATGTGCGGAAAAGAAGTGATCCGCCGCAGGATGTCGGGCGTCCAATGCCGGACATTCACTACACTGCAAATACGATGCGGGAATTGACGAGGCACAGCACGTAAGCGAAGCATACCCACTCAATTCTGGTTTTTGGGACCGGTTCCAAATCGAATAGAGGCGTGTTTTCTCTCACAGAATTAGGTTTCAGTATTTGGAAAATGGCTGAGTTACGTGTTATCTCGCAGTTTCTGCGTCACATCATATGTACAAAGTGCCAAGCCGAGTTACATTTTGTTTCTATTTAGGGTGAGATTGATGGGAGCAGCAGAGGTGCACGTCGTCTTTCTCGCTTTCCTTTCCGCAACGCGTGAGTTGGTCGTTGAGAAATCGGGATTAGGCACAACCTGAGTAAAATTTCGAACACGCTTAGTCGGCTCGGACCGGTTCTTGCGCAGTTTGACGACACACGGATGACGGCTACTACCGGTCGGCATCTTGCAGTTGCATTGTTTGCCCATCGTTCTACTGTCGCGCATCGTTATGCTCAAAACCGTTCCAATTATCAACAACAAGGGAGGCGTCGGGAAGACGACGACCACGGTCAACCTGGCGGCGGGTCTGGGCCGGGAGGGACGCCGAGTCCTCGTGGTTGACCTCGACAGTCAGGGATCTGCGTCGCTCACGCTCGGCATTGACCGAGACGATCTTGAGCCCTCTACTGCGTCGGTGCTGTTCGGCGAGCATGCGGCCTCGGATGTCATCCAGCCAACCGCCACGCGGAACGTAGATGTCCTCACGGGGTCCCTCCGCCTGGCGGACGCCGACACGAAACTCTCCTCGGTGAACGGTCGCGAGAAACGGCTCACCAAAGCCCTTTCGGGCATCATGGACGACTATGATTCGATCCTGATCGACTGTGCGCCGTCCACCTCCCTGCTCACGGTAAACGCTCTCGTGGCGGCCGATGCGTTCATCATTCCGGTGGCGCCCTCATACCTCTCACTGGAGGGGGTCGTGAGTCTTGGAGAAGTGGTCAAAAACGTGCGGATGAGTCTCGGAGAAGCCGCACCGGTGCTCGGGGTTTTGCTCACCATGGTGCAGCGCGACGACGAACAGACCCGATCGATTATCGAAGAGGTTCGCAATCACTACGGCGGGAAGGTGTTCGACGTTGAGATTCAACACGATCCCGCGATTGAAGAAGCGCCGACGCAAGGCCAGTCCATATTTGACTACGCGCCTCGCTCCCAGGGAGCGAAGCAGTATCAAGCATTCGTTGAAGAGGTTGTCGACCGGCTCGACCGCTACGGGTCCATCTACGATACTGTTCAGGAAAAGCAAGCGCAGCGGACCTAAAAGGCTGTCGGACGCTTCCAGACGTCGGGTTCTATCGCTTACGTACGACCACAACTCTATACATCAGCTTACACCATGGAAGACGACAGTGACTTTTTCGGTAGTGTCTTCGACGACCCAGACGACGATCCCTTGTTGAGCGGAGACGAATCGGATGAGTCGGAAGGGGACGGGGGCACGGAGGCGGACCCGCGTGAGAACGGCGTGCCGTCCTGGATGTCTGACGATGATTCAGAAACAGACGCCGATCCGTCCGACAGTAGCGGGATGGGGCCGGAACGGAAGGAAATTGTCGTGGTCCAGCGGGACGATTCGCAGGAGGGACTTGACGAGTTGAACGAGGCGGTCGGGCATGGATGGCGCCTCGTGCAGTTGTCCCTCGCCCAGCCGGATGGGGAACGGGCGGCATCGCGAGTAGACGCCCAGCGCTTCGTGGCTGTTCTAGAGCAGGACAGTCCTCAGTCGTTGTTCGACTTCGGTGCGCCATAGCGGAGGGGGCAAACGGCAGGCGGCGTTCCGATCGTGGATGCGTTTGCGGACCGTCGGCGGCGTTCTTTTGTTTTGGCAAAACACCCCAATCACTTCTCGTCCGGCCCTCATGCGTTTGGCCCTGCTTTTCGCCGCTGTTTTCTGTTTCCTTTGTTCGTTTGGCATGTCCCCTTCAGAGGCACGCGCACAGGCGTCTCGTTCTCCGGCGGAGTTTGATCTACAGGGCCACCGCGGCGCCCGGGGTCTCGCGCCGGAGAACACGATCCCTGCCTTCCGAACGGCACTGGAACTCGGCGTCTCTACGATCGAAATGGACGTGGTCATCAGTGGGGACAGTGTGGTCGTCGTGTCGCACGAGCCCTGGATGTCGGCTGAAAAATGCCGGACCCCAGAGGGAGGGCGGATTACTGCAGGACAGGCCCGCCACCGAATGTACGAGATGACGTACGAGCAGATTTCGGCGTACGACTGCGGGAGTCTTACCCTGGAAAACTTTCCAGAGCAGGAGTCCACGGCGGCTCCAAAGCCGCGCCTGCGGGACGTTCTTCAGATGGCTGAGGCGTACGTGAACGAGCACGATCGGGCGCCCATCTTCTACAACATCGAGACGAAAAGTCGGCCCGAGTGGGACGGCACCTTGCATCCGGATCCGGAGGCCTTCGTCGAACGCGTCCTGGCGGTTGTGGAGGACGAGGGCGTTGGTCCGCGCACGACCATCCAGTCCTTCGACCCGCGCACATTAGAAGTCACTCACCGGCACCCTGCTCCGGTTCGGACGGCGCTTCTTGTGGGATGGGAGGGAAGCGACGGCCTAGAGGAGGATCTGGGGGTGCTCTCTTTCGTTCCGGACATCTATAGCCCGAATGCACGACTCGTGGACGAGGACCTCGTGGCCGCCGCGCACGACCGGGGGGTTGAAGTCATCCCCTGGACTGTGAACGACGCCGCCGACATGAAGCGACTCATCCAGCTTGGGGTCGATGGTCTGATCACGGATTATCCGGATCGCGGTCAGTCGGTGCTGCGCCCCTGAACGAGGACTCGTGAACCCAATTGGCGGGAGCACACGGTCCGACGGAGGCCACTGTCGTCGAAGCGAGGCGCACGTCTGAATTTCGGCTCGAATTCCCGGACCGTTACAGGGGCAAAGGAGCTCTTCTGGGCCCAGCCCCTTGCCATCCTTCCTTGGCAATTATATGCTTGTGTGAAGGTGCGGTCGTATCCTGATCTTTTCGGGGCTGTCTCGTATCTTCGATGCTCGCATTCACCGCCTCGTCTGACTGCTTTTCACCACGCGCCTACAGACCGTTGAGCTTAACTGTTGTTGCGAATCGCGTCCCCATTCGCCAGACCGATGATGGTTGGGAAACCTCCGTCGGCGGACTGACGACGGCTCTTCTTCCTGTACTTGAAGCTCAGGGCGGCACCTGGGTGGGCATGGGCGAAGAGCCCGATCTGCCGGAGCGTCAAGAATTTCCCGCCGACGACCCGGATTTTCTCGTGCGACGGGTCCCCCTCAGTACTGAGGAGCTGGACGGCTACTACTACGGGATGGCCAACCAGATTCTCTGGCCGCTGTCACACTATCTGATCCAGCACCTGGAGTTAAAGGACGAATTTATCGAGACGTACCGGCACGTCAACGAGCGGTTTGCCGACGCGGTGCTGGAGGAAACCGAGGGGGGAGAAGATGAGGTGATCTGGATTCAGGATTACCACCAGATGCTCTCGCCCGGTCACATCCGCGAGGAGCGGCCCGACGCGACCATCGGTCACTTCTGGCACATTCCCTGGCCCGCAATGGAAGTCTTCCGCATCCTGCCCTGGGCCCGCGAGCTGCTGCGCGGCATGCTGGGATGCGACCTCATCGGCTTCCACGTGGAGGAGTACGTCGACAACTTCATCGAAAGTGCCGAAGTGTTACTGGGGGCCGAAATTGACGGCAACGTCATCCGCTATGAGGGCCACGAAACGCGTGTGGAGGCGCACCCCATCGGCATCGAGGTGGGTCGGTTCAAAGAGATGGCGCACGATCCCTCCGTCGAGCAGGAGGCGAAAAAATTCCGCGAGCGTCTCGGGACTGATCATGTCGTCATCGGCATCGACCGACTGGACTACACAAAGGGCATTCGCTCCCGAATGCTGGCATTTGAGGAGTTTCTGGAAGAGAATCCGGAGTACCACGGCAACGTGAGCTTTTTCCAGATTGCGACGCCGAGCCGGACGGAGCTCGAATCGTACCAGCAGATCCGGCGGGAGGTGGACGAGGTGGTGGGGCGCATCAACGGACGGTTTGCACGGGAGAGCTGGGTGCCGGTGAACTACCGCTACCGCACCTACACGCAGTACGAGCTCTGTACCTTCTACCGGGCGGCCGACGCGGCACTCATCACGCCCCTGCGCGACGGCATGAACGTCGTCACCCAGGAGTTCGTGACGGCCACGCAGGACGGGGTGCTCATCCTGTCGGAGCTTACGGGCGCGGCCTATCTGCTCCCCGAAGCCCTGCAGGTAAATCCGTACGACCAGGGGGGACTTGCCAACGCCATCAAAGTGGCCCTCGAAATGCCGACCGACGAAAAAAAGGAGCGCCTCAAAGGGCTGAAACAAACGGTCGAAACGCTCGACGTTCACAACTGGGCCGACAAGTTCCTGTCCGCTCTCGCCAAGTAGCGCCCCTTGGTCCTTTTCGTGGAATCGGTCTCTCCGCCCATGCCCCCCGTCGTTGACACCCCGCTGTTTTTCCTAGACTACGATGGTACGCTTGCACCCATCGTCGACGATCCGGAGGCGGCGGTGCCCCACCCGGACGTGCCGGCGCTTCTCCGCCGGCTCGACGCAACGTTTCCGGTGTGGATCGTCACGGGACGAGACCTCCGCGCGCTCTCGTCCTTTCTGGATCAGCCCCTGAATGCGATTGGGCTTCACGGGGCGCAGGAGGGCACGGTGGGCGGCGAGGTGCGGCAGCTCATGTCCGATGAAGCTGCAGAGGCTCTCCACGAGCTCCGGCGCTCCGTCCCGTCCGTCGATGGGCTGGACATTGAGGAGAAGGATCAGGCATTTGCGGTCCATTACCGGGCCGTCGAGGACGAAGACGACGCGCTGGATCGGCTCTCGGCGTGGCTCGACGCGATGCCCTCGATGCTCGATGCCATTTGGGGCAAGAAGGTGGTGGAGGTACGCCCCGAGAATCTCACGAAGGGCACGGCGGTTCGCCGCATTTCCGACGAGCACCCCGACCATACGCCGGTCTACCTCGGCGACGACACGACGGACGAGGATGCGTTTGAGGCGCTTCAGGCGATGGAGCGCGAGACCGTGACGGTGCGGATTGGAGAAGAGGAGACGCGGGCCGAGTATCGGCTGGCCGGGCCCGACGAGGTCGTCGAGTACCTGCGCCAGTACGTGTGATGCCCCCTCAGCAAGCTTCGTTGGTGTACGTAAGTTTGGAGGTGTGGAGGTATGGATGTGGTCCTCACGTACTTGCGTTCACACTTTCGTACTTCCATTTTCCGAATCCGGCGGCCGGTTCGGTATTGTAGATCTGCGGGCGATTATTCTGAGGCACACACGTCCCGTAGGACGGCCAGCACCTCGGCCAGCATCATGGCGGTTGCCCCCCACACGGTGTGCCCATCTACGTCGTAGTACGGGACGTCCACCCTCTGTCCGTGCAAGGTCCACGGTTCGACTGTACGTGTTGCGGGATCCAGAAGCACGCGCAGCGGCACCCGCAACACCATGTCGACTTCGCGGTCGGTAGGCGTGAGAGCAGGGACGTGATCGACCATCCCCAGAAAGGGGTGCACGCAAAAGTTCGACGGAGGAATATAGAGAGGGGTCAGCGGTCCGAGCAGCGTGACAGTCGAGGGATCCAGTCCGACCTCCTCGTAAGCCTCGCGCAGGGCTGTCTCGTCGAGTGTTTCTGAGCCTTCCCGTTGCCCACCGGGAAACGAGATTTGACCTCCATGATCGGGCAACTCCTCGCGCCGGACAGTAAGCACGAGGTGCCACCCGTTCTCTTTCGGGTGCAGTAGGACGAGCACCCCGGCTTCGCGACAGTCTCGCCCGTCAATTGACAGAGCATTCCGGCGGGGAGAGAGGTCCGGCGCCATCGTCCGGTGCGCGTCGTGGCCGGGGAGAGGCTTGGCGAGACGGGTGACGAGGGCGCGTCGAAGGCGGTCCGGGTCGGCAGGCATAGTGTTTTGCGCAAAGGCCCGTCTTCAGGGGAAGTTCCCGGCCTGCGTCAACGAAAATGCCCCCGACCGGCCGGAGGCCGATCGGGGGCGGATAGAGCGTATTTCCGGGCTTCCTAATGCAAGACGTTCAGTTGCTCGGACTCGACATTCTGAGTCGTTCCGTCCACGGTGAGTCTCAAGAAGTAGCTGCCGTTCGACAGAGTGGATGTGTCAAGTGTCACTGTCTTTCGTTCCACGTCTGACAGAGACACTCGGTGGACCTGACGCCCGAGCACGTCGAAGACTGTAAGATGAGCGTTCCGGGCATCTTCCGGTACGGTCACTGGTATAGTAGCAGAAGACCGGACTGGATTGGGAGTTGGGGCGCCCAGATCCGCCTGCTCTGGAGAGGAGCGCTCCACGACTCGTACCTCCGAGTAGGACGTTGTCCCGTCGGTATCGACCTGTTTCAAACGATACGACACACGAGAGGCAGAAAACGGGACATTCGTGTCCTGGAATTGATAGGACTGAGGGGTTGCAGTGGCGTCCCCAGACGTGTTGCTCGGAACGAAGCCAATGGACGTCCAAGTCTGATCAACACGACGCTCGACCTCAAACCCAGTGTTGTTGACTTCTGAGGTAGTGTTCCAGGTCAGCTGGACGGATTTGCCTTTACTGTGAGCGTTGAAACCAGCAAATTCGACCGGGAGAAGTGACTGTTCGCCAAACAAGACCCAAGCGACGCCTCGATCCGTGCCGCCGCCGTCGGCACGTTGGGCACCCACGATGAAGTCATCCACGCCGTTTCCATCCAGATCGCCCAACAGCGTGGATGCTCCTCCAAATCGGGCATCGGTTCCCAAGGACCCGTCGAACCCTCCATTGGTACTGCTGATTTTCTGCTGGTTGGCCACCGTTCCATCGGCGCTCAAATACAATACCCAGACGGCCCCAAAATCAGTACCGCCGTCGTCGGTGCCTATTGCGCCGACGATCAGGTCGGATACTCCGTCCGAATTGAGGTCTCCTGCCTGCGCTAGCGAGTTTCCCAGTCGGTCTCCATCAGAAAGCGAGCCGCCGAAGCTGCCGGCCGTACTGCTGATCTTCTGCTCGTCGGCAACGGTACCGTCGCTTTTGAGGGAAAGAATCCACACGGCTCCGCGATTGCTATTCGTTCCTCCACCGTCGTCGTCAAGCACAGTCCCAACCACGAGTTCGTGTGTGTCGTCACTGTCCAGGTTTCCAAGCGATCCCAGTGAAAAACCGAATTTGTCTTCATTGTCGAGTTGACCGCCGAAGTTCCCATCCGTATCACTGATCTTCTGCTCGTCGGCGACGGTGCCGTCGCTCTTGAGGTCGACGATCCAAACGGCTCCTCGCTTTAGTCCGCCGTCGCTGGTAGCACGGGCACCAATTGCAAGATCGGAATTTCCGTCCGCATCCAGGTCGCCGAGGGAGGCCACTCCGCTTCCGAATTTATCGGTCCCGGAGAGAGAGCCTCCAAACCCACCGGTGTTTTCGGCAATCTGCTGCTGGTTACGTACGGTTCCGTCGTCGTTGAGCTCCAGAATCCAAACCGAGCCGGGATCATTTATGTCGGAACTGGCGAGAGCGCCGACGGCGAGGCTCGGATGCCCATCGCCGTCAACGTCGCCAAGCATCGCGAGCGATTGTCCGAAGCGGTCCCCATTATCGAGCGAGCCGGAGAAGTCCCCCTTCGTGTCGCTGATGGTTTGCCTGTCGGCAATGGTGCCGTCGGAACGAAGGTCGAGAACGTACACCGCGCCTCGATCGGTACCGCCGTCGTCGTCAAGGGCAGCACCGATGGCGACGTTGGTTTGGCCGTCTCCGTCGAGGTCCCCAAGAGAGACTGTCGACCTGCCGAAAATATCCTCATTCTCGAGAGGCAGAACACTGCCAGACGCATCACTGAGTTTCTGTTGATTGCCGACTTGCGCTTTCAAAGGAGTTGAAAGAGCCAGGCTGAGAATGATGCCAAACGCAAGTGCACCCTGAAGAGGCCGAAAGGGGCTGTAAAGTGAGAATCGAATAGACGACATGAAGAGTGGCAGTATTTTTAAATACAATCGCGCGGCAGTTTATGTGGAGGAAAGGGTTGATTCAAGCCACGGTATGCGATATTTACGGGATGTTGATCATTTTCTTGGAGTGTCTCTGGGGGCAACGAAAAAGCCCCTGATCGGCAAAAGGCCGACCAGGGGCTCGCATCGACACCCCCGCGCACGCACGTCACGGGGGACACCAGCGTCACGAGAGTGATGCTACTGGATCTCAATCTGACGCGGCTTTACGTCTTCCGTCTTCGGCACCGTGATCGTAAGGACGCCGTTCTCGTAGGCAGCCTCAATGTTCTCCGCGTTCACCGTTTGAGGCAGCGTGAACGAGCGGTAGAAGTGGCCGAAGGCGCGCTCGACGCGAACGTATTCCTCGTTCTCGTCCGTGCGGTCGCTCGTGCGCTCCCCACTCACGCTGAGCTGGTTGTCCTGATAGTTGATCGTCAGGTCCTCCTTGCTTACGCCCGGCACGTCAAGGTGGATGCGGTAGGTATCCTCCGTCTCGACGAGGTCCGTGCGGGGGGCCCAGACGGCCTGCTGGGAGGAAGAATCGCCGTCGCGCTCGGTGGAGGAGGGGAAGAAGCGACCGAACACGCGGTCAATTTCGCGCTGGAGGTCGTTCAGATTTCGGTTTCGGTTGCGGGTGCGGCTCAAGCTCGTCATGGGTGCGAATGGATGTTGATTCAACAGGTAGTGAGTCGGAGAGGCACGTGGCCCTTAGCCATCCTCTCCATCGTTGGCAATTCATCCATTCCTCCATGCAACCCCTATACCACACCAAACACTTTCATAAATATACTGCCATAACGACGGGAAAATCCGACGGGATGACGACTCGGAACGACGGAGCGGCAGGGGGGCTGACAGAGCGTCAATTCCACACGTGAAGGGGCCGAAGCTGCATGTAAAAGCGGCAGGCTGGGCATGACACCTTTTGCGTTTATGCACAGGAGGCCGGGCGGATCGTGCCCTCTGCGGTGCCGAAGCCGACGCGGTAGCCGTCTCCCTTTGCAGCGCCGCGCAGCACGACACGATCACCGTTCTCAAGAAACGAGCGGGTGTCATCGCCCGGCAAATCGATCGGGTCCTGACCGCGCCAAGAGAGCTCTAGCATACTGCCGTAGCTGTCTTCCGTGGGGCCGCTGAGCGTGCCGGACGCGAGAAGGTCGCCCGGGCGGGTGTTGCATCCGTTGACGGTGTGATGGGCGAGCTGCTGGCAGACCGTCCAGTACATGTGTCGGAAATTACTCCGGCAGATCGTCGTCGGGGCCGTCATGCCTTCCGTTTGCAGGTCCACCTCTAGGTCCACGTCGAACGCCCAATTGCCCTCCTGTTGGAGGTACGGAAGGGGGGCTGGCTCCTGCTTGGGGCTCGGCACGCGGAAGGGCTGCAGCGCCGTCATCGGCACCACCCAGGGCGAAATCGTGGTGGCGAAGCTCTTGCCCAGGAACGGCCCGAGGGGAACGTACTCCCAGCCCTGGATGTCACGCGCGCTCCAGTCGTTGACGAGGCAGAAGCCGAAGATGTGCTCGGGTGTTTCCTCGATTGGAATGGGCGTCTCGCGCGGATTGCCGGGACCGGTAAAAAATCCCATTTCGAGCTCGAAGTCGAGGAGTTGGCTGGGGCCGTAAACGGGCGGTTCGTCGTCGTTCGGACGCGTCTGACCACAGGGGCGGCGGACGTCCGTACCACTCGGGATAATGCTGCTGGCCCGTCCGTGATAGCCCACCGGCAGGTGTTTCCAGTTGGGCTGGAGCGCATTTTCAGCACTGCGAAACATCGTCCCCACGTTTCTCGCGTGATGCTCCGACGAGTAAAAATCCGTGTAGTCCCCAACCTCCACCGGCAGGTGCATCGTGACCTTTGCCCGGTCGTGCAGCACCTGAGATTGCAGGGAAGGAGCGTCCCGGAGGGGGGCGGTATCAGCCCGCAAGAGCGTGTGGACGCGCTCACGCACCGTCGTCCAGACCGGTGACCCCAGTGCCATGAATCCATTCAGCGACGATGCTGCAAACGGCCGCTCCTGTTGAATTTGAGGCTCGGAGAAGAAGTCATTCTCTGTGAGTATAGCGAGGTCAAGTACGTGGTCGCCGATCGCCACTCCTACGCGCGGCGTTGAATCCTCGGGAGGCGTGAACACACCATAGGGCAGATTCTGGATGGGAAACGGGTGTTCCGGAGCCACGTCCAGAAAGGAGTTGAACGACGGATCTGTGGTCGGGTCGGGCATTGGGCAGCGAAGATCGGGAGGTGAGAAAGCCTGAGAAGAGGTACACTCCGAAATCATTAAAGCAGGTCAAGGTCGCGCAGGTGGTCCACCGGCTCCTCAAAGCTACAGCTGCCAAAAGAGAGGGCCAGATGATTGCGAGCATGTCGAATCCCGTCGAGAGACACGCTCAAATTTCGCCAGGAAAAAACGTCCTTTTCGAACCGGAAATTGTTTGACGTTTCTTCGCGCAGAATGGCTTCCACTTCCTCCGCATTAAGCTGGTGCTCGGCGGCGAAGACGGCGGCTGCAAAGAGATTAATGAAGCCGTGCATCTCGGTATCGAGGCCGTCGTCATAGTGGCGGATGGGATGGTGGAGGCCGGCCGTTGCCTTAAACGGAATGCCGGCGTCCCGGGCCCGTACGATGAGCGAAGCGACGGCCGCGGGAGATGGCACGTCGCTAGGCTGAGTTCCGCCGCAGCGTAGCTTGAGCCCCATGATGGAGCGGGGCGGGATGGCCTGTTGGCTGTTATGTTCAGAGAGGGCGGCGCATACAGCGGGAAGGCCGTTGACCGATTCCTCGTGCATCGGGAGCTCGAAGAAAAAGTCGAGTTTTGCAGTGCCCGTCTGAATCAGTCGTTGACTGACGGCGTCGAGGAATGCCTCAACCTCCTGCTGGCGGCTTCCAATGAGGGCGTTGGGCAGGGGCACCTCCATCACGTCGACGTGCGTTCGGCTCTCATACTCCTCGTCGAAATCGTCGATCACGTCCAGATCGCGATCAAGCGCTTCCAGGAAGGCGTCGGGGTCCTGGCCTCCTGTGCCGAGCACCGAGAAGCGGTACGGAGCCCCCTTCGAGAAGAACTGCCGGAAGGGGACCAGGTCCGGGAGACGTCGGACGGGCAACACGAATCGAGACAGCATCCACGCCTCTGGCTCGTCCCGATAGTCCGAGTACTCCTGTAACGCCCGTCGCAGAGAGAGCTCTGCGGGCGGGAAAAGCCCAGCGTAGTCGAGGCTCCCGTTCAGAAGCGTTTGGAGGGTGGGCGGAATGAGATCGAGGTCTTGACGAGACTCGGGGGCTTCCATGGTGGCTGGAACCGGTTTGTGGGTAAATGTGCCGGGGTCGGGGAGAGACCCAATGGGACGACCGAATCACAGAGGTCGTACACGCGTGCACGGTCAGAAAGTGCCTAAACGTCCAGTGTAGACTGTCCGATTGGACATCCTCCAAGGACAGACGGGGGGACAAGAGTTCCGATTCGTGGGAAGGCGTGGATTCCAAAAGGGAGCTCGATTTGCTACTCTCAAGAGGATTTTTCCTCTGGCAGTTGCAAAGATTAGTGACCTTGCACAACTACTCTGACAAGTGCGACCCTTTCTCGTCGTCAGTCGAATCTTGAGCCTTTTGGGCCTTTCTAGCTGATTAGGCCCCCATCGCAGGCTGCAGGAGGCGGAGGAGCCCCCGTTACGCCGTTGACGATATCTGGCAATTCAGTTGTGCAAGCCCACTAGGCCCCGGATTCTCCTTGGATGGAAGCAACTCCACGTTTGATCTTTCGGCAACGCCCGAGCGGATCGTGTTGGACCCACTCTCGTAAGACCGGCGGGCGAATGACTGATCGAGGCTACGGAATAGTCTTAGAGACGGTCTTGATTTCACGTGATGAAAGCAGGAATGCCCCGTGACGACGGCGGATCGGTCTACTCTACCCAGTTTTTCCATGCTCCTCCGTTCTTCACAGGCACGATGGATGGAGAAAAGAGTGCGGTAATAGCGAAATCGAACAGTTAAAACAGGTTCTAAGCACGACTCGGCTCTCATTCGGCCTCCTCTCGCACGTTCTACTAGACTGCAGATTCATGATCTCGAAGCGTCTTCCCTTCCTCGCATCAATTTTCGTTGCCAGTATTGTTGCGGCCCTGATTACAGGGTGTGCCAGTAGCCCGGAGATAGGGGAAGCGGAGTCGGCGCAAGAAGAGGGAGACTACCAGTCGGCGCTCGCACGCTTGGACGAGGCGATTGCACAGGATTCCGCGAATGTGGAGGCGTACCAGAAGAAAGCCAGTTTGCTCCGGCAGATGGCCGATAGCAACATGGCGTCGGATGAGTATATCGATCTGTACCGGCGGGCACAGGCAGCTGAAGACAGCGTGATTGCGTATCGGCCTCGCCGAGAAAATAAAATTCAGTCTCGGCGTGAAGAGCTGTTCCGCCGTGAGATGGAGCGGGGAGAGAAGGCGTACAATCGGGCAAACAAGTACGAGCGGGAAGCCCTTTACCGACAAGCGATTTCGTTTTTCGGCGCGGCCGGCTTCCTGCAGCCCGATTCGGCACGGCCGGTGTTGAACGAGGCGTTCGCGCGGTTGCGTGTAGACCAGCAGTCGGAGGTCATACCGGTTTTTGAAGAGTACGTCGATCGGGCCGACACGACCGCATTGGAGGCGGGTAAGATCCTGGGGCAGTTGTATCTATCGACTGGGCAGTACGACGAGGCGATCGAGCTGTTGGATCAGGCAACTCTGTTTCATCCGACCGATCAGGCCTTACAGACGCTTCGGCTGAAGGCGTACAACCAGTCTGGACGTGTGGATGAGGCGCTGTTGGCGTATCGGGAGCAAATTGAGCAGAATCCACAGCAGCCGAGCTATCGATACAATTACGGTTCCCTGCTCCTGAAGGCTGCCCGGTACTCCGATGCCATTCGTGAGCTTGAGAAGGCCGTCGAACTCCGTCCGGCCCATGCAGAGAGCCAGTATAATTTAGGGGCAGCGTACCTGAACGCGGCATTGGCGAGGGACGATAGCATCTCAACGCTTCAGGAGCAGATGGAAGCGGGAGAATTCTCCACAGAAGACGTCGATGGGGACTCCTCACCAGAAGAGCGCCTTGAGAGTCTCCGTCAGCGGCGACAGGCGTTCTTTGAAAAGGCGGTTCCTCCACTGGAGCGGGCCCGCAAGATGACGGCCCAAACGCGGACAGAGCAGGAGGCGTGTCGGGCTCTACTGGTGGCGTATGTCCAGACACAGCGCCCCCATAGGGCAGCCCAGATGGAAGGCTGCACGGGCCTTTCGAGTGCCAACCGTCAATAAGCAGGCCGGCTAGGAAGGGAAAGACGCCCGGAGCCGTCCCCGACACCCGTGCTTCTCTGCTCGAATGGAGCAATAGACCCGGAATCTCCGGAGTTCATGGAGGTATGACGGAAGTCGTGTTGCATTAGATTTCCTCTGGACCATACTTTAAACAAACACTCACCTTGCAGGCTTCAACACCGAGCTACATTAGCATTCTGCCTGCGGGGCCGCCCCACATTCACTTGAGTAAGTCCGTTCCGGAATAGACCGTACCATGATGACGATCCGACGACCAGCGTTTCTTTCTCTCTTCGTAGGCGTCTTTGCCCTTGCTGTGTTCTCGGGATGCTCCGCCGGGAATCCCTACATGAGCGAGGCTGAAAATGCCATGGAGCAGCAGGATTATGAAAGGGCTTTGACGAACATCGACTCGGCCCTCATTGCAGACTCGGCGAACGTGGACGCGCGCCTAATGAAGGCACAGGTGTATCGCCAGATGGCCGACAGCACAATGGCTCCCGAGAAGTACGCCGATCTATATAGGCGTGCACGGGAGGCGGAGGAGACGGCGATCAAGTTTGATCCGGGCGCTCGCAGCGAGGTCGAAGGGCAGCGCACGCTAACCTTTGCACAGCAGTCCCAGAGGGGAGCCAAGGCATTCCAACGGGCGCGCCGCTCCTCCGACACGACCGACTACCGCCAGGCCGCCGCGCACTTTGGGGCGGCGTCTGCCACCTATCCGGACTCGGCCAGCGTCATTCTGAACCAGGCCTACGCGTTGCTGAACCTGGCGCAGAACAAAGAGGGGGGCGAAATGAGCGGGGCCATTCCCGTTCTGGAGCGGTACCTCGAGACGGCCGAACGGCCCCAGAAAAACGCGTACGACATTCTCAGCGCGTTGTATCTCCAGAACCAGCGAACGGAAGATGCAATCGAGCTGCTGGAGTCGGCGATCGACGATCTGTCGCAGCGGCCCACCTACTTTCAGTTCGGTGGGTCGCGGGGACTCAACTACTCCGGAAAGATTCAGGTCGATGGGTCCTCCCGAAGCGTGGAAGGGACGACCCCCGACGAGGTGACGATTGAGGCGGAGGGGCAGGTATCCGGAACGTTCCAGAAGACCCAGGAGAAGGGACAACTCCGCGTCAGTCTTTATTATCAAGGCTCGACAGTGGCAGACACCCTCATCCAGTCCGGGAGTGCGTCTCTTTCCACGAACCTGCAGGACGCAACGCCGCTTGCTCAGATGGAGGGGCGACTGCTCAACGCCTACAACCAGGCGGGGCGCACCGAGAAGGCCATGCAGGCCTATCAGGAGCAGATTGAGCGGAATCCGGAAAACGTGACCTACCGCTACAATTACGGCTCCTTGCTGCTACAGTCGGATCGCTTCGACCAGGCGATTGAGCAGCTTCAGAAGGCCGTGGAGCTGGAGCCCGGAAACGTGAAGGCGCAGTACAACCTTGGAGCGGCCTACTCGAACAAGGCCCGCCAAGTGCAGGATAGCCTGACGACTCTCAATGACTCGCTGCAGGCCATCAGCCAGGCGGCGATGGAGGAGAACCGTGAACCCACCGCGGAAGAGGAACAGATGGTGAATGAACTCGACAGTCAGATTCAGGAGCTGGAGGAACGGAAGCGTGAACTCTTCCGGCAGGCCATTCCGCCGCTCGAACGTGCCCGTCAGATGTCCGATTCCGACGGCTCTTTCCGACAAGACGCCTGCACGGCCCTCGTAACGGCCTACGTACAGATCGAGCAGACCGCGAAAGCACAGGCGCTCGAAGAGTGTGCGGGACTAAACGTGCAGCGCAAAGGAGAAGCCGAACAGGGAGGGAACGGGAACTAACTGAGAATTTTTTGGACGACGGTTCATTCATTTCGACCCTACCGACGAGCCCGGGTCTCCGTTCAGGGGACTCGGGCTCTCGTTTTTGAGGGCGCGGGGGACCGTTGCTTTTCGCATCGTCAGTCACCGACACGATCCATAGGAATGTCCAATCCAGACCATTCGTCGATCACTCTTGCGGATCTGCACTCGGGATTTGGTACGCGCGCCGTCCATGCGGGCCAGTCTCCCGATCCGGCCAGCGGCGCAGTCATGACCCCGATCTATCAGACCTCTACCTACGCGCAGGAGGCGCCGGGCAAGCACAAAGGATACGAGTATTCTCGCGTCTCCAATCCAACCCGAACGGCACTGGAGGGAAATCTCGCGAGCCTCGAAAACGCCGAACACGGGATTGCCTTCAGCTCGGGCGTGGCGGGCATCGACGCCATCATGAAGAGTCTTCGTCCCGGGGATCACGTCGTGGCCACGGACGATCTCTACGGCGGGACGCACCGGCTCATGGAGCAGGTCTTTGCTCCGCTCAACATCACCACGTCGTTCGTGGACATGCAAGATCCCGACCGGGTCGAAGCGGCCCTGACGGACGACACGAAGCTGTTGTGGGTGGAGACGCCCACAAATCCACTTATGCGTGTCGTGGACGTGGCCGCGCTTTGCGAACGGGCCCACGCTCACGACGTAGACGTGGCGGTAGATAACACGTTTGCCACGCCGTTCCTCCAGCAACCGCTGGAATTGGGGGCCGACCTCGTCTTACATTCCGCGACGAAGTACCTGGGGGGCCACTCCGACCTCATCCTCGGCGCCGTTTGCACGAATGACGACGAGTGGGCCGAGCGGCTCCGCTTTCAGATCAAGAGTACGGGGGCCTCGCCCGGCCCGATGGATTGCTTCCTCACCCTCCGCGGCACCAAAACGCTTCACCTGCGCATGGAGCGTCATTGCGAGAATGCGCGCCGCCTGGCCACCATGCTCGATGACCATTCCGCGGTCGGGCGGGTGCGGTACCCGGGACTCTCGTCTCATCCGAACCACGATCTGGCCACCCGGCAGATGAGCGACTTCGGGGGCATGATTTCGTTCGAGCTCGTCGACGACGACATGGCGACGGCGACGACGATCCTTGAAGAGGTGGAGGTCTTCACGCTCGCCGAAAGTCTCGGGGGCGTGGAGAGCCTGATTGAACACCCTGCGTCCATGACCCACGCCTCCATCCCGGCCGAAGAGCGAGAAAAAATTGGTCTGACCGACTCGCTCATTCGTCTCAGCGTCGGGGTCGAGACCGTAGACAATTTGGAAGCCGATCTCCGGCGGGCTCTGGACCGAGCGACGTAGAATGAAGAATTCTGATTGCCAAGCGATACAGGGGAAATAGAATTGTGTCCCCCAGTTGTGGGACGGTACGTGGAGACGGATACTTCCACGGGTTGATTACCATCCCATCGTTCCAGGTCCGCCCTTGAACGGGCCGACGATGTCGTCCGTGATCCATCCCCCGTAAAAGTCCCCGTCCTGGGCGTGGGCCTCCTCGTCGCCCACGTAGCAGGCGTCCATCTTACTTGCGTAGAAGGCAATGTGGTCTTTCAGGGCCTGGTAGCGAGCGACGGGGGACGGGTAGCCCCAGGCGGCGTGGGAGACCGACCGATCGCCGACCGTTACCGTGAAATACACGGCCCGCCCTTTGAACTCGCACATCGTCGTTCGGTCCTCCCGCTCCAGATGCTCCATCGCAACGTCGGCAGGAGGCAGATAGTACACCGGCGGATGGCTCGTTTCGAGCACGCGGTACGCGTCGGTCGTATCCGCAATGGTAGTTTCGTGAAAGCGGACGCGGATTCGCTGGTGACAGGGCTCCAGGGCTGGAGGGCGAGGGTAGTCCCACACCGATTCCTGGTTGGGACCGGGCTCAGGACGATCAGACATCGTGGGTTGTGAGGTGAACACGGGAACGACGAACAGCTTCTTTTCTGGAACTGAAACAACAACCGCTCTCAAATCGGTTCCCTGCGTGGTTCATCGTTCCCGGTTCGTCACGACCGTGCGTAGAGACACCAGAAAGCACTTCCCCCGGCTGTCATGAAAGCAGCAGACCGGAGCGCTAGTGCTGCGTCACGTTTTCCGTGTCGGGGTGAGCGTTGCTCGTCGAATCGTAAGTACCGAGCAGTCAGCAACTTTCAGACACTGAGTACAATTCGAGACTCGAAAACCTCAGCTTGACTGAGCGCTAGTGACCTTGCACAACAACTCTGGCGGTTTCGAGCGCCGGTCCCCTGACGCCTCAATCGTCCCCGTTTGCCGGCAGCGGTCGATCCCGAGCATATTCCGGGTAGGAGGTACAGACGGAAACAGCGTCACGAGATCTGCGATTTTCCGCGTTTCAGTTGTGCAAACCCACTAAGTGCGTTCAAGTCCAACCTTGAGGAATTGCAGTTTCGGCATTGGACGGATTCGCGTTCAGAACGTGGCAAATCGCGTCGTCGGGAACGTCATTCTACATTCCGAATCCCTAACTCCAAATCTGAGTCCACTTAGGGGGCCTGCGAATCGCCGGATCGGCGCCAGCGAGTGGCGAGGGCGTCGATTTCGGAATGGAGCGATCGGTCCTCCACCACGGGATCGATGGTCGGCATCCAGTCGGGAAGGGGAGGGGCCGGCCCGTCGGCTTGCCCTTCGTTCCGCAGGTGTGTCAACTGGGCCAGGGCAATTCCCAGGATGGCGAGGATGGAAGAGAGGTGATCGGTCTGCTCGTGAGCGGTGCGGGCCGCCAGGGCCCCCATCGAGACGACGTCCTGGTTGTCACCATTTGTCGGGATGGAGGACGTGCCCGCCATCTGAGCGTTTTGACGAAGTTCGGCGACGAGGGCCGTGGCGGTGAGTTGCGCACCGGCGAGGCCGCTCGTAGGACCGGGCTCCCAGGCGAGGAGGGGAGGCGCCCCGTCATTCTGGTCGGGAGAGAGAAGTACGTCGAGTTGCCGCTCGGCCAGCACGCCGATCTGCGTGAGGGCTTCGTTGAGAGCATCGGCAGCGAAGGCGATCTGTTGCCCTTGAAAGTTGCCGCCGTGGAGGGCCGCGGGGGCGTCCGGGTCGAAGACGGGATTATCGGTCACCCCATTCAATTCCGTTTCGACCTGCCGGCGCACGTACTGCAGCTGATCCCGAGCGGCCCCGAGAATTTGGGGGGCGCAGCGGAGTGAGTATACCTCTTGAAGGGGGCGGGCCTCCCGTTCGGCGGGGCCATGGCGGGTTGCCTCCTCGCGAATGGCACCCGCACTTTTCGACTGGCCGTCGTGCCCGCGGGCCTCGTGCAGTCGCGAGTCGAGCGGCTCTAGCGAGCAGCCGAGGAGGCGGTACGCCCATCCCGTGAGGGCCTCCGCACGAGTGAGGAGGCGGTCCCCCTGTGCTACCGCGAGAGACGCGGTTCCCGTCATGAGGGCGGTTCCGTTCACGAGGGCCAATGCGTCGCGGGCGTCGAGCGAAACGGGGGAGAGCCCGGCGTCGGTGAGGGCATCGTCGGCATCGCGGAGCGTGTCGTCCTCCGACACGACGGTACCCGTTCCCGTGCAGACCCGTGCCACGTGCGCCAGCGGCGTCAGATCACCACTCGCGCCCAGGGAGCCGATTTCAGGGACGGCGGGGATCAGGTTGTGGCGAAGAAGGTTCGTGACGGCCGTAAATGCCTCTGGCCGAATCGCGGAATGGCCCTGCGCCAGCGTTTGAAGGCGCGACAACATCATGGCCCGCACGACGGGGGCGGACAGACGATCGCCGCTGCCGGTGGCGAGATGGGCGATCAGCCCTTTGCCCTGGGCGATCGCATCGGTCGTCTCCGCGTCGTGCTCGTGCAGAGGGCCAAATCCAGTCGTTACCCCGTAGATAGGAGCGCCGTCCTCCCGCAGGTCATCAAGCGCCGTCCGCGCCGATTCAAGCGCATCTCGGGCTTCCGAGGTTGGCTCTACCCGGACGCCGCTCGTGCGTGCGGCTCGTTCGAGATCCTCACACGTGAGCGTGACGTCGGGGCCAACGGAGAGGGCGGTGGGAGACGACATGCGAGGACGAAGCCAGCGGTGGAGAGAACGGCGGCGGATGGTGGTCTCAGACGCATCACGAGGAGGACGAGTACGCCTCCGAGAGCGTCTCCGTCATGGTGCTTCGGTCTACCGACCCCTTTGCGAGTGTAGTCCAGGCGTCGGGGGCAATCGTGGGGGTCCACACGAGCCGCTCTGCCAGAGATCCGAGGGCCGATTGGATCTCTTCTCGAGACGGAAGAGAGGCGTCGGAGGCGTCTGGGCAGAGGGCCACGGCGACGTCGGTTCCATTCGGGGTAAAGACGAGTGCGTCGCGCAGATCCGGGAAGGAGGTCTTGAGGGCGGCTTCCGTGGCGCCGGCCTGCACCCAGCGACCGTTCGACAGTTTAAATGCATCGTCCTTGCGCCCTCGAAAATACAGATCGTCTCCGGAGCGCTCGACCAGGTCGCCCGTGTGGACGGTTCGGTCGGGGTCGGCTCGGTCCAGGGCACCGTCGCGCCAAAAGCCGACACAGGCGTTTGGGCCTTCGAACAGCAGTTCTCCGTCCCCTGAAATCTCCACCGAGCATCCGACCGGTTGACCCATGTAGTGCGCGGCCCATTTTCCTTGTGGGCCGAGCGCAATTCCGGGCGCGGCCTCGGTTTGGCCGTAGCCGGCTCGGAGGGCCGTCTCGGACAATTGCTCGGCGAGCGGCCCCGACACGGGCGCGCCCCCAACGATGCCACCTTGCAGGTCGCGAAGCAGGGCCGTGCCCCCGGACGTGTCCGTGAGGCGCTGGATGGTGAGGGGGACGGCCGACAGGTGCGTTGCTCCCCAGGCGTTGCGAAGCTGAATCAGCTGCTCGGGATCCCGTCCACCCTGTGGGTCTCGGATGATCTCGGCCCCGGAAAGAAGTGCGGGAAAGAAATCGAGCACGAGGCCAAAGGCGTGGGTCCAGGGCAGAACAGACAGCACCCGGGAATCGCGAAGGGTGAAGTGCGGAAGGTGACTCGCCAGAACTGAAAGGACGTTTCGATCGGAGAGGGCGACCCAGCGAGCGTGAGCGGTCGTCCCCGACGTGCGGAGTAGAAACCGCACGTTCGGAGTGGGAGGGGTGTTCGCCGTGCGAAGGGTGTCGGGCGTCGAGCGGGGGCCGGCGTACTCCTCGGAGAGGAAGGCGGGAACGTCGGGATCGGGAGAAGCGTGGGCTTCAGTCGTCACCGTAGCGCGGGCATCAAGCAATTCCGCAAGCGCCTCGACGTCGCTGGAGGGAGGGGCCAGGGCGATCGTGAAGCCCTCCCAGAGGGCGGCAACGAGAACTTGTACGAACGCCGTAGAGGGAGGCAGCGCAAGAACAATCCGGTCCCCAGCGCGGAGATTTGTGGAGCGGAAGGCCTGCGTCCAGAGACGCGAACCGGTCCAGAGCGACGCCGCGGGGGTGATCGTGTCTTCGCAAATGAGAGCAGGGAGGGCTTCGTCCCGGAGCCGGTCGTACAAGAGGTCATGCCAGGGATTGACGTCGGAGGACTCTCCGGGAGTGGGGCACTGATTGAGAGCAGATTGGACTGCCTTCACGACGGCCCCAGACGTAGCAGTCCCCGATGCGTGAGGGGAGGGCGATGATTTTGGGGAGGCGCTGGTCCACATCGGGGGAAGAACTCTAGCCGGTCGAGGAGAACAGTTGGAGGGTCGTGATCAGGACGGGTCTACAATTACAGGGGCGAGTACAGAAGCCAAGTTACTGTATTGATCTCTGATCGGTAGAACTGGAGCTTTACCGGAAGTGGGGATCCGTCGTCCGCGGGATGGGGAAACGTGTAGAAGAGGCGAGCATCCAGCACTTCGTTCTGGCGAGCTGTCTGGAGGGGAAGTTGAAGGAGGGGGTTGCGAGAGGCGGGCACCTGGTCGAAAAGAGAGGTGCCGACCGGGTTGTCTCCCAGTCCAGGGACGGACGGCTGATAGTCGTTTGCGGCCTGAATCTGATCGGCATCATCCACCGCGAGGATTCCGACGTCGAAGGAATTCAAATCGTCGGGCGCCCGCTCGCTGAGGTGCTGGAGGTCCTCGAAGGGAATGAGAGTTGCAAACTCATCTGTTGGAATGTTTACGTCCCCTTCCTGCAACGCAAGGAGCTGACGTTCGAGGGTATTCACCGTTGGAGGAGACGAGGCCCGAGCGTCGGAAGGGGCTTCCGTTTGGGAGGTAAGCTGCTCTTCCATGCTCTCCACCATCTGAATCACCGATTCCGGATCCGAGACGCCCAACTTCTCTTCTAGCAGCGCAAAAGCGTCGTTCGAGGCGTCGGCTGCTGCTTCTGAATCTTCATACAAGTGATCGAGCTGCTCCTGCATGGACTGAATCATGTGGACGGCCTCATTGGCGTCCGTCAGGCCGGCCCGGGAAAGAACTTCTTTTTCTTCGTACAGCGTTTCGAGCTGTTGACTGATGTTTGTAATTGTTTTGACCGTCTCTTCGGCGTTCGCCTCGACGTCGAGAGCATTCTGGATGGCGTGTAGTTTTTCCTGCGCTTGTTGGTACGCATCGAGCCGTTCCTCCAGGGTCTCGACGCGTCGCCGCATCGCCATCATCACGTCGAGGGCGTCGTCAAGGGTCTCCAATCCGAGGGATTGGAGGGTCTTCCGCTCCTGGTAGTACTGTGAGAGCAATTTTTTCATGCGTCGGAGTAATTGAAGGGCCTCCTCCGGATCCGACGCGTCGAACTCCTCCAGGACCGTTTCCAGAAACGTCTGGGCTCTAAGGGAAGAAGAATGTGATCTAATCATGGTATCGAGAGAACGTCCGAAAAACAGGCACGGGGGCGGACGCTAGCGGCTGTATGAAATCATTTCTTCAGATCATGCCGCGGGCGGGGGGATTTGTTTGGGTACCATCGAGAGGGCGCGCAGGGACTCAGTATTTCTGCACGGTAATCCAGTTTTGCCCCATCTCGTCGCGGTACATGTGCACGTCCACGAGGGTTGGCCGCATCTTGTAGGTGTACGTGTACGTAAAGGTCTCATCGAGCTCGCCACGGCGCACCCCCTTCTTGAAGCGACCCCGGAAGAGCCGGTTGTTCGTGCAAGGGGCGACCTGCGTAAAGAAGTTGCGGCCCACGACCTCGTCTGGGTCCATGCCGCTTAGCTCCGCCTCGTACTGATTGAAGAACTCGACCTTCCCCTCATCGTCTACTTTGATGATCCCAAAGGGAGCGTTGTCGAGCTGATCGTCGTCGGCGTGACGAAGCTTCTCTGCGAGGTTCTCGTCCTCGAAATGAAGATCGTCGATGTCGGATGTCTCAGCAATCTCCGATTGGTCGTTCTCGTCCGAGGAGGCGCCCGTAGGAGTCGTCACGTCGTCGGATGAGGAAGAGGAATCAGATGAGGAATCAGGCTCAGGGGTCTCAGTATCGAGGAGGGAAGACTCCTGTGTGTCGGGATCAGTGTCTTCTTGTTCAGGCATAGTCACGAAAGGGAGGCTATGAGTGGAGTACGGTTAGTACAGAGGGCGGGAAGCGTGAGTAATGTGCATGGGGGAGATCAGGAAAGCTAATACTGTTCCAATACCGAGAAGGCAAGCCAGTAGGTGGAAGAGTTCGGAGAGGAATACAGTTGCACTTCCAGGTTCGTTGGGGGGGTCTCTCCACTCACGTAGGTGTACGTAAATTGGTTGTCCACCTCACTGTGAACAGGCTCGTCCGTAATGCGGCCACGAAACAGCGTGTTTTCGGTCCCAGGGGCAACGTCGGAAAAAAAGTTCAATCCCACGAGGGCGTCCGGAGTGTTAACCGACACGTCGGGCCACTGTAGCGCGTCAGGGGTCGCGTGCCGGATGGTCCCGTCGCGTTCCAGGTGGAAGAGAGCAATGGGGAGTTCCGCCAGGGCGTCGGGCGTCATGTCGTCAAGTCGAGTTCGCGTGTCGCGGTCGAGGAGCGGGCCCTGGGGGGAATCGCCCGTAGGGACTGTCGAAGAGGCATCCTTCGACGCGTACGCTTCTTCGAGTTGCGCTTCCATGCTCTCGACGAGGTCGGGAATCTCGCTGGGATCGTCGAGCTCCAACCTGTCTCGAAGTTCGTCGAGTTGAGCCTGCAACTGATCGCGCTTCTCACGGAGGGTGCTCTGTTCCTCCAGAAGCGTCGACAATTCTTCTTCCAATTCTTCAAGCCGGGCTGCAGCCTCTTGCGGACCCGGAATGCCCTGCTCCGTCGTCAGTTCGTGGCGCTCATCGTACATCTCGCTGAGCTGTTCCTCCATATTCTCAATCATGGAGAGGGCATGATTGATGCTGCGAATGCCGTGCTCCGACAGCTTTTCGCGACGCTCGTACAACGATTCAAGCTGGAGCTGCATGTTCTTCACCATCTCAACGGCGTCGTCGGAGCCGTTCAGGTCGAGCTCCGCAAGACGTTGGCGTTCCCCATACAACGCCTCCAGCTGATCGGTCAGGTTCGTGATCATCGCGGTTACGGTTTCGGGGTCCGATGCCCCGATCTCCTCCTGAAGTGAGTCCTCTGAAGAACTGGCAGATGGATCGACGGGAGAGAAAATGGAGTCAGCAGATCGATCGTCATCCCGATGCTTGTATAACTCGTCGAGCTGATCGGAGAGTCCTTCCACCATCTCCACGACGGCGTCGGGACTGGAGACTCCCAACTCGCGCTGAAGCTTCTCCTGGCGTGCCAAGAGGGCCTGGAGCTGGTCGAACGTGTCTCCCTTCATTCTCAGCTCCGTATCGACGTCGGTCTCCTCGGTTGCTTCTTTTTCCTCGTACATCGCCTGCAGCTGCTCTTCCATGCTACTAAGCGCCTCAAGGGCGTGAGCGGGCTGCTCGAAGCCGGCCTCGGAGAGTTCCTCCTGCTGCTCCTCGAAGCTGTGCACTCGCTCTTGCAGCGACTGCACAGCCTCAACAAGTTCACCTGAATCGTTTGCCCCAACGGCCTCTTGGGCGCGTCGAAGGTCCTGATTCTCACGCCGAAGGCGCTGCAGACGTTCGAAAATGCGGCGGAGGACCGTCTTTGCTTCCTCTGCGTCCGCAAGTCCCATGTCATCAAGTGTTTCTGCCTCCTCGTCCAGCATGTTCACCTGCAGTTCCCGCACCTGCTGGACGACGTCGTCCGGATCGGAGACGGGGAGAAGGTCCATCATTTCCTCCCAGCGATCCTGATACCACGCAAGGTCTTGGGGCAAGTCGTCACGGTCAGCCATGGTGCGTATTACGCGTAGAAAAGATCAGATCGGGACGCGATCGGGGGGAGGGGCCCCGAGTTTCCAAGGGGGAATCGTTTAGTGGAGACTTGCACGTAGCGTGCACGGATGAGTGGAAAGAAGTCTCGACAAGAACCCAGCCAAACTTTTAAAGAGGGTACATCTTTTCCCAATTCTACTGAGAAAGGGACCGTTCCGACGTGCCTCTCGAATTTCGCAACTGTTACACGGGGACAATCATCCGTCGTGTTCTTCGTACGCGGCGATGATTTCCCGCACGAGCCGGTGGCGTACCACATCCTCGCGCTCAAGGTAAATGAAGTCGATTCCCTCAATGTCCTTCAGAATATGCTGCACCTGGATGAGCCCACTTTCGCTCCGGTTCTTGAGGTCGGTTTGTGTGATGTCCCCAGTGATGATCGCCTGGCTTTTCGGCCCGAGGCGCGTCAAGAACATCTTCATTTGACTCGTCGTCACGTTCTGTGCCTCGTCTAGGATGACGAAAGAAGACTTCAGCGTGCGGCCCCGCATGTAGGCGAGCGGCACGACCTCCACACGATCCTGCTCCAGGTACTCAGCCATTTGCTCGCGGGGCATCATGTCCCCGATGGCGTCGTAGAGGGGCTGCAGGTACGGGTCCACCTTCTCGTAGAAGTCTCCCGGGAGAAAGCCCAGTTGCTCGCCGGCCTCCACGGCAGGGCGAGAGAGCACGATGCGTTTGACCCGATGCTCGTTCAGGGCAGCTACGGCCATGGCCACGGCCACGTACGTTTTTCCCGTCCCCGCAGGGCCGATGGCAAAGACGACGTCGTTGGACTGGGCCGAACGGACCAGTCGCTTCTGATTCGGCGACCGCGGCTTGATCACCTCGTCTTCGGGCGTTGTGAGAATGGCCTCGGCGTCTCCGACGTCCGGCGTGTCGGGCTCCTCGGAGTCGAAGAGGGCGAGGACCGTCTCAACGTCGTCCTCCGTGAGGGTCTCGTTCCGGTCCAACAGGACCACCATTTCATTAAATACGCGCTCGACCTGCTCGATGTCCTCCTCGTCGCCCTGGAGGTGAATCTCGGTGCCACGGGCGGTGATGTGCGTGTCCGGAAAGGCACTTTCGATCTTCCGGAGGTACACGTCGTTGAAACCGAAGAGGAGAAGCGGGTCGGTACCTTCGATGCTCAGTTGTTTCTCGGGCAACGGGTTAGGAGGGTTGTCAGAAAGACGATGGTTTTTCGGTTTAGACGTCCTCGTTCACATAGTCGACCGGGGCAGATCATACGCGAAATACACGTACGGGACGACTAAGACGGACGCGTCTGCGATTGTCAACATCCGTTTCCGGCGTGAAAAATCAAAACAACTTTTGAGAGCCCGGAAAATTGGTTCGGATGGTTCCTATACGCACCGCGCTTCCGGATCGTGCCGGCATTCGCTCACTGGAGTCAGAAACGCTCGATACATTTTTATGAGTCCATCGCTCGTCGTCGAATTTACAAAAATGCACGGGGCAGGGAATGATTTCCTCGTTCTCGACAACCGCTGGTATCGCTTTTCGGACGAAGAGTTATCCGACCTCGCCGCCACGTGGTGCCGCCGCCGATACGGCGTAGGGGCCGACGGCCTCTTGGCCCTCACGGACACGGATGCTGAGGGGGCGGACTACCGCATGCGCTACGTCAACGCCGATGGCTCCTGGGCCACGATGTGCGGAAATGGCGCCCGGTGTCTGGCCCGCTTTGCCCTCAATGCCGACTTTGAGGGGCCGGAGCTGGCATTCGAAACGGACGCCGGACGCTATCATGCGGCCATTGTAGCGGATCAGCCGGATCTCGTCCGACTCTACGTACCGCCGGTTTCAGAACTGGAGCTCAACGTGACGTTAGAGGGCACACTGCCGTTCAGTCCCCAGGCTGTGCACTCTGTGAACACCGGTACCGGCCATCTCGTGATCTTCGTACCCGACGTACGTGCAGTCCCCGTCGAGGAGTGGGCGCCGCCCCTTCGCCACGACGCTCGTGTGCATCCGCCGGGGGCGAACGTGAACTTCGTCGAGGTTGAGGACGACACGCTGCACCTTCGCACCTACGAAAAAGGCGTAGAGGGTGAAACGTTGTCCTGTGGGACCGGCGTACTGGCGGCCGCCATCATCGCGCAGGCGACCGAACAGGTAGAAGCAGACCCCCTTACGGTGAAGACGCAAGGGGGCACGTTCACCGTCGGGACCGAAACGACGAGCCGTGGGCAAGAGCGCTACCTCGAAGGGCCCGTCGTCACGGTCTTCCGCGGTTCACTCCAGGTCACGTAGTTACCGGACCTGTTGTCGCATGTCCTCGATGGTCGCGTCCTCCTTCAGCGCCGAGATCCACTGCTGCGATACCTGACGCTGCTGCTGCTTAAGCAGCTTCTGGCGAATCTGTTGGCGCTGCTGGGCAGTGAGTTCCAGCGGCTCCTGCATCGAGGTCACGCGTACGACGAAGGCTGCATTCTCTCCCTCGACGACCCCAGAAGTTTCCCCTTCGTCGAGCCCGAACACGGTGCCCGAAAAGGCCGGGTCGCGACCCACGCCGGGCACGGTTTCCGTGTTAAACGTGATGTCCGACTGCGAGCGCATCTGCGTTCCGAGAACCTGCGGCAATTGCCGGAATCCGTTCTGCTGGAGGGCCTGCTGCATCCGGCGCGTCTGGATCGCTCGTTTCTTTTGAAGCTCCACTTGTGGGCGGATCTGGGACTTCACCTCTTCAAAGGGTCGGTAGCCCTCCGGCTGCACCTCATTCACTTTCAACAGAACAAATTTATTGTCGAGCTCGATCACGTCGCTGATGCTTCCGGCCTTGGCCGACTCCATGAAGCTGGTGAGGGTGCGGCTCTGGCCAATCCCCGGAACCGAGCTCTGGTCGGCCTCCGCCGTGACCTCCTGTACTTCCAGGTCGCGGCGCTCTGCCTCTTCAGTGAAGGAGCTATTGTCTTCGGCGTAGAATGCAACGTCGTCGAGCGTCGCCTGCTTGTCCGAAAGAGTGGCCTGGCTCGGACTCAGGCTAAACGCGAGATCCGCAATCTTGACGGCCTGGGAGGCCTTGTGATGTACCCGGATCAGGTGGTATCCAAACTCAGACTTGACCGGGCCGACGAGCGAACCGGGCGATGCACTGAACGCAGCCTCCGAAAAAGCCTCCACCATACGCCCTTCCCCGAACCAACCGAGATCGCCTCCGTCGGTGGCGGACTGGTCGTCCGAATACTGGCGCGCCATCGCGTCGAAGCTGGCGGCCCCCGATTCGATGCTGTCGCGAATGGACTGGAGCCGCTGCCGAAGGGCCGGGTCTTCCGCCTCGGATTCAAGCAAAATGTGGGAGGCGTGGACGTACTCGCCATCTGCAGGCTGCGTGTCGAGGATCTTCACGAGGTGCGCCAAACTTCCGCCCGTGAAGGGACCGGCGACACGTCCCGGCGACGGATCCTCATACACCGCGTTTGCAACGACCTCGTCCATCTGGTCCGGCGTCTGAAAGGTGTTGGAGAAGGTACGCTCCGAGGCGTTTTGCTCTAGGAAGAGGGAGTCGTTCTCGGCACTGGCAAAGTCCGACCGAAGGTCCTCCAGGTCGCTCAAAACGGCCGCCGTGTCCTCGGCGGTCGGCGTCTTGGACAGAGAGACGTAGTTCATGTCCAGCGTCTTCTTGCGCTCGTACTCCTCCTTGTTCGCCTCGTAGTAGGAGCGGAGATCCGACTCGCTGATCGAGATGGAGTCATCCGAAACGGAAGCGTAGCGGAGCGCCACGTACTCTGCTGAGGCCGAGGCATTTTGGCGCCAATAATACTCCTCAACGTCCTCCTGGGAAACGTTGATGGTCGACTGCACGAGCGAGGTCATTTTCTGCTGGCGCCGCTGCTCCCTCAAAAAACTTTCCAGCTGAAGAAATTGCGGATTGGCCTGCGGATTCTGGGCCATGTTGCGAAGCAGTTGGTAGTTGATCCGTCCGGTCGAGTCGGCAAACTGACGGCGGATCAAGGGATGGGGGTTCTCTCCAAAGACCATATCTTCGATCTCGGCGTCCGTCACTGTGATGCCGAGACGCTCCATCTCCTGTTCCAACAGCGCATTATTGACCAACTGATCGTAGGCCCGCTGGCGGACCATCTCCTCCATGCGCGGGGGCATTTCCCCGTCCATCTGCTGGCTGATCTGCTGTCGTTGTCGGTCGAGGGCCTGGTTGTACTCCTGGTTACTGATCGTCGTCTCGTTCACCGTCGCCACGTTTTGGTTCGGCTGATTCATCGACTCGAAGACGTTGGAGTCCTGCAACGTCCAGATGACGCCGAACGAGAGCACCAGAATCCAAAGAATGACTGCGGTATTTTCCCGCAGCTTGTTCATCGCACCCATAGATCCAGAATCGTTTTCATTGGAGAAACTTGCGGTCGGAAAACCTTGATACTCTACCTTCCAGGTAGGGGGATTGTTCGGGATTCGGACAGGGGGCAGTCAAAGGGAGTAATTTTGGAATCATCCCCTCGCTGGAAAGCGTGCTCGTCCTGGACGAGGTACGGTCGGAGTCCAGCAGCGTCCCGGATGAAACGAGGAAATGTTGAGGGGCACTTCAAAGACGCCTCTAGTGGTCAGTCAAGCCGAAGGCGTCGGGTGCCGAATTGAATACGCCCGCTTGAATGATGCTTCAACGGCCTGAATACCGTTCGTTGATCGGGGCTCTATTCGACATGGAAAACTTGACGCACCACTAGAGCCGTGTTGACGGGAGTCGAAAGGCATCGAGGGGTGATCCGGCACTTCTGCCGCCGTCGGGCCGTTTCCCAAAATCCACGCCTCCTTTTTCTCACCATCAGGTCCGGGAGACTGGACGAACATATGCGAATCGTTCGTCGATCGTCGGTTCTGGCTACGATCGTGCTCGCTCTCGTCGTCGGCGGCGCTGTGGCGATGGTGGGGCTACAGGTACGGCCCTGGTGGGGGCTTTTGGGGATCGTACCTACGACAATCATCCTTGGGGTGGGGCTATGGCAACCGTTCCGGCGCTGGCGGCTGGCTCGCACGGCCCTTCCGGCGGACGCCCGGGCCTGGCTCCGAACCCACGTCCCGCTGTATCCCCGGCTTGATGCTGACGCACGAGATCGGTTTGAGCGCGACGTGCAGTTCATTCTCGACGAATACTCCTTCGAGGGCGTACAGGGCGTGGTTGTGACCGACGTGCTTCGGCTGAGCGTGGCGGCGGGAGCGGCGGTGCTTCTCCACGGGCGGCCCGATTGGGAGTTGCCCGGCAGCCGCTCGGTCCTGTTCTACCCCCACCGTTTCAACGACGAGTATTACGACAGTGCCGATGCTGCCTACGACGGCATGGCGCACCAGCAAGGCCCAATCATTCTTACGGCCCCGTCGGTGAAGGACAGCTGGGCCGATTCGGGCGACGCCGACAATGTGGTGCTCCACGAACTGGCGCACCTTTTCGACTTCGACAACGAGGGCGCCGACGGGGTCCCGTCCCTCGTGGCCCCGGCGTCGGCGGGAAACTGGCAGTCGCTCGTTCGGCGAGAAATGAAGCGCGTGCGGCGCGGACGGTCCATTCTGCGGCCGTATGCGGCGGAGGCCCCGTCCGAATTTTTTGCTGTGGCCGTTGAGACGTTCTTCGAGCAGCCCCATCGCATGGCGCGCCGGCACGAGGAGCTGTTTACGGCCCTGGTGGCATTTTTTCACCTCGATCCCCGCACGGGCCACCGGACTGCGACGCCGCAGTCGGATGCCCCCACTGTAGAGACCGATCAGGTGACGGGTCCTGACGCTGATACCGACGTGTCGCGGTAGGAGCCGGAGGCGACAGCGCGCTCGATGTGATCGAAGGTGCGGTGGATGTCGACCTCTGTATTCCAGAGAAAGGGGGCCATCCGGACGACCTCGTTCCGACGACTGTCGGTGTAGATGTCGTGCTTCTTGAGGGTCGCCGTCAGCTTGTGGGCGTCCGGGACTTCTAGCAGAATCATCGCACTGCGGGCCGCCCGGTCGCGGGGAGACCGAAGTGAGAGCTGAGCCTCGTCGGCGCGCTGGATCGCGAGGTCTGTTAGGTGGAGCGAGTGTGATCGTACCGTGTCAAGGCCGAGGTCCAAGAGGATTCGCACGCCCTCGACGGCGTGGTACATAGGCGCCACGGCGACGGTGCCGCCCAGGAAGCGGCGCCGGACGTCCGGGTGGGGTTCGGGCGCTTGCCGAAACTCGAACGGGGCCGCATCGCCAAACCAGCCCGTAAGGCGGGGAGTGAGGGGAAGGCCGTCGCGGACGTAGAGAAAGGTGTTTCCGGACGAGCCACAGCCCTCTTTCAGCAGGCCGCCGACGTAGCAATCACACCCAAGGTCCGTCACGTTCACCGGCATCGAGCCTGCCGCATGGTAGCCGTCAATGAGGACGAGGGCGTCGTGCGCATGCGCCTCGTTCGCCACGCGCTTGAGGAACGCATCCGACAGTCGCGCGCCGGTGGTAAAGCCCACGTGGCTCAGCGCAACCATGGCGGTGTCCTCGTCGATCGCGTCGAGCAGAGCCGCCTGGTCGACACGGTCGTCTTCTATAGACGGCACGATGGAGGCCTGGAACGACTGGAGATCTTCCCACTGCTGCGTGCTGTGCAGGACGGAGGGGAAGGCGGTCTCTGGCAGAACGATTTTGGAGCCTCGATCTCGCACCTCCGGCGCAGAAAGGAGGCACTGCACCGTCCAATGAACGTGTGGCTGAAGGATGCAGGTGCCCTGGGGGGCACCGAGGAGGGGGGCGATAAACTCGTCGCCGAGATAGGTCGGGAGCGTCCACCATCCGACCGACTCTCCGTGTTCGGGGCGCCAGTGATTGGGGACCTTGTTCCAGGCATCCACGCCGAAGCGCCGCCAGTCCTCCGTAAAGTGCTCCATCATTTTGGGCACCGTGGCGGGCTGGAGGCCGTGCGTAAAGGCACGGAGCTCGATGGCCTCCGGCTCGTCAGGAAATCGAAAATGGTCCTGCGGTGAGAAGTCCTCCATGAAACCGAATGGATCGAGTCGGGCACAAACGCAAAAAGCTCCTCTCGCCCGGAGGCGACAGGAGCTTTGCGAAATCGAAACGTGGAATGACGTTAGGCCTCTTCCGGCACCACGTGCACGTACTTCCGATCGCCGCTTCGCTTAAACTGGACGGTGCCCTCCGCCTTCGCGAACAGCGTATCGTCGCCGCCCTGCCCCACGTTGTGGCCGGGGTGGAACTTCGTGCCGCGCTGCCGCACGATGATGTTGCCGGCGTCCACAAACTCACCACCATACGCCTTGACGCCGAGATACTTGGGATTGGAGTCGCGACCGTTCTGGGTCGACCCCATTGCTTTTTTGTGTGCCATAACGACCTCGCAGGATTGGTTTGGAGTGTGTCGAGTGGAAAGGGGACAGAATCTCGCGCCCGGATCGCCTAATGTCTACTGATTCTCCTCCTCGGATGCGGTCTCCGAATCGCCGTCGTCCGAATCAGAGGATTCAGCCGTCGGCTCGTCCTCCGTTTCGGACGCCTCCGCGACGTCCGGTTCCTCGGCCTCGGCATCCGAATCGTCCGTCTCCTCCGAATCGGCAGGAGCCGCCGGGGCCTCCCCGTTCGCGTTCAGCGATTCGATCTCGATCTGGGTGTATTGCTGCCGGTGTCCGCGTTTTACACGGTATCGCTTGCGCCGTTTCTTTTTAAACACGATCACCTTGTCGCCCTTTACGTGGTCCACCACGCGGGCCGTGATTGAGGCGCCGTCCACCGTTGGCGTGCCCAGCGTCACGTCGCCGTCCTCGTTAGAGAGGAGAAGGACGCGGTCGAGCGTCAACTGCTCGTCCACGTCGGCGTCCGAGTGGTAGGGAACGTAGAGGGTGTCGTCCTCTCGAACCTTGAATTGCTTGTCTTTAACGTCAACTATCGCGTACATGAGAGTCTCTGCTTTGGAGCGCCGGGTTGGGTACCGACGCGAGAGTGACTGATTTTTGCCCGTTGCGACTCAAAACCACGCGCCGCCCGTACACTCGTTCCGACACTACACTCAGACGAGCTTCTGTTTCGCATGAAGATCACCCTCCCCGACGATCGAACGGTCTCAATCGGCAAACTTCTCTGCATTGGACGCAACTATGCCGACCACGCCGCCGAAATGGAGCGCGAGGTGCCCGACGCGCCGATGGTGTTTCTCAAACCGGCGACCGCCGTCATTCGGGACGGCGGAACGGTGCACCTCCCACCGCAATCCCGAGACGTGCACCACGAGATTGAGCTGGTGGCCGTCATTGGAAAAAAGGGTCGCAAGATCTCACAACAGGAGGCCCTAGATCACGTCGCGGGGTATGCCGTGGGGCTCGACATGACGGCACGGGATCTGCAAAACGAGGCAAAAGAGCAGCGGCATCCCTGGTCGGTCGCGAAAGGGTTTGACACATTTGCGCCCCTCGGTCCGATTTCCCCGGCGACCGCCATCGACAATCCACAGGCACTGACACTTCGACTGGAAGTCAATGGCGAGGTGCGACAGGAAGCCTCCACCGAGCACATGATGTTTCCGGTCGCGGAACTGATCCACTACTGTTCGCAGATTTTCACCCTCATGCCGGGCGATTTGCTCTATACCGGAACCCCGTCGGGGGTGGCCCCCGTCGAGCACGGAGATGAACTGTATGCATCCGCCACGGGCTGCGATTCCCTGCGCGTGAACGTTCAGCGATCGACCTGAATTCTCTCAACAATCCATTCTGGCGTCTATGCACCGCTTTTCAAGTCTCGACACGGTTCGACAGCGCATCTGGCACCGGCTAGAGGCGGCGGCTACGGAGCCCGGACATCCGCTTCGTGTGCTCCCGTTCGGCACGGAGCAGGGGGGAGCGCCGCACCTTCGCATGGTCGTCCTGCGTGACGCGGATGCCGACGAGCGGGTGCTCGCGTTCCACACGGACCGTCGGTCGCAGAAAGTGGCTGACATTCGGGACCGTGAACGCGTGGCCTGGCTCGCCTGGGATCCCGACACCAAGGAGCAGATCCGACTCCAGGGCACAGCCTCAATCCACCTCGACGACGCGATTGCCGACGAGATGTGGGCGGCCGAATCGCCCCGCTCACTGGACGTGTACGTTCGAGAGGCGGCGCCCGGCACACCGCTACCGGCTCCGGAGGACGGTTTGGAGGAGACTGTCAAAACCGATCCCGTGACCCGCGACGACGTTTCGGACGGGCGGCAGTATTTCGCGGTGGTCCGCACGGTGATCGATGAGATGGACTGGCTCCACCTCCATCCCGAGGGACATTATCGGGCGCAGTTTCAGTTTGACCCCGATCAGGAGGGCTTTGATGGGGGGTGGGTCGTGCCGTAGGAAGGGAGGCGAATGAGGGACGTAGCCTCGAACTGTCGCGGGCAGACCCTGTAGTATGGGGTCCACTGATGATTTTATCAGAATTCAGCCTGTTCTTCCGATGGCGACTGAAATGCTCGATCCGCGTTCCTGTCGTGCTGTGCTTCATCGCGTCCTTGCCCTTCTCCTCATTGCAGGGGGAGGATTTCTTTTTGCTGCGTGCGATTCTGGAGGGGCAACGTCCGGTCCCGACTCGATTGAAGGAGAGTGGCAGAGCACGATCGAAACGGACAGTGTCGCGTATGATCTGACGTTTGAGTTGGACTTTCCGGAAGAGTCGTTCGGAAGCCGAGTGGTTGGGGAAGGCGAACTTGCCGCGGGAGGCACCTCCTGGGCCTTTCAAATCCCGGATGGAACGTATCGCCAGCCCTCGCTCGGCCTCACCCTTCGCTTCGACGTGCAGTTCGATGGGCAGGATCTGCCCATTACGATTCAGGGCACCGTGGACGACGACTTTCAGGAGATCTCGGCAGAAATTTCGGGCGGTCCCCCTCAGTTCGATGAGCGCCCCGTTACCATCACCCGTCCGTAGTATTGGGGGGCTGCAGAGTAGGGTGTAACGCTGTACCACGTCCCTGTACAAACTGGGCGTGTCCCGCGGGTCGCCTGTAGCTTCGCACTCTTCTCTTTTTATACCAGTTGCAGCCGTATGTCTCCTCAGTACGACGTGATCGTCATCGGGGGTGGGGCCGGAGGGCTCTCCGCCGCCGGCATTGCGACCAACTTTGGGGCGAAGACCGCTATGATTGAGCGCGAGGCCCTCGGAGGGGATTGTACCTGGACGGGGTGTGTGCCGAGCAAGACCCTCTTGAAGGCGGCGAAAGTGGCTCATCAGGCGCGCACCGCTAGCAAGTACGGTCTCACCGATCAGGACGTCGAGGTGGACTTTGCGGGCGTCATGGAGCACGTACGGTCGGTGCGAGAGGAGGTCTATCACGATGCGGACCGTCCGGAAATCTTTGAGGACATGGGCATCGACGTGTGGGAGGGGGACGCCCACTTCATTGATTCGCACACGGTGGCGGTTGCCCGAGAGGATGGGACGACGGAGCAGGTGACGGGGCGCTATATCGTCATCGCCACGGGGGCGAGTCCTCTCGTGCCTCCGATCGACGGACTGGATACGGTCGAGTATCAGACGACCGAGTCGCTCTTCGAGCCGGATGCGTTTGCGGAGCAGCCGGACCGCCTCGCCGTCGTGGGGGCCGGGCCCATCGGAACTGAGATGGCCCAGGCCTTCACCCGGCTCGGCACCGACGTGACGGTGCTCGACATGACCGACCGCATTCTCCCGAACGATGATCCGGACCTTACGGAGGCGCTCCGCGAGCACCTGGAAGGGGAGGGCGTCCGCTACGTGCTGGGCAACGCCGTAGAGCAGGTCGCGCAGGCGGACGGCAGCATCACCGTCACGGCCGCGGGGGGAGACTCCGTGGAGGCGGATGCTATGCTGCTGGCCACGGGGCGGGCGGCGAACGTAGACGGGCTGAACCTGGAGGCGGCGGGCGTCGAGTACAGTCGAAAGGGCGTTTCGGTGGACGACCGGTGCCGCACGAGCCAGCGTCACATTTTTGCCGTGGGAGACGTGACGGGGCGATATCAGTTCACGCACATGAGCAATCACATGGCGAAGATTGCCGTGACGAATGCCCTGCTGAAAATGCCCAGTACGATTGATGCGAAGCACGTGCCGTGGGTGACGTACACCGACCCGGAGCTGGCGCACGTGGGGGCTACGGCCCGTGCGCTCGATGAGGACGGCACCTCGTATGACACGTATCGCTTCCCGTACAGCAAGCTCGACCGGGCCATCACCGAAGGCGAGACCACCGGGCTCATCAAGGTACACGCCACGTCCCTTACAGGGAAAATTTTAGGGGCGAGCGTGCTCGGGGCGCGGGCGGGAGAGCTCATCACCTCGTTCACGCTGGCGATGCGGAACGGGGTCACGCTCCGCAACATCGGCGACACGATTCATCCGTATCCGGCGTGGGGCGAGGGGGTCCGCCGTGTGGCCGACCAGTGGTTCGTGCAGAAGCAATCGCCCACGTTCACGAAGGTCTTGCAGACGCTCTTCGGGTACGACGGGCCGGTGTTGAAGCACGGGCCGGACGACATTATCTGAGGCGTGTCCCGATTGCGAGGTCAGTGTTCGTCGGACGAAGAAGAAACCGAGGCCATCTGGGGGCTCGTTGACACGGGAGGCTCTGTGGGAAGCCGAACCGTGAACCGGGTGCCTTCCCCCTTGGCCGTGTCCACGTCGATCGTGCCCCGCATTAGATTTATTAATCGCTTGGCCACCGCCAGTCCAAGCCCGCTGCCCTCGTGGGTTCGTTTGTTGCCGGTCGACTCCTGTTCGAACGCATCGAACAGGTGCGGAACGAATTCCGGGTCGATCCCGATGCCTGTGTCTCGGACCTCAATCTCGGCCCAGTCCGTCGTCGTTGTGGCTCGCACAGCCACCGTGTCCCCGGCGTCCGTAAACTTGACGGCGTTGCTGATGAGGTTGCGGAGCACCCGTCGGACGGCTTCCGGGTCGGCATATCCGTGGACTGGCTCGTCGGGCACGTCCAGGGAAAGCGTCACGTCGGCCTCGCGAGCACGGGTTCGGAAGAGGTCCACCGTTTCCTCGATTTGAGGCACGAGATCGATACGGTCGGGGGCAAGGTGCATCGAGCCGGCCTCCAACTGGGAAAAGTCGAGGACCGAGTTGAGAGTTTCGAGGAGACGGCGGCCACTCTTCTCGATGAGAGATGCGAATTGCGTCGCATCTTGTTCATTCTCGTCTTGCGATCCGTCCTCCGAATGTTGCTCCCCGATTGCTTCGGCAAATCCGATAATGGAGGTGAGCGGGGTTCGGATTTCGTGGCTCATGTTGGCGAGGAACGCCGATTTCAACTCGCTGGCCTCCTCGGCAGTCTCTTTGGCTTGTACCAACTCCTGCTCCCGTTCAATGCGGTCGAGCACCACCGCCGCGTTGCTCGCCAGAATCTCTACGAGGCGAAGGTCGAACGCGTCGATGCCGTCGACCTGAGGACTCCCGATGGAAAGTAGTCCGCGATCCCCGAGTGGGATGCACGCCCAGGTGCGGAGCGGGCCGCTCTCGAAGTTCACGTCGTCTCGATCCAGGTCTTCGGCGACGATCGTCTCCCCTGCCCGGTAGGCGCGGCTCATGATCGTGTCCGAGTCGACGTGGTGCGACAGGCGCTCGGGAAGCAGCTCCCGCATTTGGGGAGACACCCGCACGGGCAACAGCTGATCCTGGTCCCGCAGCTGCACGTACGTCAGAGGATAGCGAAAGGTGTTGAGCACCAGCTCTTCAATGAGGGCCGCCACCTCGCTGCGACTGGTGGCTTTGATGAGGCGGCCCGTGGCGGCGTAGAGCGCTTCGATCTTCGATTCGCGGTCCTGACGTTCCTGGGCTCGCACCTTTAGCTCCGTCACGTCGGTGAGGACCCCAAAGATTTCTTCCGTCTCCCCTTCCTCGTCTTTCAGTGGGCGGCCGCGCTCCCGCATCCAGCGGACCGAATCGGAGTTGTCGGGCGAGATGCGGTATTCGAGCTCGTGGACCGGTTCCTTGTGCATCCGGGCAAACGCGTGGCGCACCCGATCCCGATCCTCGCGGTGGACGAGGTGGAGCAGGTCGTTCACCTCGTGGTCCACGTCCGGATCGAGCCCCAACAGCCGCCCGGACGCTTCCGTAAGCTGAACGGTATTCGTGGCGAGGTTGATGGTGAGATGGCCGGTTTGCGCAATCTTCTGGGCCTCCGCGAGTGCCATCCGACTCTGGCGCACTTCGCGCTCCATCTCCTTCCGGTCGGTGATGTCGAGTACTGTGCCCGAGAGACGAACGGGATGGCCGTCGTCGTGGCGCACCTCCCCGCGTTCGTGGACGTGCCGCTCCGTCCCGTCGGGACGTTGAATCCGGTACTCGATGTCGAGCGGCGCCGTCCCGTTCAAGGCTGCGGCCCGTGCCTCGCGGACGGCCTCCCGATCTTCGGAGTGTACGGCCGCTAGGAAGGCATCGTAGGTGACGTCGGCGGTGTCATCCCACCCGAAAATCCGGCGCAACTCAGTGGACAGGAGCAGCGTGTCCGTTTTGAGGTCGCGTTCCCAGTTGCCAAGGTGGGCAATGCGCTGGGCGCGCCGGAGTCGCTTCTCGCTCTCCTGAAGCTCCTGCTCCATTTCCTTCCGGTCGGTAATGTCGTGGACGATGCCCGTGACACGAGTCGTCTGGCCGTTTTCCACGTGCGCTTCCCCGCGGGTGCGCACCCAGCGGCGAGAGCCGTGGGCCGTGTCGAACGGAAGCTCAAGCTGGAACGGCTGCCCGTCCTCAATGCAGCGGTTGAGTGCTTTGCGAAAGACCGGCTGGGCCTCGGGGGCGTAGAAGTTGATCGAAGACGAGAGGTCCGGCTCGAACCGGAGGGGAACCGCGTGAATTCGGTACAACTCTTCGGTCCAGGACATGCGACCGCTGGATACGTCTAGTTCCCACCCACCCACCTTGGCCATCTCTTCTGTCCGGTGCAAGAGCGTACGGCTCGTCTGGAGGGCCTGGCGCTGGCTCCGGCGGGCCTGAAACTGCTCGTATCGGTACGACAGGAATAAGAGGGCGAAGCCGCTGAGCAGGAGCGTAAAGGCTCCAATCTGAAACAGCGGCCCGATGACGGGGAGCGTGGCATCGGTGCCCAGGAGAAGCATCGGACCGAATTCCCCTCCAGCCAGGATGATGAGGAGCAGGGTGATGCCGAGAGAGAAGGCCTGCCACACCTGGAGGGGCACGGCCAGCACGGCGGCCAGGTAGAGAGGGGTGAGGCGTTCCGTGTGGATGGTGCCTGCCACCAGATCGTGCGGAAGCCCGCCCAGTCCCACCGCCAGCACCGTGAGGGTCACGAGCAGCCGGCCCTCCCAAAGAGAGCATTGGACCCGTGCTGCCAGAATGCCGGTGATCGAGAGCGCCGTGCCGAGTAGGCCGTTGCCCATCCGCAGGGCTGTTTCGAGGGGAAGGGACGGAACCCACGTGGGGCTGGATGGGAGTTGGAGGGCGAAGAGGACCAGGACGTACAGTGCGCTGAGCAGAGCCCCAAAGGTACTGAACCAGTGGAGAGTGGTGTGCATGCTCGACCGGAGATGACTCCGGAACGCCGGATCGTCCTCAAAGGCCCGGGGGTTGGTCAGGCACTCTCGAATGTATTGGTCCCAGTTGGCCATGGGGCCGAGCCGTCCAGTGCTTTGAATACGTGTCCCGTCGTTCGCTCTTATGGGTAGGGTAAACTCTTCATCCCCAAATGTCTACTCGGATCGGTGTGGGATGGGGGGCGGTGCCTGTGGGAAGAACCAGCTTCTAGTCGGCCACGACCGGTGCCAGAATGTTGAGTCGTGCACGGTTTGTCTCGACGATCAGTTCGGCGGGTACACCAATGGGAAGAGAGCACCGCGGCAGCAGATGGCCGTACGGCAGGTTCGTAGCCACTGGATAGGAGCGGTCGCCGAAATAGTCGGAAATCACCGTGTCGAGGGACAGCGTGGGGCGATTCGAAGGGGGAGGTTCTGGTCGAAAGTTGCCCAGGATGACGCCGGAGACGGCGTCGAGAACACCGGCGTGTTGGAGGTGAGAAAGCATCCGATCGATCCGGTACGGAGCTTCCGCTACGTCTTCGAGAACGAGGAGGGCCCCGTTCCAATCCGGTGCGTACGGCGTTCCGATGAGGCGGGTAAGGACGGACAGGTTGCCGCCCAGGAGGCGACCTGTGGCAGTTCCCTCACGGAAGGAGTGAAGGCTCTCTTCGCCGATAACGGGGGTTCCGCCTTCGGCAAGGAGTCGAAACGGGTCCAGCGTGTCTGCGTCGAGCTCGCCCCACTCGGTTGCCACCGGTCCCGAGAGTCCCGTCCAGTCGGCCCGAGCTTGGAAGGCGAGGTGCAGCGCCGTCACGTCGCTGTAGCCCACGAGGAGGGTCGGGTGGTTGCGGGCCAGCGTCCAGTCGAGATGGGGGAGAAGGCGCAGGCAGCCGTATCCTCCTCGCACGCAAACGATGGCCTGAACGTCCGGTGCCCGAATGGCGTCGTGAAGGGCCGCGGCGCGTACAGAATCGGGCGCGGCCAGATAGCCACGCTCCTGCCCCGACGTCCAGGCACTCCGGACGTCGTAGAGCGAGCGGAGACGGGCCAGACCCTTCTCATACTGTTCCAGGTCGTGAGGAGCGCTGGCGGGAGCGACGACCGCAATCGATGCGCCGGGGCGTAGGGGAGGGGGGCGAACCACGAAGGGGATGCAGAGGAAGGACGAAAGAGGGAGTGAGATCTTCTATCGGACCGCCGATCAGCCTGCCGATTCGGATTGGGTACCGGGGGCTTTCGACTCGGAGCTGGGCTGCTCAGAGGAGGAAGGCGTCTGATCGTCGGATTGCTTTGACTTCAGGTCCTTCAGCTCTCGTCGGGCTCGGAGCCGACCGGGCAACGAGCTCAGCAGGCCTACAACCACCCCGAATCCGAACGTGAGAATGAGCACGAGGGCTGTGGAACCCTCCGTCTGAAAAAATAACAAGTTGACCTCCATCGGCTGCGGATTTTGCAGGGCAAAGATGACCGCTACGATGGCGAGCAAGAGGGAGGAAAGGAGGCCGAGGCGGATGCGCATGTCTGGAAACGGGTCAGTCCACAGCAAAAGTATCATCGAAACCTACGGCACGCCCGTCCTGAATGTCTAATCCCCAGATGCGGGCACGGCGCGCCCCTTCCACGCCACGCGATCCGTCCAGTGGTGGACGGCGGAATCGAGCTGAAGCACGAGGCCGAGGACAAACGAAAGGGGAGCGAGCAACGTGATTGGGAGCGAAAAGCCGCCGGCCCGGTCGCTCACGAACTTGAGTCCGTAGAGGGAGGCCAGAAACCAGAGAGACATCGCGGGGGAGACGATCCACGTGCACACGAAGTATCCGAACAGGCCGAAGAACGGAAGGACTGCCCCACCCATCAACAAGTACGCGTTTTTTCGGAACCCCTGCCAGGCGTCCCCGAGGCTTTCATACATGTAGATTTTGACCGACGCCTGTACGTCGAGAAGTGTCGGGGGGTGCCCCATCTTCTTCAAATACCGCCCGATGGCCACGTCCTCCAGGACGGCGTTTTGCTTCTCAGCGTGTGGTTCAAACGACTCGTAGACCTCCGCGTCAATGAGCCAGCATTGACCGTTGAGGGCGCTGAGGTCGTTGCGCGAGGTCCGCCGTACGAGGGGCCACGGGAGGCCGGTGAGGAGCGCGTAGGGGACGAGGCTCACGAGCAGTTGGGCGCCCCCGCGGAGACGGGTAAATCCGGACGAGACGGTCGTTGGGGCCGTGGTGTGTTGCTGGACGATCCGGCGGAGAGCGTGACGGTCCGTCAGTTCAGCGTCGGCGTCCAGGAACAAGTAGCAGTCTCCGGTGGCCCTCCGCGTGCACTGGTACAGCGCATGTACTTTTCCGACCCACCCGTCCGGCGGCCCCTCGCCCCGGTGCGCATCGAGACGCGGGTCATCTACAGATTGCAGCACGTCCCACGTCTCGTCCTCCGACCCGTCATCCCAGACGATGATTTCCAAGGAGGGGTATTCCTGCCGGAGAAGAGAGGGGAGGAGACGACGGAGATTGTTCGCCTCGTTGCGGGCCGGAATACAAATGGTGAGGGCGGGCAGGTCCGGCGAAGAAGTGGAGGGAGTGCGCCGGAGATAGGCAAGATTTGCCAGAAGGACGCCCCAGAGCCCAAGGTGAACGAGGGCCAGAAGACCAACGAATGCGAGATAGAGAGTAGAGATGACCAGCAGGTCGTTGAATGGAAAAGGAACAGATGGAGGCGATTACACCTCCGGTGGGTCCTCGAGAAATTGCCGATACAGTGGCGGAAGTTCGTCGGACGAGAGGGAGTCGTGGAGCACAGAGGCGTCCGCATTCCGGTCGGCCTCCCGCAGGGCCAACCACCTCCACACGCGCGCTTCCGTAGGCGTGATGCCGACGTCCGATTTTCTTGCCACCAGATTCGCCAGTCGCTCGAACCGGTCGGCGGCAGCCGCGGCGTCCCGCCCTGCAATGGCGGGGCGAAAGAGCAGCGACTGCCCTTCGATGAGCAGGACGTACGGGTCGTCTGGGTCCTTTTCTTTCGCCGTTTCCAAGACGTTTGCGGAACGACGTCCGTAGGACACTGCGCTAAAAAGGGAGGCCTCTCCCGCTCGATAGGACCAGAGCCCGGAGAGGAGGGCGTATTCCCGGGCAGACCCGTCTTCAAGCGTTTTCGGAAGGTCCTCCACCAGCGTCCCATCCTCCGTAAGCGGATAGAGCCGGTAGCGGGCAAGGAGCGAGTCCGACTGCGAGTCGGCCTGACGCAACAGGCGGCGAAGGGCCTCGGCGTCCTGCTGGGCGTAGGCCTGCTGTACCTCCTGGGCAAACGGGGCGTTCAGCGACACGGCGAGGATGAGCAGAAGGAGCATGACGACGACCGGAGGTCAGAGGTACCGTTCGAAAAACGGCGCGGCGAACGAAAAGCTCCACCGTTCGGCCAAACTGGAACGTCCTTCCCATAGGCAATGGAGAGAAGAATGATCCGCCCGCTGAAGGTCGTGCCAGTGCCTCGTGAGACGCTCGTGCTCTTGGCCGTCGAGGGCATGGGCAGGGCCGCCGGTGAGAACGGCCGTCGGACGGTCGTGGCCGCGCCAGGTAACGTGGATGGCTAGGGGAAACCACTGCGCCTTCGGGTAGAGGGTGCCGAGGCGTTGGAAGCGGTCGGGGTCGAAGGGCGCAATGCCGTCGTCCGGGGGGCGCAGCGTGCCTTCGGGATAGTAGATGAGGACCGTCTTGGGGGTCTTCCGGAAGCGGCGGGCCGTCCGTCGGAGCGTGGCTGCGCGTCGCGCCGAATCGTCGGGCGGAAACGGCTGGGCCCCCACGGCCCCAAAGAACGGGAACCGGTCCCACTCCGCCATCCAGAGCGTGGCCGAGCGGTCCAGGCGTTCCTGAAAGAGCAGCCAGCCGAGGTGCCCATCGTAAAAGTGGTGGTGATTGGCGTACGCTATGACCGGGGCATCGGGCAGCGGCGGGGGCCATTCGCCCACCCAGTACACGCGTCGAAATGCACGACGGAGGTCGAATCGGAGCATCGCCTCCACGAGCCAGCGAACGGGATCCACGGGGGAGTCGTGAATGAGAGCAAAAAATGCGGTCGGACTGCCGAAGCTCTCCACCGGGAGGGCAGAGAGGCGGGGGATGAGGGAAGTGAAGGAGGCGATTCAAGAATTCCGAAGACCCACCCCCAAAATCAGGCACGGAGACGGGCTTTTCGCCAATCATAGTTGTCGTAGGCCACGAGCAGGAGTTTCCGCGGCGTGGAGACGTACGCACGCCGATTCAGGTTGTCGTATTCGTTGGCTCGCACCTCGTTCAGAATTTCGCGGTACATGCGGGCAGCCGCTCGGATGCCCACGCGAGTGCGAAAGGGGAGAGCGGCAATGCCCTCGTAGCTTTCACGGTACCGTTCCTCCGCCGCTTGCATGGCTGCCTCCAGGAGCGCCGAGTATCCGTTGACGCATCGGCCCTGGGTCAAATCCTCACGGGACACGTCGTGCTCCTCCAGCCAATCGGTCGGGAGGTACACCCGGCCCAGATGCTCAATGTCCTCCCCAACGTCCCGAACGATGTTGGTGATTTGCATGGCAATGCCGAGTTTTCGCGCCGCGGTTTCGAGGGCGTCAAACCGTTCATTGTCACTGAGAAAGGGAATCATCATGGCCCCCACGCTGCCCCCCACGAGATTCGAGTAGTCGATCAGATCTTGCTTCGTCTCGATCGGGCGATCGCGGAGGTCCCACTCCGCTCCTTCGATCAACTCCACCAGCGGCTCCCGGTGCAGGCCGTACTGGTCGTGCACCTCGCCGAGGCGGCGCCATAGCACTTCATCGTCAGGGGGACGTCCTGCGAGAGTCGCGTTGAGTCGGTCGTGAACGGTGGACACTTCCTCAAGGGCCTCCTCTGCCCCGACCTCCAGGACCCGTTGGTCCGCAATCGAGTCCACCCGTCGGCAGAACAGGTAGAGCGTCGCAATCGGCATCTGGACCGAGCGCGGCAGGAAGCGGGCCGCGAGGGAGAAGGTGCGAGAATGATACCGAAACGACTCCCAGATCCACTGATTTTCGTCGGCACGGGTGTCGAGCGTAGCCGTGGACATGATTGAGAGAAGCCCAGCGAGCAGAGGAGTGAATTACGAGCGGGCGACGGCAAGGGTGCGGGGCACGAAGGTGGGGTCCGTAGCCCACAACAGGAGGAAAGGGACGGCCGTCGCGAGGGTCCCGATGGCCGCGGCCAAATAGAGGTCGCGAAGGAGGCAGATGGCCAGAGGGAAAAAGCAGTTGAGCGCGTACAGCCAGGGGGCCCAGTCGTTCTGCACCTCACGGTCGCCTCGCATCCACTCGTACCCCAGCATAATCACGAGCGTAACGGCGAACCAGCCGACCCAGTTGGAGAGGGGCATGCCGAAGTAAAAGCCGTCGGCGCCGTACTCCCAGAACGGAAAGGCCTGGTTCATCGCGGGGTCAAGCGACACGTCCCAGAGCACCATAAAGATGGTACCGAGCAGCAACGACGACCAGCGGTGTTGCGTCACGCGCCGGGCGAGGTCGAGCGAGACGATCGACATTGCGAACCAGGAGGGCGGGATGAAGTAGGGCACGTGACCTGCGATCTTCGGCCCCAGCCACTCCGTGTAGTGGTACTCACCGAACGGAAGGGGAATGCCTCCGACCGAAAGAATTCCCATCGTGCCCACGAGCTCCCCAGTGGCCCCCGCAAGGCATCCCCACACCACGAATCCCAACAACCGGCGCCACCCGAGCGACGGTCCGTACATGAGCACGGGAAGAATTGCCAGCATCGTCATGAACGTCCAGGTGGGCGTTTTGACGAGTTTCGTATACACCGGCCCGAAGAGGCTCATCGCCGACGGAAAAAGCTTCAGCAGCAGCATGCCGGCGACGCTGAAGCAGATCGAGCCCACGAACAGCCAGAAGCCGAACTGGAAGAGCAGGTCAAGGTTGGCCTGGAAGCCGTCGTCGCGAGACGCTCTGCGGGGCTCTTCGGGGGAAGGCATCGGTGGGGAGGCGTGCGTGCGAGATGCGTTTTAATTGCGTCCGGGAACAGGCCGGAGGGGGACCGCTCCTATAGGAAGCGAATACAAGCGAAGCACGTGTGCGGGGCGAGTGGGGGGTATTCTTCGTCGCATTCAGGATCACGACTCAGAGGCATGATTGCCGTTCACCCCCCAGAATACTTTCCTCCACTGGCCTACACGGCTCTTTTGCAGCACGTGGATCACTTCGTACTGGCTGACACGTTCCGGTTCCGCCGGGAAACATTTCAGAACCGTAGCAAACTCCGCAACGCTCAGGGCGCCCACTGGATCACAATTCCGGTGTTTGGGCAGCCGGAGGGGGCGCAACTTCATACCATCGACATCGAGACTGGAGGGCGCTGGCGGGAGAAGCACTGGCGGTCGTTCATGTACGACTACCGGACGACCATGTACTTTGAGTTCTACGAAGACACCTTTCGCCCCTTCTTTGACGAAGAGTGGACGGAGCTGGCCGACTGTACCTGTCGTTCGGTGGAGCTCCAGGCGGAGATTTTTGGGTTCGACACGACGCTAACGAGGGCCTCTGACCTGGAGGACTCGCCGTCAACGCTGGAGGCCATCGTGAAGGCCGTGGAGGCTGACACGGTTGTCGTTCCCCAGAAAGACGACCTTCCGACGGTGGAGGGGGCGACAGTCGAGCGGTTTCACTACGACCATCCGACGTATCACCAGAATTTCGAGGGCTTCGAGTCTAGAGTGACGGCAATGGATCTCGCGTTCAACTATGGACGGGAGGCGCCTCAACTGCTGGCGAGTGGGGTAGAGGAAGGAAGGTAGGTAGTTGAAGATGGGGCCGTCGTAGGCATAAGCGGAGGGCTCTCAAGAAGAGCTGCCCATGCGAGGTGATGTCGGCAGTATCGCTCTAGTGGTGCGTCAAGTTTTCCAGGTCGAGTCGAGCGTTGATCGACGGTTTGTATTCAGGCCACTGAAGCAACATTCGGATCGACGTATGCGATTTGGTACCTGACACCTCCGGCTTGACTGACCACTAGCGCGTTCCTCACTCTGAGGTTCGTTTGCCGGAGAGGAAGGAGCGGGATCGTCCGTACGAAGCCGTCGGCGCACCTGCTCGAAAAACGTGTCGTCCCCGAGGAGTCGGAGGTGAAAGCCTTTGTCGAGCCCGGTCTGGAGCAGGTGGTAGAAGACGGCCATCGGGAGCCGTTCCAGGAGAAGGACGGCGACGCGAGGGGGGGCGTCTCCCGACCGTCGGGCATACCCCGCGAGACTCACGAGCCCCGGGGTTGCGCCCCCTACCGAACCGATCGTCCGAATCGACAGGGCAACCGAGTCGCGGGCAAACGAACGCTCCAAAAAGTGCTGCATGGAGTCGGCCTCGGGTCCGTCGATGACGGAGCCGTCGGCGACACGGGAAAGGAGATCCGCGTACGCGGTGGCTGTTCCTCGCGGGGCCGTATGGCGGGCGAGGGTGCGCTGCTCGCGAAGGCTGAGTCCCGAGCCGTGCTGCGTGAGACGCTGCCGTTCGTTTCGGCGGACGGACGAATCTCGCTGAAGCCGCCGCAACTGGGCGTGCGCTCCATCGGAAATCGTGCTCGGACTGAGGCCCGCGAGCGTATCGATTCGGGCCTGGGG
>JAHENZ010000259.1 GCA_018609755.1 Salinivenus sp. | reverse complement strand
GGACGGATAGGTGCTCCGGTCATGATAATCGTGGAGCCGGGGCACAACCTGTGCAAAAACGAATCGGGGATTCGGTCCCTCCGATGCGTCGGCGAAGTCGACCAACTCGAGGTCGCCCGAGGATTTATGCAGACGCACGCGGCCCATCGTTTCTTCGGACGTGCCGAACGCGTACACACAATGGTCCGACGTCTCTTCTTCCTTCGTGACAATTAGCTCAAGACCCATCGCGCGTACCGGAACAGCGTTCAAACGGACTCGACGTGCTGAGAGTATCGGAAGTGCGAGCCTCCAGTCCCGATTCGCCCACGCCCCATGCGCTCGTCCGGCACGCCGACCGAGGGAGCCGGCAGAGCCTCTGCCCATTCCGGAGTGCACGCCACCCGGCTGCCGACTCAGATCCCCGACGCGATGAGCAGTTCGATGTCCCGGTGGCTCATGCCGAACATCGACGCCAGGCTCTTCTTGGTGAGGTGCTGGCGATACACGTACGTGCCGTTGCGCAACCCCTCGTCGCGCCAGAGGGCTTCGTTGATCGATCCGGCCTCGCCGATGTGGAGGAGATAGGGGACGAGGACGTGCGAGAGGGCGTACGTGGCGGTCCGCGCCGCGTTGGACGGCATGTTGGGCACGCAGTAGTGGATCACGTCGTGCCGGCGATAGACGGGCTCGGAGTGAGTGGTCGGCCGACTCGTCTCGATGCAGCCCCCCTGGTCCATCACCGCATCCACGATGACGCCGCCCGGCGACATGGACGCCACCATGTCCTCCGTCACGAGCACGGGAGAGCGTTCGCCCCCCGCCATCATGGCACCAATCACCACGTCGGCCGAGCGCACCGCCTGGCGAAGGTAGTGCTCGCTGGCCATGGCCGTGGTGATGCTGCGGTCGAGGTAGTGCTCCAGCGCCCGCAGGGACCCGAGCTCCGAGTCGAGCACAATGACGTGCGCTCCATAGCCGAGCGCCGTGCGCGCCGCCCACTCCCCCACCACGTCCGCCCCCAGGATGACGACCGTCGCGGGGGGAACGCCGGAAATGCCCCCCAGCATGACGCCCTTTCCGCCTTCGTTGCTCTCCAAATACCGTCCGGCAATCTGGATCGACATCGAGCCTGTAATCTCGTGCATCATGCGCACGAGCGGAAAGGTGCCGTCCGGGTCCCGGATGAACTCGAAGCCGATGCCCGTCACCCGGAGCCGCATGAGGTGACGAAGAAACTCAGGCGTGGTGCCGCCCAGGTTGAGGGCCGAAATCAGAATCTGCCCCTGTTGGAGCAGCGTCATCTCTTCCTCGTCCGGCGGCCCGACCTTGACGATGAGATCGCTCTGACTGTAGAGGTCGTCCGGGTCCTCCACAAGCTCGGCGCCGGACTCCTCGTACTCGTCATCTTGAAGGTGCGCCTGCCGTCCCGCGCCCTGTTCCACGTACACCTCGTGTCCATTGCTGACGAGAGCCCCCACCCCGCTCGGCGCCAGCGCCACCCGCCGTTCCTCATTTGCCACCTCCCGCGGCACCCCGATGCGGAGCGACTGCCCATCCTCCTCTTCTAGGGGCTTCTCCATCGTCATCAGGTCAGGCTCGCGCTCGAAGCCCTGTAGGGACGGGATTTCCATGTGACAGAGGTGTCTATTCGTACGACCGGTGTCCAGCGAAGGGCACCCGTGCCGGACGGTCCCCGACGTGGGCGCAACTCAGAAAAGGTATAAAACGGCGTCGGCATTTGCACACCCTCCACAGGGCTCTTCCCCGAATCCCCTCCGATGCCTCCCGCCACTACGGACCACGGACTTCTGGAGGGAGATCGCCTCGCTGACTCACAAACAGGGACGAAATCAACACGCGATCCGACGCTCCCTCAACGAAAGCGGCCAATTGTGTTCTCGCAGCAGTTCGGACTGCATGGTGGGAGGGGCAGTTTGGCAGGGGAATTCGCATTCGAATGTACAAAGCCGGACCTCAGCCCAACTTTCTGCCCCCTTTCACCCAACAATGTCCGCAATCGATCCGGAGTGTGCAACTCTTCCACCCTCCAGCCGAATGCCCCGCGTCCCCAGCCGGCGTGCCCGGTCGGCGTCGTGCGTCACGAGCACAGCCGTCAGCGAGTAGGCAGCCATCACGTCGGCCAGGAGCGACTCCACCCGCTCGGCCGCTGCGGCGTCCAGGCTGGACGCCGGCTCGTCCAGCAGGACGATGTCGGGATCGTTGAAGAGGGTGCGGGCGATGGCCACCCGCTGCGCCTCGCCGCCAGAGAGGGCGTCGGCGTCGCGCTCCTGAAAGCCGGCCAGCCCGAGCCGGTCCAGCAACTCGTCCATCCGATCACGGTCTACAGGGGTGTCTCGGAGGCGCGGCCCCCACGTCACGTTGTCGGCCACCGTGCCCTCCGTGAGCGCGGGCTGCTGCGGCACGAGCCCCACGCGCTTCCGCACCGTCTGCGGGGGAATCGTGCGATAATCCGTGCCGTCGAGCAGGACGGTGCCCTCCGTCGGCTCATCCAGTCGATTCAGAAGGCGGAGCAGCGACGATTTGCCACTGCCGGACGGCCCGAAAATAACGAACACGTCCCCCGCTGCCACCTCGATACTCACGTCCTCCACCAGCGCCGTACCGTCCACCACGCGGGTGAGATTCCGGGTCGCGAGGGGCACAGGCGCATCTGGCATGCGGAGACGGCAGGATTCTGAGAGACACGGGGGGAGACGATATGCGCACACCGCCCCCAGGATTCCCCGACTGCACCGGGCGTCGTCAGACGGAGAACCGCTGGAACGCAAAACGCTCTCTCCCGCCGAACGCTATTCCAGCGGCTTCACGTAGATGTTTTTGAAGTGGACGACACTCTCGGGATCGTGGCCCTGGAGGGCAATCGTCCCGCTCGACAACACGCGTCCACTCATGTCCTCCGGCCGCTCCACGTCGTCGGGCTCGACGTACTCGACCATCGTCTCGCCGTCCACCCCAATGGAAATGCTATCCCCCTTCACGCGCACGTGCATCGTGAACCACTCGTTGTCTTCCGCCGGCGCCTCCTTCACGTCCTTCACCGCGTAGAGACTGGCCGTCCGTCGCGGATCGCCCTCGTAGGTGTTGTTGATCTGGGCCTCGTAGCCGTTCGACGGCCACCCTTCTTCCTGGTATTCGGTGTGGAAATAGATGCCGGAGTTCGAGCCCGGCGTCGCCTTCACGTCCACCAGAAGCTCGAAATCGTCGAAATTGTGGTTCGCGACCTCGCCCGTGTAGAACAGGTGCGACCGCTCGCCGTCCACCACGATCTGCCCGTCGTTGACGGAGAACGTCTCTTTGTTCTCACTGGCCGTCCAGCCGTCGAGGGATTCGCCGTCGAAGAGCGAAACCCAGCCCTCACCCTCGGGCGGATTCTGCTGGGCCTGCGCCGTTGAGCCCACGGCCCCAGAGAGACCGGCAAGCATGAAAAATGCAGTGGCGTATGTCAGAAGCGCTTTCATGATGATCGTAGACTCAATATGGGAAGGAAAACAGGTGAGCGGGTGGAATACCCCAATCGTCTAGGAATCGATCGGACGTATTAATAAACTATAAACCGACAGATCGAAACTCGGAGCTCAAACGGGTCGACTATGGACGCTCATACAGCTCCGGAAGATCCTCTTCAAACAGGATGAACGGGTCGTCGCGAAACTGAACGAAATCGCCGGTGCTGGGATGGCCGGGATGTGGAGCGAAGAAGTGCCCCTCCCGATTCTCGTGGTAGGCATTGCGCCACACGAGCACCCAGGCCAGTTGTTGCGTCGTCTCGTCGGCGTCGAGGACGGGAAGCAGGCGGTCGGTCCACCACGTCGCGTCTGGAATGCCTTCGACGCCTGTCTCTGTAAAGGCGGCAAGCTTGTTTTTTCGATTGGCCAGCTCCACGACCGTACCGAACCGGTCGGCCAGGCGACGAGCGGCCCGGGCCTCGATTGTGTCCTTTGGAATGCGCACCGAGTCGACGGTCACGCGGCGCACGGCCTGCCGGTCAGTCGTGTCCGTGGGAATGCTCACCGTGTCGGCTCGCACGGCGCGATTGAGACCGGGCGCCGGCGCGGCGACCGTATCGGCGGTGGCGAGCGAGAGGGTGTCTACACTCACGGTGTCGATCCGCATCGTGTCGGCGTAGGTGGCGGGGAGCGTGTGGTAGTCGTCGTAGCCGAGCACGTCGACGTACGCATCGCCGGGGTAGTACTCCAGGTAGTGTGCTTTGGACCGAAAGATGTCGGGCGAATAGGCGTAGAGCACGTTGTGCACGTCCTTCTCGTCCCGCAGGTACTCCACCGTAAACCGCCAGAGTCGCTTGTAGGCTTCCGGCGTCGTGTTGTCGCCGCCCCACCAAAACCAGCTCCCCGTCATCTCGTGAAACGGGCGGAAGACGATGGGGACGACGTGCCCGCCGCCGATCCAGCTCCAGAAGCCCGCGTCGAGGTCGTTGGCGAAGGCTGCAAACCGATCGAGGGCCTGCCGGTAGCGGTCGTGCTGTGAGCTGTCTGGAAGCAACTTCGACACGGCAGGGGTAGTGTCCCACGAGTCGCCGCCGGAGACGTAGTTGTCCATGTGCCAGCTGACGGTGATGACGCCGCCGCGCTCATAGCCCTCCACCATCCAGTCTTTCATTTTGTCGAAGGGCACGCCGTCGAGATTTTCGGTGGTACCGGGGTTGCCGAGGTCACCCACGTCCCACCCGTACACAGCCGGGAAGCTGCCGGTCACGCTCCGCACGTCGGAACGGCGATCGCCCGCACGCCGGGCGAGGCTGTCGGTGCGTCGATCCCAGTGCACGCCGTACGCGAGGTCGTCCTGGTGCCCGAAGAGCGTGTGCTCCTCCGCGACGGTGTCGAGACGCGCGTAGAGGGCCTTCGTCTCGTCCGTCGCGTCTGGGTCGATGGGCGCGGGACGGTCGGCGCCGGACGGGGCCACCGTGCGGCAGCCGCCGATTACGAGCAGCAGACTCGCAAGGAGGAGAGTGAGGGATCGAGCGGGCGGAGCATTTCGCATGGCAATTGGAGGGGCGAGAGGGGATGGCAATTGCATGTTGGAACTCCGGCCGAGCGAGAGTGGCTCGTTTGCCGTTCCTCCAGCGGATTGTGCCGGAATGTCTGTGCGTACGGGAGTGTGGGAGAATGATCGGTGTGCTCCAGTGTGGAGTCGTGCCGATTCCGGAAGCAAAGTGCGATTGCCGGGGAAAGGAAGGAGCGGTGACGGAACTGCCAGACGTAAGCGTCGATTTCTCAGGAGTCCCCGGAAGCGCCGTTGGAGAACGGCGCTTCTGCATAGTGCTCTTCACTCTGAGCACCAATTCGATGTATCACTTCCAGGCAGGCGCGGACGTGATGGTACGGCCCCTTCCACGGCCCAACCTTGTCGGCCGACCGGACCGGCGTGCCGTCGCGGCGCACCCGCAGAAACCACTCGCCGCGCTCGCGGTCCACGAGGTGCTCCTGCACGAAGGCCCAGACCTTCTGCGCCCCCTTCAAGAACGGGCGCTCGTCCGTCTCCCGATAGGCATTTAGAAAGCCCACCACGGCCTCGGCCTGGGGCCAGTAGTGCTTGTCCGCATCCCACACGCCTTCCGGTCCGCCTTCAAAGAGAATCCCCCCATCGTCGTCCTGCCCTTCGCGCAGCGTCGTACGGGCGAGAGAGACGGCCGCGCGGGACGCAGCCTCTCGGAGCGAACTGTTGCCGAGCGCGGTGGCCGCCTCCTGCAGCAGCCAGCTCGCCTCAATGTCGTGTCCGTAGGAGTACTGTTTGGACCTCGGCGTCCAGTCCGCGTCGAAGAACATCCGCAGGTGTCCCTCCGGCATCATCACGTGCTCTAGGAAATCCGCGAGGAGCCGTTCCAGCTGAGTGCGGAGCTCATCGTCGGGCCACACCCGGTAGAGCGTCGTGTACGCCTCCAGGACGTGGAGCTGGGTGTTCATGCTCTTGGCCACGTTGAGGTCCTTCTCGCTGAGGCGCACGTCGTCGAGCGGTCCCCAGTCGTGCCGGAAAGCCTCCAGGTAGCCCCCGTGCTCCGTGTCGAAGCTCTTCTCTTCGATCAGGCGAAAGAGTTTGATGGCCCGCTCGCGGCTCGGCTCGTGCTCGGTGGCGCGATAGTCCTCCGCAAAGGCATAGAGCGCAAAGGCCTGCGCGTACACCTGCTTGCGAGTCTCGGCGGGCGTCCCGTCGGCCTCCAGCATCCAGTACACGCCCCCGTGCTCTGCATCCCAGAAGTGCTCGTTGAGGTAGGCGCGGGCGCGCTTGGCAAACGATCGGGCGGTCTCATCTCCCATCTGACGATACACCGCCGCGAACGTCCACAGGATGCGCGTATTCAGCACGGCACCTTTTTTCGCGTCGGGCACGACCCGGTTGTCCGTCGTCATTTGCCCGATGAAGCCGCTGCGTGCCTCGTCAACAGCGTGTTCGTACCAGAACGGCAGAAGATGATCGGTGAGCTCCCGGCGCATCTCGTCGCACAGGGACCCCATGGCGTCGGAGTTCGGCATCTGGTTAGGACTGGTTCGTGACGGCGTGATTCCGCTCGATGAGGGCCTTTCGCTGCTCCACGGCCTTCGCCGAGCGGCCGGGGTCGGGCGGGGTGTTGACGGCGTAGTCGACGAGGCGGTCGACGGTGGAGGTGACCACGTGGGTGCGCGTGTCAGATGACCCGTAGTAGATGTAGACGGTGCCGTCCTCGTCCCGAATCCACCCGTTGCCGAAAACGACGTTCGACACGTCGCCCACGCGCTCCTGCCCTTTCGGAGCCAGGAGGTGGCCGCCCGGGCGGTGCGTCACGCGGCTCGGGTCCTCGAGAGCGGTCATGAAGACGTAGAGGACGTAGCGCAGCCCGGCGGCGGTGTCGCGCACGCCGTGCGCCACGTGGAGCCAGCCCTCGTCGGTTTTGAGGGGCGGCGGCCCCTGCCCGTTCTTCACCTCCTTCACCGTGTGGTAGGCGCGCGGATCCAGAATCTCCTCCTCGTCAATCACCGGTGCCTCAATGTCCTCGCACAGCCCCCAGCCGATGCCGTCCCCCGACCCGGCCATCACGAAGTCGTCCTGCGGGCGCGTGTAGAAGGCGTACTGGCCGTCCACGAACTCCGGATGCAGCACTACGTTGCGCTGCTGGGGGGAGGGCGTCTGCACGTTCGGCAGCCGCTCCCACGACATCATGTCTTTCGTGCGCACGATACCGCACTGTGCCTCCGCCGCCGACATGTCGCTGGCCGGCGCATCCGGGTCTTTGCGTTCCGTGCAGAAGACCCCGTAGATCCACCCGTCCTCGTGCCGGGTGAGGCGCATGTCGTAGACGTTGGTGTCCGTCCGATCGGTCGTCTCCGGAATCTGGACCGGCTCGTCCCAAAACTCGAAATTGTCGACCCCATTCGGGCTCTCGGCAATGGCGAAGAAGGATTTCCGATCGACGCCCTCCACGCGGGCCATCAGGAGGTACCGATCGTCGAGCTTGATCGCCCCGGCGTTGAAGGCCGAGTTCACCCGCAGCCGCTCCATGAGGTAGGGATTGGTCTCCGGGTTGAGGTCGTACCGCCAGTCGAGCGGGACGTGATCGGCGGTGAGGACCGGGTGCTCGTAGCGCTGGAAGATGCCGTTGTAGTCGTCCGCCGGCGGATTCGGGCGGTCGAGGAGAGCCTCATGCTCCTCTCGCAGCGCCGCCAGTTGGTCGTCGAAATTGTCGTGTTCGGTCGCAATCGGGTCGTCGGTCATACGTGAAGTGGTGCATAAAGACGGTGACATCCGCCGCCACCTGTCTGAATTGTAAATAGAATCGGAAAGGCCGTAGGTGACGGGGCCGGACGTCACCTACGGGGCCGGTCGCCACTACGGAGCGGTCTGAAACCACTTCCTCCGCCGATGAAATCGGCGTCAGGGCGCAACGGTCTCGTCCGGGGCGGCGACGGCCGCCTCTTCGGCCCGTGCCTTCGCCCGGGCGCGCGCTGCGTCGGAGGTCTCGTCTTCTTCGAGGTGGTCGTACCAGTTCTTCTTGAGAATGACCATGGTGACCGCCACCACCGCCACGGCCCCGGCCAGCGTGGTATAGTCGTAGAAGAGTAGCGCCACCGGTATAAGGAAGAGGGCCGTCTGCCACGCCACGCCCACCACGACGTTGATCGCGTCGCGGCCAAACTGCCGGTTGCGCTCGAACGACGGGTCCTTCGCCTCCGCCAGCTCCTCGATGGGTCCCCAGAGGCCCCAGGGGCGCACGCTCATGTAGAAGTCGCGGAGCACGGCCTTATCGGTCGGCGGGCGGGCGTAGCTGCCGGCAATGCACGCTATGGTCGAGACCACCAGGATGTACGGAAAGCTGTGCAGGGCCGACATCTCCGGAAAGAGCACCGGCATGGCCAGCGCCACCACGATCCCGCCGATCATGCCGGAGAAGTAGCCGGCCCCGTTCAGGCGCCACCAGTGCCACTTCAGTACATTGGGGGCGGCGTACCCCCCATAGAGGCCGGACACAATCCACTGCGTGACGCTGTCGATGGAGCGGGACATAAGGCCGAAGCCGATGCCGACCCCCACCAGCAGGAAGGACGCCGTGTAGCTGGCGATGACGTAGGTCTGCTCCGACGCATCCGGGGCGATGTAGCGCTTGAAGATGTCGTTCACCAGGTAGGCTGCCCCCGCGTTCACCGTGGAGTCGAACGTGGACATGAACGCGGCCAGCAGCCCGGCCAGCAGCATCCCCGTGACGCCGATGGGCACGTAGTCGCGTATGATCCAGGGCAGCAGCATTTCGAAGTCGATGTTGCTGCCCATCGCCGCCAGTTCGCCCTGGAACGAGACGGCCGCCAGCGTGGTGGTGCCCGCAATGAGGAACCAGCGCGGCATGGTGCAGACGGAGACAAACCCGCTCATGAGGGCCGCCTCCCGCGAGTCGCGCGCCGCGAGGACGCGCTGCATGTCGTAGTTGGGGGCAGGGCCGGCGGCACTTACCAGAATCCCCTTGAAGAGCACCATCATCATGAAGATGGTGAACAGCTCGTACCCGTCCTGCGCGATGCGCTCGTTGACCTGCGGGAGGTGGGTGCTCCAGTCCAGGTCGAGCCGCCAACCGAAGAAGAGCTCGCTCCACCCCTCCGGGACCGACCCGGCCAGTTCGGCGGGGTTGACGGTCGTAAACGCCACGTAGCCCACGATGAGCGATCCGAGTGTGAGGACGACGAACTGGATTACGTCGGTAAACACGACGCTGTACATCCCGCCCAGAACCACGTAGATCGCGCAGATGCCCATCAGGATGACCGCGTACGTCTTCGGGCCCCAGCCAAAGGGGAAGAACACCGCCGAGAACTTGCCGATGCCCTGGAAGGCGTACGAGAGGAACCCGATGACGCTCACGACGGCGAACACCAGCACGCTGATCCGCGCCAGTTCGCCGCCCACTTTTTTGCCGAACCGCGTCGTCATCCACTCCGCCCCCGTCAGCACCCCGGACCGCCGGATCCAGACCGACAGGTACACCATCAGGAAGATCTGGTTGAACAGCGGCCAGAGCCACGGTATCCAGACCCCCTTCATGCCGTAAACGAAGAGCAGCGACACGATCCACATCGTGCCGGTAATGTCGAACATCGACGACGCGTTGGAGGTGCCCAAAAGCCACCAGGGGACGTTGTTGCCCCCCAGAAAGTAGCTGCCGATGTCCTCGCTGGCCCGGTTCGACAGGTAGAAGCCGACGAAGACGACCGCCACGAGGTACGCGGCGATAATGGCTAAATCAAGGGGATGAAGATCCATGAACGCACCTCGTCCGGGATGAGGGATGCCCACGTCGATGCCGAGAACGCACGTCGGGAAACGGCACGAGCCCCCATCGCGCTCCTCGCACGGGATGAGTACCGGCTTCGAGGACGCCGCCCCTGCACTCAACGCATCTGAGTAACGCCCTCCCCTCGTGAAAGCGGTCCCAGCCAGTCGATGCATACACTAAGAAGACGCCGCATAGAAAATCAACTCGATTGATTAAACCGAAACTCAAACACTGCCCATCCCATCTCCTGTGGACCGGAAGCTTCCCTGAAGGCGACCCCGAGTGGACCTTCAGTCGTGGTCTTCCACCTTCTTCCCCACGGGATTCGCATCTTAGCGACGACGGCTGCTTGCCCCCGGTTGCAGGAGGCAGACTGTCGGTGCCCCCACGCTCCCGTTCCCCCATTCGCTCGTGCATTCTCGGCAGTTTTCCCGCCACCAGACGCAACTGAGTCTCCATCGCTCGAAGAGGCTTTTATCATGCGATCGTCCTGCCTTCTTCCCCCATGCGTTTTCTTTCTCGACGCAATCTTCTATCCTGGAAGAAACGGGAAGAGGGTCGAAAGAACGTCCAGCATTCTCCCTCCCCTCCACTTTTAGCCGATTTGTCTCCCATCATGCTCACGGGCACAAATTCCAAGCACACGAAAGCCTTCAACCACCGGATCGTGATGGAGACGATCCGGCTCCATTCGCCGCTCGCGCGTGCCGACATTGCGCGGCGCACGGCCCTCACACCACAGACGGTCTCCAACATCGTCTCGACATTGATTGACGAGGATCTGGTTCGGGAGGCCGGCAAGCGACGCCAAGGACAGGGCGCCCCCTCCATCACGCTCACCGTCAACCCGGAGGGCGCGTACTCGATTGGCCTCGACCTGGACCGCGACCACCTGACGGGCCTTCTCGTGGACTTGAGTGGAGAGGTGCGCCAGCGCATCCATCACGAGTTTTCGTTCCCCAATCCGGACGAGGGCATCGAACTCATGGTCGACACGGTCTACACTCTGATCGATCGGGCGTCGCTTTCCCTCGACGAGATCAGCGGGGTAGGGGTTGGGTTTCCCGGCCCGATCGAAATTGTATCGGAAGCGGAGGGACAAACGTCTGTGAACCCGAAGGCCTTTCCGGGCTGGGACGACGTGCCCCTCATTGATCGGCTGCAGGAGCACATCGACTGCCCCATTCTCCTCGAAAACAACGCCACGGCCGCGGCGGT
>JAHENZ010000258.1 GCA_018609755.1 Salinivenus sp. | reverse complement strand
CGAGCTTAACAGCGCCTTCTTTGAGCGAAACTCCAGCACGCTCACCGAGGATGGGGAAGAGGCCCTGCAGGAGAACCTCGACATTCTGACGCAGTGCCCGAACCTGACGGTTGACGTGGAAGGATTCGCGGCCCCGGGCGAACGCAACGCAGAGGCCCTCTCTGAGGACCGTGCCGAGGCCGTGGCCGGCTTCTACGAGAACGGCGGGGTTTCCTCCGATCGGATCATGACCGAGGGACAAGGAGCGCCGGAAGGCGTTACCACGAAGAAGGGAGACACGCAGCAGTACCGCCGCGTGGACTCCATCCCGCAACGTCAGTAATCCTCTGACGCCCACATATTGGGACAACAGAGCGGTCCTGCCCCATCGTCAGGCAGGGCCGCTTTTTATTGAGGTAGGTCGTTGCTTCCGCTTGGGGCTCTAACGACGGGCACTCGGTCCCCCGGTATCCGGCGCGAAGTACATGAAGCGAGGGCCCGTTGTGTCGTCTCGGCCCGAGAGGCATCGGTGAAACCGGTCCTCGTCAATTCCTTGGGCAATGTAGGCCTCTTTTTCCGATTCTGAGACGGTTTGCTTGTGCTCGAGTGGAGGAAGCGTGCCGCCCATTGACGAAGAGGATGGCTCTGCTGTACTCGGCGCTGGAAGCGCATATCCCTCGGCAATGGCCTGGCTCAGCCAGGCGCCGGGGCGGCGAATGGTTTGCTGGGCGGCCCGCCGCCGGTAAAGTTCGAAATTGGCTCGGATCCGAGCAGGGGAGAATCGAGACAGAAATTCGGCGATACGGCCTGCCCAAACGCCAACGTTTTGGAGCTTCTCCGCGAGGTCCCGCTTTTCGGGAGAGAGGTTGCTGAAGTCAGGTGCTGTGGACTGTCCAGCGGGGGCTCTCGCCGTGTCTTTGGCGGCCGATTTCTCGTGAGGTTGTGTGCCGGAGGGCACAGCAGTGTTGCTGTCCGGAGGGACCTCCGTTTCCTGATGCGGGTCGCCTCTTTCTGAATACTGGCTATGCTTGTCTCTTAAAAAACTCTCTTTGTTAAAAGTGGGGGTACCAGATTTTTGGCGATAGGGAGTCAGATCGTTGGCGGTGGACCCAGAAAATGAGTTGGAACCCTCGGGCCCATTTTCCACTGACTCCGGCAAAAACCGGTACTGATACGCCCCGTGTCCGGGACGTACCCGCTCGATCCACGCGCCCTGGAGCGCCGTTGCGGCCTCGGCGACAGCCGTCTCCGACCGGCCCGTGGCCTCCGCAAGTTGCCGATTGGAAAGCTGGACCCACCGATCGTGAACAACCCGCTTGTCGCCACTCTGCGGATCCGTCTCGCTACCAGTCCACCCCCACGTCCCGCGGAGCACCGCCAGCGCGACCCGCAGCTCGGCCCCGGACTCCAGGTCGCGGGCGTTTTCGAGAAGCGCAGACGGCACGTAGGTGAACCGCTGGGTGGGCACGCTCAAGAGCAGTTTGTGCCGGTGGCTCCGACCGCTGCGGTCGACGCAGACCCAGCCGATGGTGTCCAGCTCGGAGAGCCCGTTGCGCGTCCCTTGGCTGGAGAGGCCGCACGCCTCCTCGACGTCGCCGCGGGTGAACTGTCTCTTCGGGCACACCCACTCGCTTTGCTCCGGGTCGAACCGAAACGAGAGGTGAATGAGCGCCAGCAAGCACCGCAGGGCCGAGTCGCTCATCGCCGACATTCTGGAAAAGACCGCGTTCGGGACGGGCACCCGGAAGAGATCTGGGGGAAACGGCTCGGTGGCCTCCAGCGACAGCTCCGCGGGGGAACGCCTCTCGGCGCGGTCGGGAGAGCTTTCGGCCGGATCGGGCTGGGAAGACTGTTGCGATTCAGTAAATTGAGGGCTTGGGGGCGCCGCCTTCGGGAGCGGACCGGCGTGGGAATTGGAACCCGGCTTGGCCCTCGCGCTTTTCACTAAGCGAGACATCACGTGTGTCTTGATTTGGTCTCTGCCCTGTCGACTGCGCCAAACAGTCGACAGGGCTTTTTTTGTGGATTATGGAGTTTTCAGGTCGGCCCGGGATTTTCTCTTCGGAAAAGTGGCGTGTCAAAAGCAAAAGCCTCCAGATCGGGGCGCGGCTGTCGGTGGATTGGGGACCGTGCCTGGCCTAAGTCAGGCATCCGACAGCGCAAACGGAACGGATCCGCCGGCGCCCCCACCTGGAGGCTCCAGATAGGGCATACAGTATGTGATGACGTCTTAGGCACGCTGCAACCGAGCTCAGGGTCCCGAACCTTACTCGATTGCCGGACTGCGTCGGGAAGCCGCGTCCGTCACGCCATTTGGTACGATAACAACCCCGAGGTTGAAGGTCAAACCCGCGTGGTCTTCCACGCCCCGAGGGCCGATTTTCAGCCGAAATCGTCGATCACCGTGACGCCGGCGGTAGCAAAATCGCCCATCTGTTGCAGGCTGCGTCCGGCTTCCGTGAGCGGGATCGTCCGCTGGACGAGCCGACGGGGCCGGAGGACCTCCGCCTCAAGCATGTTGAACAGGGCGGGATAGCGGTGGGCCTGGAGGCCGTGGGTACCCCGGAGTTCCAGCTCGTCGGCCACCACGCGATCGAAGGGCACGGCGGCGTGTGCGTCATCCCCTACGAGGAGGCCTGCCTGCACGTGCCGGCCGCGCTTGCGCAGGTTCGCCACGGAGTTGAAGCACGTCTCGGGGCTCCCGAGGGCATCGAGCGAAAGATGAGCTCCGCCCCCGGTGGCCTCCCGGACGGCCTCCACCACGTCGTCGGCCCGGCGGGCATTGATGGTCGTGCGGGCACCGATCTCTTCCGCGAGGGCGAGGGCCTCGTCGGCAATGTCGATGGCGACGACCTGGGCCCCAGCGGCGCGGGCGATCATAACGGCCGAGAGGCCCACGCCGCCGCATCCGTGGACGGCGACCCAATCGCCGCTTTGGGCATCTCCCTGGTCGATCACGGCCCGAAAGGCAGTGGCAAAGCGGCAGCCCAGGCTTGCGCCCGTCACGGCTTCAATCGAGTCGGGCAGCCGCACCAGGTTTTCGTCGGCGTAGTCGACGGACACAAACTCGGCAAAGGCGCCCCAATCCGAAAAGCCCGGTTGGAATTGATTCGGACACACCTGCTGGTGTCCGGCCCGGCACTGGGTGCAGGAGCCACAACCGCCCACGAAGGGCACCGTTACACGCTCGCCGCCCGTCCACTCCTCGACCCGCTGGCCTACTTCCGTCACAGTGCCCACCACCTCGTGGCCGGGCACATTTGGCAACTCAATCATCGGGTCATGGCCCTTCCACCCGTGCCAGTCGCTCCGGCACACTCCGCAGGCCTGCACGGCCAGCACCACGCCGTGGGGAGCCGGCTCTGGCTCGGGGACCGATCGTAGCGACAGGGGAGCGTCGAAGTCGTCGTAGACGAGGGCCTGCATGGGCTATCAGAAGGTCGAGGGACAGAGCAAAAGGCAAGGCGACGGCCTGTACGAAGACGCCTTCGCCGTGATGCGAGCAGCATCTCTCCGTCTCGGCTTCACAGCAGTCCATTAAGCAGCGCCTCAAATCCGCACCCGTTCGATTTCTTCCTGCTCGACGCGCTGGGTCCGACGGTCATAGATGCGGGTGGTGGCCGGCGACGCGTGGCCGGCGATGTGCTGTGCCGTCTCCAGTTCTCCACCGTTTTCGAGGTAGGTCGTGATGCCGGTAGCCCGGAACGTGTGACAGCTCACCTGGGCCGGGTCGAACCCAGCTTCTTCCGCTCGCCGCTTCACCATCTGCAGGACGTTGTCTGTCTGGAGCCGGTTGCCCGTAAGCTCCCCCGTTCGCCCGCGCAGCGACTGGAAGAGCGGCGCGTCTCGCTGTTCGCGGAGGCCAGCCTCCTCGAGGTACGCATCGAGGTAGTCTCCGGCCTTGTGGTGGACGGGGACGGTTCGGCGCTGGCCGCCTTTTTCGTGAAGCCGGATTTTCCATCGGCGACCCGCCCGGAAGTAGTCGCCCACGTCCAACCGGCAGACCGCCGAGACGCGGGCGAAGGTGTAGGTCATGACGCCGATGATTGCGCGGTCCCTCAGCTGAGGCACCCCCTGCTCGTCCGCGACGATCGAGTCGAGGAGCTCGCGGGCTTCCTCGGCGGTCAGGGCGGGCGTCTTGCCACTATTCGTGTTTAGCTTCGGAGAGCGCACCGGCTCGGCGGGGTTGGAGGCGAGCACCTGACCGGTGACGAGAAAGTCGAAGAGCCGCCGCAGGGCGGCGAGATTCTGTTTGATGGTTGCGGGGGCACGGTCGTCCTCCTCGACGTAGGCGGCGATGTGGACCGGCTCAATGTCGGAGAGAGAGAACCCTCGCTGGGCTGCCCAGCGGAAAAATCGTCGTACGGCCCGGGCGTAGGCCTTGCGGGTATTCTCATTTCGGATTTCGGCGGTGAAGAACTCGATCACT
>JAHENZ010000257.1 GCA_018609755.1 Salinivenus sp. | reverse complement strand
CAGTGACTTTACGCCCCGCTACGTCCCCCCGTTCTCGTGGGGAGGGTCCGAGACCGGCTTCACAACCTACCGCCTCCAAAAAGCCCTGTCGGTGGCCGAACGGGTCATGAGTCGTCGCGATTGGACCCTCACCGACGCCGACCGTACGCTCCTCTCCTCACTCTTCGAGGCCACGAGCAGCGAGCGGGCCGCCCACCACTGACCCCAGAGGCCCGGGATCAGTCTTATACCAAATGCCAGAATTCATTGTGCATTATGGCCTATTCCGTCCACGTAGGGACGCATGCACCAGAGGTATGACCTCGTTTCACTCGGCCCGCGATGCCTCCCTACATTAACATTTGAGGCAAAAACCAGCGAGAGGTCCCTGCCGACAAACGAGTAAAAGGTGCACAATCAACGTTCGTAAACGGTATTACGTCCACAGGAGGGGGACGCCCATGCGAACGTCGAAGAGCAGGACTTCGCTCTCCGCCGAGAAGTGGAAGTTGAGCTGGTCTGTGTCGGTAATCCCCGCCCCATCCCCACTCTGCAACGTGACCCCCGCCACGTCCACCGCCCCGTCCACGACCTGGACCCACACCCCGCGCCCCTCTTCAAGCACGTGCTGTACACGGTCGCCCTCGGCAAAAAGCCCCGCGTACACGAAGGCGTCGGTGTTGATGGGGGCAGGACCGTCCTCGCCCGCGTCGTCACTCGTGTAGGGCGCGACGTAGCACCGAAACTGGCCCTGTCGCTCCTCCGGCGAGAAGCGACGCTCGTGGTAGGCGAAGTCGGTGCCGGCCCGGTCGGGAATGAACCACATCTGGTAGTTGTGCTCCACCTCGTCGTGCGTGTTCTCCTCCGAGTGCACCATGCCCTCACTCCCGGCACTGATCAGCTGCATCTCCCCCGCGGAAATGTGCGCCTCGTGTCCCTGGTCGTCGCCGTGCGTGAGGATGCCGGACGACACGTACGTCAGGATCTCGGCGTCGCGATGCGGGTGAGCCGAAAAGCCTTCGTGGGGCTGAATGTGATTTTCGACCATCACCCGCAGTGGGCCGAAGTGGACCCAGTCGGGATCGTGGTAGTCCGCAAACGAGAACGTCATCCAGTTGTCCGTCCAGCCGAAGTCTTCGAACCCGCGGTCTTCACTTCGGCGAAGACGGATCGTGGGGGAGGCGGTGGGGTCGGAAGCGGCGATTGGCTCTTTTGACATTGGCATGGAGAAGCGAAAGGTGACAGGTGAATGCGTCTATCCCCGGGGGGATAATTCGCTGAGGGCATCGAGGGTCTCAGCAGTGGCGCCGTTTTGCAGCTCGTCCCACGTCGGGTAGTCGGTGTACCCCCGCTCATCGCCGTTGTAAAAAGTGTCTTCGTCGGGGACGTTGATCGGCAGGCCCTCGCGGAGCCGACGGGGAAGGTCGGGATTAGCGAGGAACGCCCGTCCGAACGCCACGAGATCGGCGTATCCGGAATCGATGGCTTCGGTGGCGCTCTCTCGGTCGTAGTTGCCGTTTGCCACGAGCGCGCCATCAAACGCCTCTCGTACGGCGGCAAACACCCTCGCCGTCTCCCCATCCCCCGCCACAGGCGGCTTCGGCTCGGACGGCTCTACGAGGTGCACGTACGACAGATCGAACTCCTGGGCTGTATCTGCCGCTCCCGAAAACGTTGCTTCGGGCGTCTCGTCGGTGATGCCGTGCGCCGGACTCAGGGGAGAGAGCCGGAGTCCCACTCGGTCGGCCGGCCACTCCTCCGTCACCGCTCCCATCACCTCCCGGAGAAAGCGCAGCCGATTCTCCAGCGAGCCCCCGTAGCGGTCGGTGCGCCGGTTGGTGCCCGAACGCAGGAATTGATCGATGAGATACCCGTTCGCCCCGTGAATCTCGACGCCGTCGAACCCGGCGCGACGGGCATTTTCCGCCCCTCGGCGATACTGCTCCACCACCTGCGGCACCTCTCGCGTCTCCAATGGCCGGGGCGTCTCGAAGGAGACCATTTCGAGGTCGGGCGTGATGACTTGCCCCTCCGCCTGGACGGCAGAGGGAGCCACGGGCAATTCGCCATCATGATACGACGAGTGTGATATCCGACCCACGTGCCAGAGCTGAAGAAAAATGCGTCCTCCAGCGTCGTGCACTGCGTCGGTCACCTTCTTCCACCCCTCGACCTGTGCATCGGAGTGGATGCCAGGCGTGCGGGGATATCCCTGCCCCTTCGGTGCTACCTGCGTAGCCTCACTGACGATGAGGGCCGCGGAGGCCCGCTGACGGTAGTACGTTGCATTCAGGTCGACCGGCACGTTGCCCTCCCCCGCTCGGTTGCGGGTGAGAGGCGCCATCGCCACGCGGTGTGGGAGGGTGAGCGCGCCAACGTCGGGCTCAGTGAAGAGCGAAGAAGCCATCTGGAACTATGTTGTAGTGGGGACTGAAACGAACAATCGACCGTACATCATTCTGTAACGATCGTTCCAGAACGGAGCAGTACGTCACGATTGCTTTGCATCTGGAGTGCATTTTCACCCTCGCGCAAGCTCAATCGGCCGGGAGTGCAGGAGAAGCCCTTCGGGATAAGAGGAGTATGAGAATTCCCTTTCACGCACGATGCACTATCCCGGCATCAGTCGACGGAGAAATGAAGATGCGCGCGTCGTCTATGGCACAGGGTCGCTCGTCCGCATGGAGGATCTTTCCCATCGCGGAAGCCTCGTGAGGCGTAAACCGGAGGGTATTCAGCCAGCGATCGGTTCCTCGTCTCTGACTCGGCTGTTCGCTAAAGCGCAAACGACTCTCCACAGGCGCATTCGCGGGTAGCCTGCGGGTTTGTGAAGTGAAATCCATCCCCGTCGAGTCCATCGGTAAAGTCGAGCTCCGAGCCGTCGAGGTACAACCGACTCTTCTTGTCAAGGACGACTGTCAGGTCCGCGTGTTGCTCGACCGTATCCTCCTCCTGTACCGTCGTATCCCAGCCCAGATCGTACGTCAGCCCCGAACACCCTCCCGGCACCACAGCCACACGGAGCATGGTCTCGCCAAGGTCGACATCTTCGTCGACGGCGACTTCGTGAATCTGCTCGACCGCACGATCGGTCATCGAAATCGTCATGGGGAGAACAGGGAATTGGCGGTGGATGACAACGGATACACCCGTACTTTCCGCTCAGCCGAAAGGTTTCTCTCACCAAATGGTGGGCGCAGGGCAATCGTATGTTAAAAGTTTCTGTTGAACACGGGTGGCTCGTCTGCCTCCGATGGACAATACTGCCGGGGAAGCGCGGGAGAAAGGGAGAGTGGGAGTGGAGCGCACGGTCGTACTTCCTCAATCGAAGATTAAGATAAGTCAGTAGGTGTAACATGCGATTGCCGTGGGTGGTAGGCGTGCTCAATTCAGTGGCGTTCCAACCGACGAGCGGCTGTTTTCGACAGTGCGGGAGATGTTACTCCTCCTCCATTTTCAGAGGGACTTTCACCGACTGAAACGGACAGAACGTCCTCCTTCCCCTCTACGACGAAGTGAGTGGCCGCGATCATTGCGGACAGCTGGGGTGATCGGGCCCTCCTTACCGCAGCTCTAGCCGCCGCACCCCCCGTTCGAAGACCTCCGCCAGGTACTCGACGTAGTCGCGCCCCATCAGCTCAGCGATAATCGCGAAGGTGTCGTCCGGTTTAAAGGTGGGCAGGGGATTTACTTCCAGAAACCACGGCTGCCCGTCGGCGTCCACCCGGAAGTCGGCGCGAGCAAAGTCCCGGCAGTCGAGCGTGTCGAAGACGCGGAGCGCGAAGGTCTGAAGCTGGTCTTCGAGGGACGGGTCGAGCGTTCCCCCCAGGTCGTACGTCCAGTCTTCCTCCGCCGAGGGGGCGCCGCGGTGCTCCAGGGCGTGGAGCCCAATGCCGGTCGACGATTCCACCGCCCGCTGCAGCACGGGGAGGGCTTCGGGTGGGTCGTGGCCCACCACGGCAACGGTAAACTCCCCGCCCCCGGCAACGAATCTCTCGACGATAGCGTCCTGATCGTAGGTTGTCGTCACCCGCTCGACTTCCGCTCGGAGGGCGTCGAGCGTTTCGACCCGACTTTCGGGCATGATGCCTTTCGACGTACCTTCGTACTGCGGCTTCACGAAGAGAGGAAATGCCGGCAGATCGTTCGCGTCAATCTCATCCGCGTCCCCGAACACGCGGTGCGGCGGGGTAGGCACGTCGGCCGCCGCCACGAGATCCTTCGTCCATCCTTTATTGAGCGTGACGGAGAGGGTAAGGGCATCGGAGCCGAGACAGGGAATGTCAGCCATCTCCAGCAGGATGGGAGCGTAGGCTTCCCGGTTGCGGCTATGGGCCCCTTCTGCAATGTTGATCGCCGCGTCGAGATCGAGTCCCTCGTTCAACTGCTCGCGCAGATCGAATGCCGTGCCGACTCGCACCGGTGTATGCCCCATGTGCCGAACCGTCTCCGCCAGCACCTCGACCGTTTCCTCGGGCTCGAATTCTGCGTCCGCGTCCGGCGGATCGTCTTCGGTCCAAGAGTACGCGTCGAACGTGTCGTAAATGAGTCCAATCCGCATGACCCCGTCTGTTCGCGAAAAAATCCCTTCTAAGAACCTGTTTTAATTTTTTGATCGCGCGACTTCCGCTGTTTACGTAACATCCATTACGCCCATGAGGAATATATGAGCGCCGACAACCGATTGGAGTAGGCCAATCTGACCTCGTCACTTTGTTGCCGAACTGGCATCGTGTTAAATTAAAACAGCTTCTAAAATCGTCGCGCGAGTCCTCACGTGACCGCTCCCCTGCTCAAAACTGTGGATCACCGGGGGATGTAACGCCCCCCGGTTCTCCCCGACTCTACTGCAGGGTCAACCACGTCAAACTCAACAGCACCCTACCCTCAACAAAGCACCGGATTCGTCGTTCAGAGAGGCAGGGACAACACTCTGACCAACCGCACGCGGTGTCATGACGCAAAAGGCCATCATCGTCCGCACCGGACCCGAGGGACACGACGGATTGGAAGAGCTCAACATCGAACTGGAGCGTGGATGGAGTGTCGCGGAGGTCAGTCCGATGGGCGGAGCCGAAACCTCGGCGGACGCCCCTACGCATGCTGCGCTCGTGATTCTTGAACGACGGGATCCGGATCGGGCGACGCCTGCCGCTGCGGTCGCGGCTCTCGAATCCATCGGGGAGGAATCCGAGGAGGTCGTAGAGCAGGTCGTAGAGGAAGCGGAAGAAGTCGTGGAGGACAACGGCACAAATCCGTTCGAAGAGTAGAATCTGCCCTGCATTTTCCATATCGGCACAAAAAAACCGGGACCCATCCTACGAAGACGAGCCCCGGTCTCATGACGAGAGATCATTGGGCATTACGACCCAGGGTTGTCAATCTGGATCAACGCAGCGGCAGGAGCTTCCGTGCCTGGAGCATCGATCGCAACTCCGGTTACGTGCATACCCGGCTGGACCGTCAGGCTGCCTTGCGATCCCGTCCCGACGGGCAGCTCCAGCACGGGCGTGGACACCCCCGCCGGCGTGACGACGAGAATGCTCCCATTTTCCGAAAGGGCTTGTGCGGCGAACTGACCCGCAAAGCCACCCGGAAAGTCCTCACCGAACTGAAAGTTTTGCGCCACTCGCTCTTCTTGTGTCAGGTCCGTTCCCGGCTCGTTCAAGTAGATGTCGACGGGCCCCGGCGTTGCGGCCCCATGCACGAGGCGAAGCCCAATCTGACTGTCTCCGAGATCGTCTCGAAACTGATCGCGAAGAACGATCGCTCGGGGCGAATCGTCTGCAGCCGCAGCTCCGGCAACGACGACGGTATACTGCTGATTTTCTTCAAGATTGGCACTGCCCGCCGTCGTCGAAAGCACTTCATTGCCGGACGCGTCCTGCACTTGAATCTCCGTGTCGGTGCCGACAGATACCTCCTGGTAGTCTGACACGGAAGGACTGGTAATTTGTCCACTGAACCCGAAGCCACTAAGGACCTCATTTCCTTCCACTAGAACCGACACTTCACCCGCATCCGGAGAGGCGTGCATGAAGCGCACTTGAGCGGTGGGAGTTTCGCCTCCACCATTGCTGTCACAACCGACCATCCCGGCGGCGAAAACAAACAAAAATGCTACAGTAAGGACCTTCTTCATGATACCACGTTTCGATTGTAAAAAATAGAACGGATTCTTTCCTGATGCATCGTAAGGGGATGCGATTTACACCGTTAAGTGAAGTCGATTGAATTCATGTTTGGAGGGAAGCATCTCCTCGACTCGTGAGAACGACCAGGACCATTTCAGGAAGCGGTGCGCCCAAAACATGAAATTTTTCTGTTACCACCTATTGTACCCTTGTTGCAATTATTTGGCTCATTCGGTATGATATCCGGGCAGATGCGTCTTGGAACCGCTTCCATCCCGAGACGGCACGGATTGTCTCGCCGGGCCCCTTTTCCCCTTTGCTCAACATTTTAGCCTCATGTGGTGCTTTCCGTTCCAATTTCCCAATTCGACGCTCACCGGACGTGCTCCTCTCCCCACCACTGCTCTGGTGATCCTTCCGCTGCTCTTCTCCCTGCCCGCCGCCGGCCAGGGGTTTAGTGTATACGAGCAGGGCACGTGTACCATGGCCCAGGCCGGCGCCGCCGTTGCGTCTCCCTGTGGGGATGGCTCTTCGATCTTTTTCAACCCGGCTGGGCTGCTGGAAACGGAGGGCGTGACGGTCAGCGGAGGGGCGACGGCCATCGCCGCTCAGGGAAGCTTCACCGACGATTACACGGGCACCGAAACGGAGCTCCAGAACGACCCGATCCTCGTCCCCCACCTCTATGCATCGTGGCGCTCGTCCCCCGATCTGGCCTTCGGGCTCGGCGTGTACGTCCCTTACGGCCTGGAAACGGTGTGGCCTACGGACTGGGATGGGGCCTTCGAAGGATACGAAAACGGCCTCCAGTCCGTCTACGTTCAGCCGACCGTTGCCTATCAGGTCACCGATCGAATCCGCATTGGGGCAGGCCCCATCCTCGGACACAGCCAGGTGACGCTCAATCAGAGAATCGACGCATCCGCCCAGGCAGTGCCCTCAGACCAAGTGCCGGAGGGCACGACGTTCGGAAACCTCGGGATTCCCTTCCACACGGCGTTCGCCGACGCCGGGCTTGAGGGCGACGCCTTTGGATTTGGGGGACACGTCGGTGTCATGGTGGACATAACCGACCGGATTCGTTTCGGCTCGCGGTTCCTCTCCCCCATCACCTTCACCTATGAAGGCGATGCAGACTTTTCACCGGTCCCAACCGGCCTTCAGCTTCCCGCAAACAATCCGCTCGCCTCAAGCTCTGTTTCCTTAGACTTCGTCCTCGAATCGGCGTTCGTAAACGGTCCCCTGGTCGAACAATCGATCGAGACGAGACTCACCATGCCCGCTCAGTTGGTCGCAGGTGTGGCCATGGATGTGACGGATCGCCTGGTTTTACAGGCCGACTACCAGTGGACCGGGTGGTCGTCCTTCGACACCATCCCACTCGACTTTGAGCGCGACGCCCTCGACCAGGAGCGAAACGAAGACTACGAAAATACGAGCGCAGTTCGCGTGGGAGGCTCATACGATCTCACGGAGGCCTTCACTCTTCGCGGCGGGTACCTCTTCAACCAGGCCGCTGCCCCCGACCGCACCGTGACGCCGCTGCTGCCGGAAGCCGACCGGCACCACGTCACCGCCGGGCTCGGGTGGCAGGTCCTCGACCAGGTGACAGTCAACGTCTCGTATCAGTATCTCGGTCAGAACGACCGCCGTGGGCGCGTCCGCGGTCCTCGCCCTGGAGAAGAAGATCCTTCGATCGAAGACCTCAACAGCGGATTGTACTCTTTTCACGCGCACCTCATCGGGACGACTCTCACGATTTTCCTCTAGGTACCATGTTTTTCTCCTCAAACTACATACGTCCCCGATGGTGGGGTCTTCTTCTCCTTGCCGGGCTCTTCCCTCTTCTGTCCGGATGTAGCGACGAATCCCTGGTTGCCTCGGAGACTACGAGCGACACCTTCACCCGCTACGTGGCCCTCGGCAACAGCATCACCGCGGGATTCCAGTCGAACGGGATCACTGCGGCGACCCAGGAAGATTCTTATGCAGTCCTGTTGGCCGATCGCATGAACACGCGGTTCGAGATTCCCCGCCTTCGCTCCCCGGGCTGCCCCCCTCCGGTTGACAACATCATCCTCTCGGGCCTTTTTGGCGGCGGATCGTCCAGTTGTGCCCTTCGCTCAAGCCCCATCCCCACAACCCTCAACAACGTGGCCGTTCCTGGGGCAAAGGTCATTGATGCGTTGAATAACCAGGCGGAGATGTCGTCCCCCAATCAGTTAACGACGTTCATCCTGGGGGGGCGGACGCAGGTGGAGGCCGCTACTCAGGTGTCTCCCACGTTTGCTTCGGTGTGGCTCGGCAACAATGATGCACTCGGAGCAGCACTCACCGGTAACACAGATCTTCTGACCCCCACGTCTGCCTTCGAGTCTCAGATCACACGGGTGGTGGACAGTCTCTCACAAGCCGGTGCGGAGCGGGGGGTTCTCATCGGCGTCGCCAACCCCCTCTACGTTCCCAACCTGTCGCCTGGACGAGCCTACGCCGCGGCCGAAGCACAGATTAATCAGTTTGGGACGAGCATTGCGAACCAAAGCGACAATTTGACCTGGGGGGGCTACACAGTCGCCGCCAGCTGCAGTAACGCGGGGGCCAGGACCCGAATCCCCCTGAACTACGGGATCGGGACCCTGTTCGTGCAGGCCCTCCAAGGAGCCTCCGTCACGCTCGACTGTGCTCCCGATGCTGCACCGGATCCGCTGCTCACCCCAGCTGAGCAAAATACAATCGACGCCCGCGTTCAGTCCTACAATACCATTCTCTCGGAGCTAGCCAGTGCGCAGGGATGGGCCTACGTCGACGTGAATCCAGCCCTCGCGGCGCTCTACACCGCAAATGCCAATGACGGAGACCCGAGCAATGACCTCGTGCCGAAATTTCCAAATCCCCCAAACCTCCAGAATCCCGCTGAAAGCCCGCCGACCTTCGGGCAATACTTCAGCGAGGACGGCGTACATCCGTCGAGCCCGACCCACCGCGTGGTCGCTCACCTCGTCATTCAACGGCTGAATGCGCAATACGACGACGTGTCGATGGAGCAAGTCTCCATTCCGGACGAGATCGACTCCCTTCTATCGTCCGTCCAGAATTGACCCCCAGGCGGACCGGCTCATCGTCCCGTGGCGGTGTCAGATGAAGGAGACGAGGGCGTTTGTGTCGTGTCGGACGGGGCCGTTTCCTCAGGCTGAGGGGCGATGGTCGTGTCCGGCGATCCATCGGCGGGCTCATCAGACGACGGGTCGGGCGCCCCTGCAACAGAGTCTGCCGGGAGCGACTCCGTTTCCGCCGTGTCTACGCGAACGGGGACTGCTTCTTCACGCGCGTCCGTCCCCTGTAGGAGAATGGAGCCGTTCTGAACCTGCACTTCAATCGATGCCTCTCCGGCCCCCATCTGCGCGGTGTACTGGCCGCCCGCGTTGCGGGGCATGAAGCGTTCGTCCGAAAGGGAGAGGCCGCTCGTCCGGATGACGCCCACGTTCGTTTGGACGTCCACTTGCGCCGAGGCGGTGGACGGAAGGCCAAGCCGTACGTCGCCGTTCGCCGTCTGCAGAGTGACCGTCGCCTCGGGGGGCAACGTCCGAAAGTCCGCCTGAATGTCTCCGTTCTCGATCTGAACGTCGACCGACGCCGCGGCCCCTTCAATCGTTACGGGGCCGTGATCGTGATCGACAGTGAGCGCCCCCTGAACGCCCGAAATGGACACCGGTCCTTTCGACTGCTCGATCCGAAGCTCTGACGCCCGGGGCACCGTGCCGATCACATCTACCACCGCGTAGGCGCCTCCGTCCGTCTCCAGCGTGTACGTGAAGGACTGATCGCTCCCGGACTCGGTGATCTCCACGTCTTCCAACACCCCCTTCGCCGATTCACGATCCTGTCCCCGCCCCTGCCGCGCAAACCGCAAGTCCGCCGTGGAGCTTTCGCTTCCGGACAGATTTACCCTGCCCCGAAAGCCGTCGATGACGAGCGGCCGATCGTTGGGCGCCACGGCCCGCTCCACTGTGTCGACCACGGCGACGGAGCCGAGGCGGAGCACCCCTTCGTCCGTCTGATCGACGTCGGAGGTGCTGGGCTGCTGGCAGGCGCCAAGCAACAGGGCCCCGAGAACAGGAAGAAAGAAAAGACGGGTGGACCAGAACATTGGCTGAGTATTGTTTTGAGAAAGTGTTGCCTCGTGGGACGTGTAGAAACAAGAGCCTGCAGAACGACGACAGGCAGAGGTCGTCCTCGGTGCTCGTGTAAGAATGTGTTCCCGGCGGCAGTCCGTGATCGAACACGGGGACGTCCCGTGTGAATGCGCGCTACTGGTGCGACAAGTTTTGGATGTCGAGTCGAGCATTGATCAACGGCTTGTATTCAAGCCACTGAAGCAGCATTCGGATCGAAATGTCCGATTCGGTACCTGACACCTCCGGCTTGACTGACCACTAATGCAATTCGATATTCTGGATGAAGCGTCGGGCAGCAAAATAGGACCCGACCCAGCCGAGGAGCATTCCTGCAGTCACCAGCCCTCCAACCAGTGACACTTGCAGGTAAAACGGCACCGGCCCCTGATCCATCTGCTGGAGGAAAAGACGATAGAGGCCCCACACGACGCCCGCCGCAATGCCCCCGCCCAGCAGGCCTTGCAGGAGGCCCTCCACGAGGAAGGGCCGACGGACGAACCGGTCGGTCGCCCCCACCAGTTTCATGGTACGGATGAGCAACCGGCGGGCGTAAATCGTGAGCCGAATGGTGTTGGCGACCAGGAATACGGACGCGAGGATGACAATAATGCCCAGTGCAAATCCAATGGCGCTGATGAGCCGCCGGTTCTGGGCGACCTGCACGAGCAGGTCTCGATTGAAGACGACCTCGTCCACGCTCCGAAACTCCCCAATCGACGACGCCATGTTCGCCATGCTGTCGGGCGTCGCATACGGGGGAGCTACCTCGATACGGATCGACGCAGGCAGGAATGTGGGATCCTCGAACAAGGACGCCTCCTCTCCAAACTCGCGGCGAAAGATCTTCGCGGCCTCCTCGTGGGAAATGTACTCGGTGTCGGCCACGCCGGGAAGGGTCTGAATT
>JAHENZ010000256.1 GCA_018609755.1 Salinivenus sp. | reverse complement strand
GGTCACTTGGCCCAGCATCGAGCCCAGGAGATTCACTTGTCGGCTCAGGGGTTCAGAAATGCCGGTGCCTTCCGTTTCCAGTTCGAGTCCGTCCCAGCGGGGCATAAAGCAGACGCGACGTGTTAAGATAGAGTGTACGCACGAGATCAACCAAAGATAGGAACGCGGGGGCCAGGGTCCAAACGCGGGTGCGCTTCCACAGGGCGGCTTCAGGGGATCCTAACATCCGGCCGCTGTCACTTCCCAAAGGGGTGATCCCACGTAAAAAAATACCCGAGCGTGAAGATGGGACCAGCGGGCAGATTGCGGCCATGGAACGGCACCCGCACCCCGGCCTCCACCGTGCCGGGACCCACCGTCCACCCCACAGTCGGAATGACCTGCACCAGTTCCCGCTTACTGCTGCTGAGCGCGAGCCCGGAGAACTGGGTGCGATTTCCAAAGAATCCGTCCAATGCCACTTTCCACCGAAGCTGTCGCCAGGAGCCCCCGGCCGCCGCATAGAACAAGCGTTCGTTGCCCGGTTTCCGACCATTTTCGGGGTTGACGGTGCGCCACCGGTAGCCGCCCCACGCCATCACGTACACCGGCCACGGATAGAGACTTTTTCCCACCTCCAGGAGCACCTCCCAGTCCCGCTGCCCCTCCGAAAGAGGAATCACCTCTGCATCGACCTCAAAGTCGCCTAAGGGAAACTTCGTGCCGCCTCGCACCGCCACGGCAAACGGCAGTTGATCGATCCCCGCAACGGACGGCCCAACCCGAAGATGCACCCGCGGATCGCCGATCCCGGCACTCGTCCGCTCCCGGGTCACGTCGTCAAACTGCAGGTGGTGAACAGGAACGTTCACCCAGGCGTCGAGGCCTCGCCAGATGCCCACGGCCCCCGTCAGTCGCACTGTGGTCGTAATGGACTGCGCGTCCTCGTTGAAGAGCGGCTCCCGGTCGGCATTCTCGTCGAAGCGCGCGTCGGTGTTCTGGTACGCTCCCTGGAGCTCCACCCAGCCGGTCGCGGGGGCCTCCACCCACTGCCCCCGACTCGGCAACACCGGCCCGAAGCTCAGAAGAACGCCGATCACGAGTACAGAAATGAATCGAATCATGCCTACGCTTCCTCGTCTCCGTCGGAGGGGGGATTCAAACGCAACGTGCCGAATGGCGACCGTTTTCTCCTGGATCAGCCCTCTTCTGTCCAGATTGTGGTTTGGGGCTGAAAGGCGGCCCAGGCAAACCAGAAGGAGACGTAGGCTTGGGACACCGGCTCCAGACGAGCGTCCGCCTGCGGTCCGGAGACGGCCCGACCGTCGAGCGTCCACGTACTTCCGGTTTCCGCATCCACAAATCGACCCTCGTCAACCGAGAACGACAGCGACCGGCCGTTCAGGGTGGCGTGATAGGCCATTGCCCCCCGGCCTTCCCGGTGCCAAAACACAACCACCGGCGCTCCCTGCCACGTAATCTCCACTGCTCGCGCCGCCGACCCGTCGTCGAGCGCCCCGAACGGGAACGCGACTCCTCCCTCGTTCCCATTGGGAATGCCCAGCACGCGCTCTTTCGGCGGACGCCGATCGTCGATCGGCATGTCGAAGAGCAAGCGGTCGTTGTCCGTCTCCTCGTAATTGCCGTAGGGATAGCTCGTGTTTACGTAGCTGAACGGATGCGAGGTGTTTTTGGAGATCACCCTCGTGTCGGGATGAAGCGTCTGCCACTGCTCCCACGTCATTTCCACGATCGGCTCCATCTCCAGCGTGGTGCCCACCTCAGCGCCACAGTTGGCCTTCCGGTTCATTTGGGGCCAGAAGGATTCGCCCGACCGTCGGTCGTACATGATGAGGTTGTTTCGGAAGAGCAGCCCCGACACTCCAAATTCTGCCCCGTTCACGGCCCCCCGATCAAACGCAAGGCTCGACCCGGTGAGCGGACAGTAGGTGACGGCAAATTTGCGGCCGCCCCAGTCGTCGAAATTAATGATCTCGTGGAACCACAGGATGTTGTGCGGGATGGCCAGGGGTTGGTCCCCGAAGAGAAGGCCGATCACCCGATCGTCAGGCGCCAGATAGCTCGCTGCGTCCGCCGTGCGGTCTGTAAGAGACGGATTTGTGAGGGCCGGAATGCAATCCTTTCCGTTGCAGCCGCTGTCGATGTCGTTGGTCGGAATGGTGCAGTTGCTAAGGCCCGTATCGGAGTCCGAGTCGTTCCCGCGGAAGGGACCGTCGCCTCGCCCCTGGTCGCAGCCCGCAAGGACGAGCGGCCCCAGAAGAAACACAAACAACAACAGACGGGATGATCGAGGGGTCGGAATATGCATGACGGATCCAGTGTTTGTGATCGATGACGGTGGGCACCGGAGAACGCGCTGGTTACGATTCCCCGTTTGCGTCGTAGATCACGGCGTTCGGCCGGAAGGCCATCCAGGCAAAGGCAAAGTAATCTCCGTGCGGGATGCGGGTGAGCTTCGTACCCTTCAGCGGTCCCTCCACCGCGCGCCCGGTGACGGTCCATACGCTGCCGGTGGCCGTATCTTTGAAGCGCCCGTCGTCCACGTATTGAAATTTCAGGGTGCGCCCGTCCACCCGGCGGTCGAACACGCCGGTGGATCCATCCTCTTTCGAAGCCGTGATCTGCCGGGCGTCGAGGGCCGAGACGGCCCCCGGCGCGTGAAAGACCACGAGCGGGCGGCCCGCCATCGTGTCGAGAATCACGCGCTGCTCCTTCGTGGTGGAGTGGGGGTACGCCTTGTGGATCCCGTCAACGCTCACGGCCACCACCTTCTCTTTCGGCGGCAGCCGATCGTCGGTGGGCCCGTCGTACGCGAAGGGGGACTTGTTAATGTCGTCGTAGCCCGCGTACGGATTCTGTCCGTAGGGCCGGTCGTGCCCGGTGTCCCGCGAGAGCACCCGCCCGTTCGGGTAGTTGTCGGCAAACTGCCGGAAGGAGATGAGTTGCGAGGGAACGACCTCCAGTTCGTCGCCCGCCCGGTCGCCCACGATGGCCTCGCCCGTGAACTGCTGCCAGAGCGTTTCCGTCCGGCGGTCGTACATCACGAGGTCGGACTTTCGGAGGAGGCCCGAGACCCCAAAGGGGGTCGGCTCTCCGTCGAGCGTGCGCCGGAACGCAATGGCACTGTAGCAGAGGGGACAGAACGTGACGGCCACGGGCGTCCCGCCGATCTCGTCGTTTACGATCTCGTGGTACGTCAGAATCTGTAGAGGGTAGGCCTTCCTCTCCCCGTTATGCTCGAGCGCGATGACCGGCTCCTCCGGGGCGACCCAGTCGCGGGCCGCCGCAATCGAGACGAACGACGGGTCGTCGATCGACGGAATGCCGTCCTTCGACGGCCCCCCGTGCCGAAGCTCCGACAGGTCGACCGTTGCGTTCGACAGGTCGGTGTCAAACTGGGCAAGCGCCTGAGGGGCCTCCGCGGGGAGGTCGTTTTGCGCGTAGGCCCGCTCCGGACCGCCCCCAACAGCGAGCAGTAGGAGACCAGCGAGAGCAGAGAGGCGTCCAATCATGGCAAAGGCACCGGGAAGTACGACTGCTTTAGGCCTCCTTTAGGGCATCCCGAGCCGGTAGCGTTACACGCCGAAGGACGTCTACGCCCTCTGCGCCAGCACGTCCAGCTGATGCGCAATGTAGACCAGTTCGCCCGATTCGATCTGACGGCGGCGCGTGGCGACCCAGTCCGCGAAGGCCGCGGCGTCCAACTCGGGGTGGTCGGCAAGTTCTATCTCCACGAAGCGAAGAATGTGGTGTAGGAAATAGGCTTCGTCACTGGGGTAAACGCCTTCGTGTGGGAGGACAATCCAGTCCGAGGCCCCGGCCTCTAGCAGCGTCGTGTCGGCGCTGCGGAAGTGGGTCAGGAGGCGTCGCCCACACTGCGCACCCGCTCGTTCTTCGGCCTGATCCGAGGAGCCGCTCATGCTTTCGTGGTAGAGCCGCTCGATGCGCGCGTCCAAGTCGGCATCGACCGGCGGATCAAACGCCGTCACCCCGTCGAAGTGGATGGGCAAGTACCACAGCCCCCCTGGTCCAAGCAGGGGATCGAGCGCGCGGTGGGCCTCGGGAATGCTCAGAAGATCGAAGACTGCCTGCGCGACAATTGCATCGTACGGCGGC
>JAHENZ010000255.1 GCA_018609755.1 Salinivenus sp. | reverse complement strand
GGAAAAACGTGCCCTCGAAGATCACGGGGAATATCGGTTCCAGCCGCCCCTGGAGCAGGCCTCCTTTCTCGTGGAGGCACAAGTGCCATGGCCCTCCCGTCCGTACCTACAGGTGTCGGGAGCCGTGGGCGTGGATGTCGGCGCGCTGTACGAGCAAAGCATTGGGGCTCGGCTAGGCGTTTCATATCAGTTGTCGCAGTAGAAGACCGGAGAATGGTCTCCCGGGCGATTATGGCGCTCACCGGTCAGTTTATACGTTTCGGGGGGGCGAGGAGCGATTGGTCTATTCACGTCTCTGACTGGTCACCGTCCGCCTGAACCGTGTATCCATACCGTGGGGGGACGAGGCGTATCTACGAGGCCTCTGTGAATTGCGCCGGGGGCGGTCTTCTCTTTTTCTGTGTTCTCACCTACCATGAGAGGCGGTCGTTGAGGGGCGGCACGGCATTTGTCGTGTACACTCCTGCTCTGTGTTCACAGTCCCGTCTGTACCCCATGCGTTACCTCATCACCGGCGGCGCCGGCTTTATTGGCAGTCACTTGACGGATCGCCTCATTGAATCCGGCCACCACGTGCACGCCTACGACAACCTCTCCACCGGAAATCTCGCCAACGTCGAGCAGTGGGCCGACCACGAGCAGTTTACGCTCACGGTGGGCAACGTGCTCGACCGGCATACGCTCGAACAGTGCGTGGAAGAATGCGACCGCATCGTGCATCTGGCCGCCGCCGTGGGGGTGAAGCGCGTCATGGACACCCCGGTCGAAACCATTCAGACGAATGTGGGGGGCACGGAGAATGTCTTGGAGTTGGCCCGGCACCATGACATGAAGACGCTCATCGCCTCCACCTCGGAGATTTACGGCAAGGCGATGCAAAAGGAGGAGTCGCTCGACGCATTGAGTGAGGAGGACGACTGGACCCTGGGGGCGACCAGCAAGCGGCGCTGGGCCTACGCCTGCTCAAAGGCCATGGATGAGTTTCTTGCGAAGGCCTACTACGACGAATACGATGTGCCGGTCCTGTGCGTTCGGTTCTTTAACACGGTGGGGCCGCGGCAGAGCAGCCGCTACGGCATGGTGATTCCGAATTTTGCGGAGCGGGCGTTGGCAGACGAACCCATCCAGGTGCACGGCGACGGCACGCAGACCCGCTGCTTCACCCACGTTCACGATGCAATTCGTGCCGTGCTGGGGCTTCTCGACACGCCCGAGGCGGAAGGAGAGGTCTTTAATGTGGGGCAAACGGACGAAATATCCATTAAGGATCTCGCTGAGCGCGTGCGGGAGTTGTCCGATTCGTCCTCTGAAATTACGTACATACCTTATGAGGAGGTGTACGGGCCCGGGTTCGAAGACATGAAACGACGGACCCCGGACATCTCGAAGCTTCAATCAACGATTCATTTTGAGCCTGAATTCTCGCTGGAAGACATTTTGCATGACGTAATCAACGAGTTGACCTCTCAGTCGGACGAGACTGAAGAGACGACGGACTTGAGACGATTCACATCGTCACGGTCGTAGCACATCGTATTGCGGAGAGGGATGTAGCGGCGGGCATCCGCATGCAGTGTTTTCAATGACGGTCGCGGCTGCCGATCACAACCCCCCTACTGTGTATGACTCCATTAGATACAGACATGCTGTGGGCCGTCATCTGGGCCCTCCCCATCGCAGCGGGGGGCGTATCGCTGCTCACCCCGCTCACCATTCACCTCGCCCGGCGGTTCAACTGGGTCGCGTACCCTCGAGCGGATCGTTGGCACGGACGCCCAACGGCCCTGATGGGGGGGATTGCTATCTACGGCGCGGCCACACTCGGCATTTTTGCCGTGCTTCCCCCCGAGGAGGTGTGGGCCATCTGGACCGGGGCGACCCTCATGTTTGCGGTCGGGGCCATCGACGACCTCGCGCACATCCAACCGGCAGCAAAGCTCGCGGCACAGGTGCTGGCGACGGGCCTCCTCTTTTATGCAGGGTATGCCTTTGGGGCTCACTGGCCCGTGTGGGTGTCGTTGCCCCTCACGCTCCTCTGGGTCGTGGGGATCACCAACGCCGTCAATCTGCTCGACAACATGGATGGATTGTCGGCGGGAATCGCAGGAATTGCCGCGCTCGTTCTGTCGGTTTTTGCGGGGCTTTCGGGGAGTGCGACGACCCTGGCCGTGGGGGGCGCCATCTGCGGAGCGGCGCTTGGCTTCCTCGTGTTCAACTTTAAGCCGGCCCGGATCTTCATGGGGGACTGCGGAAGCTTATTTCTCGGCTTCTCGATTGCGGCCCTTGCGCTCATCACGCAGCGGCAGGCGGATGTGGCAAGTCAGCTGGCGGTCGGAGTCATTCCCCTCGCCGTGTTGGCCGTCCCCATTCTGGACACCACCCTCGTCACCTTCATGCGCCGGCTCTCGGGCCGTCCCGTGTCGCAAGGGGGGCGAGATCACGCGTCCCATCGGCTGGTCTTCCTGGGGCTTTCGGAGCGCCACGCCGTGCTCATGCTCTATGCGTTGAGCCTAGCGTCCGGGGCCCTCGCCCTCGTGGTGCTGTTTGTGGACGTGATGCTCTTCTATGCGATGAGCATCTTCGTCGGGGCGGGGCTTGCCGTCTTTGGGGTTCACCTCGCCCGGGCCAACGTGTACCGGGAAGCAAGCGTGGAGGGGGATGGAGCGCCGGTTTCTCCGACGCGTCCGCTTCGGGTGCTCCACAACGTGTTTGGCGATCACTGGAAGGAGGTCGCGGGCATGTTCGCGGACGTTCTCCTGGTGGGGGCCGCATTCGTCGTGGCACACTACCTCCGATACGAAAGTGGACTCTCCGTCGTCCGAGAGACGTGGATGCTGAAGAGTCTTCCCCTCGTGGTCGCGGCCAAGGTGCTCGTTTTTTACGCCACGGGGCTCTACCGGGGCATCTGGCGGCATGCGGGCACGCCGGAGCTCGTGCGGGCGGGGGGCGCGACCGTCCTCGCGGAAATAGCAACGGGAGCGGTCTACGCGCTCCTGTACGGGCTGGGGGCCGTCTCCGTGTCGGTCCTCGTGATCGACTGGATGATTGCGACATTCTCCATCGTAGGCATTCGCTTTGGATTTCGCGGGCTTCGCCAGTATTTTGCGGCGAACCGAAACGAGGGACGGCGCGTTCTCCTGTACGGCGCCGGGGACGCAGGGGTGCTCACCCTCCGCGAGCTCCGTCGGAATCCGGACCTCGGCCGCCGCCCCATTGGCTTCATCGACGATGATCCCCTGAAGCAGGGACAAACCATTCAGGGGCTGGAAGTGGCAGGAACAGGGGAGGACCTCGTCCGGGTGTGTCGGCGGAAGGAGGTGGACGAGGTGGTCGTGACCACGGAGAAAATGTCCGAGGCGCGCCGGCGGGCCGTGAGTACGAAATGTCGGGAGGCCAACATTTCGTGCACGACCTTTGGGGTGACGGTTGAGCCCTTAGAGCCCGATGCGTCCACTCTCGCCACTGACGGCGCGGAGCTGGTGGCCCGGTAACCCGCGAGTGGGACGTACTCCGCGCCGTTTCCGATCGGTGGATGTCGTAACTCTCTTTTAGTCTCTCTCTCCAAATGGATACCAAACCGACCTCTCCTCCGCTTTCGGCGAACGGATCTCCTGGTCTGGAGGCTCCCGCTGATCGCTCGGCCGCGGCCCAGCAGCTCGCGCATCGCCTCGACACGAAGCAGGCCACCATCGGCATCGTCGGGTTGGGGTACGTGGGGCTGCCGCTGGCCGTCGAGTACGCCGACCAGGACTTTCCAACGGTGGGCATCGACCTCGACGAGGACCGCATCCAACAGCTCAATGCGGGAGAGAACTACATCGAAGACCTCGACGACAACACCATTCGGCGGCTCGTGGCCGACGAGCAGCTTCGGGGGACGATCAGCTTCTCCGTCAGCAGCGAGATCGACGTCTTCTACATCTGCGTCCCCACGCCGGTGACGGAGACGAACGAGCCGGACACCTCGTACATCGAGTCGGCTACGCAGTCCATTGCGGAGCATCTTCGGCCGGGGCAGCTCATCGTCCTCAAGAGCACGACCTATCCGGACACGACGGAAGGCGTGGTGCAACCCATTCTGGAGGAGGCTGCTCGCGAGAAGGGCCTAGAGTTGGGAGAAGACTATTTCCTTGCTCACAGTCCGGAGCGCATTGATCCGGGGAACGACGAGTACACGACGGCCAATACCCCCGTCGTCGCGGGCGGGGTGACCGAGACGTGTACCCGGCTCACCACGAAGGCCCTGGAGCAGATTGTGGCGGAGGTCCATGCGGTCTCCAACCCCAAGGTGGCCGAGATGGAAAAGCTCCTGGAGAACATTTTCCGGTCGGTCAACATCGCGCTCGTCAACGAGTTGGCGCAGCTGTGCGACCGGATTGGGGACGTGTCGATGTGGGAGGTCGTTCAGGCAGCCGCCTCGAAGCCCTTCGGATTCATGCCG
>JAHENZ010000254.1 GCA_018609755.1 Salinivenus sp. | reverse complement strand
GCGGATGCGCTAGATTGGCCAGCTAAATTGACAACCGGGACTGCTGTTGCAAGTGCTGTGTTCTTCGTAATTGCGGCACTCACGTGGTCATTCATGACAGCTGACCTCTACCGCGCTGCGGCCCACGATCGCTCGTTTCCTCAATGGGTGGGACTGACAAATTTCATTGCTTCGCTGGAGATGATTCTGGGCTCTGTACTTTTGTTCGTAAGCATCGGGGCCAGCGGATGGATCGCGTCGCGAAGAATAGGAATTGTGACAACTGCAGTTGCTGTGGTGGGTAGTATCGGCTTCGTGTTTTTAACTGTTTGGTTCGGGGATATATAGTGACGTTTGGTGCGCTGTATCCCATCGCGACAGCTGAAATGGGCGGGAGCCGTTGTCGGTCGAGTCCGCTCAAGTGGGTGTGCCTTCGCTGACTGGGAGTGACAGCACCGACGGATGGGAACTGCGCCCGGAGAGGTCTTTTTTCCGCACCAAACCCTATCGACCGGTTTCCTTCTCATTTCAGCTTATCTCGCTCTGGTATAGCCCGTTCCCCAAACTGCAACTCTCAGTGCCATGCATCGACTGGCAGCCGCTTTCTGCTGTCTTGCGTTGAGCTTTTCGCCGGCGTATGCGCAGTCATCGGACGAATCGACGGGCCCTGATCTCATCCCGCGACCGTTAGAAATTTCTGCAGAAGTGAGCTTCCTTCCGTTGTATGGCGGTGACGCAACGGTCGGCTCTGTTACAGGGAGGGGCTTCGCTGTGCGAGTTGGATACCGGCCGACTGCCAGCCGCCGCGCCTTGTTTGAAGTCTACGGACTGCGCGTCCCAGAAGACCGCGATCCCTATAACCGTACGCCGCAGATCGACGCATTGGGGCTTGCCGGAAGTTACCTTGTGCGCGATGCCAACACGCGTGTCAACCCATACCTGACATTTGGCGGCGGATTGTACTCCGTGGACGCGCAGGAAAAGCCGCCCTGCCGCATAGAGGAGGGTTGCTTCGACGAAGGCGGCCCGTCGTTTCAGGATGCGACCCTCGTCGCTGCCGTCGCCGGGGCGGGGCTGTACGTGACGGTCATCCCGCTGGTCGCGTTGCGCGCAGACGGACGGCTCTACGCGCCACTTGGAGCGTCGGACGGCGCAAGAGACAGCGGAGAGCTTCGCCCTTCGTTGAGCATCGGAGTGAGCATCCGACCTTGAAAGTGCTAGTGACCGTGCGCAACGACTCTGGCGGTTTCGAGCGTCGTTCCCCTGACACCACAATCGTCCGCGGTTGCTGGCAGCGATCAATCCCGAGCACATTCCGCGCAGGAGAGACAGAGGATTGGGTTGCCTCACAGCGGCAGGTCGAGCCCGGCCCGGCTCTCAAGTAGCGCGTCGGCAGAGGCACGCAGCGCCTCCTCCTCGTCCGTCGAGAGGTCCGGATTCACGTGTTGCTGCACACCCTCCATGCCGACCACGCAGGGCGTGCTCAGGCACACGTCCTCGATTCCATATTCGCCCTCCGGGCGGACACTGACCGGCAGCACGTTTCGCTGGTCTTCTACGACGGCCCGCACGATCCTAGCGATGACAACCCCGATCGCAGAATCGGTGTAACCCTTCCGGTCGATAATTTCGTAGGCGGCGTCGCGGGCCTGCTCAAAGATCGACTGCATCGTGTCCGGGTCCCACGTCTTGCCCAGCACGTCGCGGCCCTGAATGAGCTGTCCGCCGATCATGGCATTGCTCCAGATGGGCACCTCCGTATCCCCGTGCTCCCCGAGGATGTAGGCGTGTACCGAGCGCGGATCGACGCCGTAGTAACGTCCCAGAAGCGCCCTGAAGCGAGCTGTGTCGAGCAACGTCCCGGTGCCGATGATGCGTTCGTTGGGCCGCGCGCTCATCTCCTGCGAGAGGTACGTGAGCACGTCCACCGGATTGGTAGCCACCACCAGGATGGCCTCGGGGGCGTGCTCGTCCAACTCCGAGATGATCTCCTGGAAGATGCGAGCGTTGCGCTCCAGCAAGTCGAGCCGGGACTCGTTCGGGGATTTTTGACTGCTGCCCGCGGAAAGGACGATGACCTGCGCGTCCGCCATCGCGTCGTAGTCGACGGCGCGGCACGACACGCGCCCCACCAGCAATTGGCCGTGCATCAGGTCCATGGCCTCGCCCTCCGCCCGGCGCTCGTCAATGTCGTGGAGCAGAATTTCGCTGGCGAGCCCTTGATTGTAGAGCGCGTAGGCGGCGGCCGTACCAACATTTCCGGTTCCGACAATGCCGACGGTTCGGCGTTGAATCATAATCGATTTTGGTCGTCAACGATGGCTGAACGCAACGAATGAAAAAATTCTCTTCCCCTCCTTCCACGCACCCACGCTCCTCTGCTCCTGCCCCTCACTCTATCCAAACGCAACAATCAGAAGCAGCGTCAGGAGAAAGCTGACCAACAACACAGCGATGAACGCGAGGGCCATTGCACCACTGGTCTGGGACGTACGAGCGGGGCCCGCGGCCACTGGCGACCGCTCCACGGAGGGGGACTCATCCTCCTCTGTCCCCGCCACGTCTCCTTCCGACGCAAAATCGGTGTCGGCCGCCGCCTCCGGATCCGTCTCAAACTGCACCGATTCGCTCCACGGCCCCTCCGTGTCGTTCGGGAAGAGGGCGCATACCCGCCAGTGCCGGGAGACCGCCTCATCCGGGAGCCTCCCAAAGAGAGTCAGTGAGGTCGTCTGGTCCACCGTGAGGTCTATGATTATGTCATCGAATCCCTCGTCGGACGCGACCTGGACCCGATAGCCACTGGCCTCCGGCACCGCCTCCCAGGTGAAGGCGGGAGCGTCCGTATCAACGACATCTCCATGGATGGGATAGATCGGCACGGGCGGGGCATCGACGAGAAATTGCGCGTCGTCCCGTTCGTCCAGCGTTCCCGCAACCGAAAAACGGGCCGGAGAGCTCCATGGCGCCTCGTCGGCCTCCGCGCGGACCCGCCACACCACCGTCTCGGCGTCGTCGGGCACGACCTCACTGAGCGTCAGCGTCGTCGGTTCCTCCACGACCTCATCGTAGAGAAGGGCCTCAAACGCCTCCGATCTCGCCAGCTGCAGGCGGTACGCTCCCGCCTCCGGAATGGAAATCCAGCGAAACTCCGGGGCCTCCTCCGTCACCGTCTGCTGGGCAACGGGATGCGTCGGATGGGGAGCCGGAAGGGTCGATGGTGGCACGTCCGGTTGGGAAGTGGAAGTTGCCATAGCGTATTAGGCGATCATACAAAAGCGGGTCATGGAGCAACGATAATGTAAGAAAACCAGCCGTCCTCGTCCATTCCCCACAGCAAATGTTCGTAAAGATGTCGCCTCGTCCGCCGCTGCAGGATTTAGCCGCTCACTTGTTGGACCACGTAAATGAGCGGACCCGTCTGAGGATGGATAAGAATGTCGGCTGCAGCCCGCTCCTGCTGTGGAATCAGCCGGGACGGACATGTGGGGGATTCTCTGATCTCCATCCGCTACGGCCCCCATTCAGGATGCATACCTCATTCGTCTTTGTCTTCTCCTCCGCAGACATTATCCTATGGATCCCCGAACGCTGCTGCCCGTCGCCTCTCCGATTCTCATTGTACCGTCCATTTCTTTATGACGATGAACATTGACACGATCCTCTTTCCGACCGATTTCTCGGATGTGGCCGAGGGGGCCTTCGCCCACGCCGCCCACCTGGCCCTCCGGTACCACGCCACGATTCACGTCTTCAACGTGGTCGCCCCCGACGCAGAGGACACGTCCAACCCGATGGACTTCCTCCCGGTCGAACCTGCGGAGGAAACCGACGCCGACGAGTCGGCCGCTCGGCACGTCGACGTTCAGACCGCGACGCAGGAGCGCGGGACGGTCCCCGTCGTGTACACACAAACGGACAGCGATTCCCCCTCGGAGGCCATCATCACCTACGCCGAGGATAAAGACGTCGATCTCGTCGTGATGGGGACGCACGGACGAAAGGGCATGGACCGCCTCCTCAGCGGCAGCGTCTCGGAAGAAGTGGTACGCGGGGCCCCCTGCCCGGTCTTCACCGTGTTGCCCTCCGCGGATGAGGGGAGCGTGCCGACCATCTCTCGCGTGCTCGCGCCCGTAGACCTCTCCGAACAATCGGACATGGTGGTGCACCACGCCGCGGCGCTCTCCGACGCCTACGCCGCGCCGCTGGATCTGCTGCACGTGGTGGAGGAAGCCGCGTACCCCAGCGTCTACGGCCTCGATCCCCTGACGCCCTCCCTCCCGAACGTCCAGGACCGTGCCCGCGAGGCGCTGGAAACGCTGGCCGGACGGCTCGACCTGCGGACCGATCCGGTGAACGTGCACGTCCTGGCCGGATACGCCGCGCGGGACATCGTCGAATTCGCCAAGGACCATGAAGTCGACCTCATCGTCATGGCCACCCACGGGCGCACGGGCCTCAACCGGTTCCTGATCGGAAGCGTGGCGGAAAAAGTGGTGCGCCGGGCTCCCTGCCCCGTCTTCACGCTCAGGAGCTTCGGAAAATCTTTGCTGCCCGAAGACGCGTCGGACGATGCCGAGTAGCCCCTCCGTCCCCCTCCCGTTCCCCCGTCGCGCGTTTCTCCGCCCCCGATGCTCCACCTCGAACGTCCCCTCGTCTTCCTCGATTTAGAAGCCACCGGCACCGATCCGCAGGACGCTCGCGTCATCCAAATTGCCCTCCAGCGGTTCGTTCCGGCCGACGACGGAGCCACCCTGGACGCCAGCCTCAACCGGCTCGTGGATCCCCAGCAGGAGGTCCCGTCGGACGTGACGGACTTGACCGGCATCAGCACCGATGACGTACGGGGACAACCGTCTTTTGACGCCTTGACCTCCCCCCTCTCCCCCCTGCTCGAAGACGCCGATCTGGCCGGCTACAATGCCATCGCATACGACGTCCCTCTGCTCGCGGCCGAATTTGAACGAGCAGGCGACCCCCTTCCGGGCCCCTCCGACCGCGTCGTCCTCGACCCGTACCGGCTGGAGCAGGTGCTTCGCCCCCGGACCCTCACCGCCCTGTACGAGCGCTACACCGGTCGCTCGCTGGAGAACGCCCACGACGCACTTGCGGACGTGGAGGCCGCCGGTTCGGTCCTCCAACATCAGCTGGCCGAGCACGACATCGACGGGACGCCGGCCGAGCTGGCAGACCTCACGCGTGGCGACTACCTCGACGACGG
>JAHENZ010000253.1 GCA_018609755.1 Salinivenus sp. | reverse complement strand
GGTCGCTTCGAGCGCAGTCGAGAAGTCTCCCTGAGGTCAGCGACTTCTTCTGGAAGATTTCTCGACGTTGCTCGAAATGACGTGCCGAGATTTGGGAATTTTGAGATCGCTTGAGACGAAAAAATGACGTGTAACAGTCCAATAGAGGTGTAGAGGCCTGGATGTGTGGAAGCATAGAGGTAGCCGAGGGGGGGATTGTCTCTCCCACGCCCCCACGCTCCCACGCACATCCCGGCACAACGACAGAGGGGGCAACGGAGCCACGATCCGCAGTTCCAACCCCCGCCTCCCGGTTGCTAATACCCAATGACAATCCCGTCCTTCCGCATCTCGGTGCCGCCCCAGTACACCTCCTCTTCCGGGTCCCACATGATGGCCTGATACCCGCCGTATCCACCGGAGCCCACGTCTACGGAGTGCCCGCGGCCGATGAGCGACTGCACCACGTCCTCCGACAGACCGCTCTCCAGGCGGAGCGTGCCGCGTCCCTCCATGTCCTCGCCGGTGGGCGAGCTGCTACCGTAGTGTCGATAACGCGCCGCGTCGCCCGCCGCCTGTACGTTGAGGCCAAAGTCGACGATGTTCATGAGCACCTGCGCGTGGCCCTGCGGCTGCATGCCGCCGCCCATGACGCCGAAGCTCAGGAACGGCTCGCCGTCCTTCGTCGCGAACGCCGGGATGATGGTGTGGAAGGGCCGCTTTCCGGGCTCGTAGGCGTTGGGGTGGTCCTGCTCCATCGTGAAGAGCGCGCCGCGGTCCTGCAGCATGAACCCGAGATCGTCCGGCACGAGGCCGCTGCCCATGCCCGCGTAGTTGCTCTGGATGAGCGAGACCATCATGCCCGTGGAATCGGCCGTCGTGAGGTAGATCGTGTCGCCCTCGTCGAGGCGCTCCCGCATCTCGGGACTCAGGGAGGCGTCGCTCGTCGCCGTGCGCGGACTGCCGGCGTCCGGGGCGGAGAGCACCTCGTCCATTTCGATCTGCTGTCGCCGCTCCGCGGCGTACTCCTCGGACACGAGCTCCTGCACCGGCACGTCGGCAAAGTCCATGTCGGCGTAAAAGCGAGCGCGGTCCTCAAACACGAGCTTCTTCGCTTCCGCCTGCACGTGGAGGTAGTCGGTGGAGTTGTGCCCCATGTCTTCGACGTCGAAGCCCTCCAGGATCTGGAGCATCTGCAGCGCGGCGATGCCCTGCCCGTTCGGGGGCAGCTCGTAGACCTCCACGCCACGGTAGTCCACAGAGACCGGATCGACCCAGTTGGCCTCGTGCTGGCGGAGGTCTTCCATGCGAAGGTAGCCGCCGGTGCGCTCGGCGTAATCGGCGATCGTTTGGGCAATCTCTCCTTCGTAGAACACGTCGGTGCCGTTCTCGGCGATGGTCTCCAGCGTGTTGGCGAGGTCCGGGTTGCGGAAGATTTCCCCTTCCTCCGGCGCGCGCATCTCGCCATCGTCGCCCTCGACCAGGTACGTTTCCTTCCAGTTTTGGCCCTCCGGCAGCACGTCACTGTTTTCGCGGAACGCGTCCACGTTGCCCTGCCAGTAGTAGGCGATCACTTGCGAGAGCGGGAAGCCCTCCCGCGCGTACCGGATGGCGGGGGCGAGGTCCTGCTCCAACGAGAGGCTGCCGAAGCGTTCGTGGAGCTTTCCCCAGCCGCTGGCGGTGCCGGGCACGCTCACCGGCAGGTGGCCGAGGAGGGGAATCTCGTCGCGGTCTCCCAATTCCTGTTGCATCTCGTCGTATGAGAGGCCGCGCGGGGACCGGCCGCTGGCGTTGAGTCCGTAGACCTCATCGGTTTCCGGATCGTAGACGATCGCGAAGAGGTCGCCGCCGAGGCCGTTGCCGGTGGGCTCCATGAGCCCGAGGGCGGCGTTGGCCGCAATGGCGGCGTCCACGGCACTCCCGCCCTTCTGCAGGACGTCAATGGCGACCTGCGAGGCGAGGGGCTGGCTCGTGGCGGCCATGCCGTTTTGGGCCGTAACAGGACTGCGGGCGTACTCGGGACCGGTCAACCGATCGCCGCCGCCGTCGCCGTTTTGGGCGAGGGCAGGAAGGGCCACGAGGGCGAGCAGAAGGAAGGCGAGGCTACAAGGACGAAGGATACGCATGGTGGGGCGGGCGATTGTACGTCAGTTGGTTCTTTGGCGGGCGGAGGCTCTATCGCCTCTGATCAACGAAGGGGCCTGGAGAGCATGGGCGAGTGGGAGCGTAGATGCATCGACGTCTGGAGCGTGAACAGCCCTTCGCGGATGCTATTGCAGTGTCGAGGAGAGTCTGCACCGGCTGCAACGTACAAACTGTCGTCCGGAGGGAAAACCGGGGCGACCGTTACGTTCTGGTCACGTGGAGGACAGGGGCGAGTAGGCGAAAGGGCGAGGGAGCGAGAGCGTGGGGGAAAGGGCGTGTGGGGGTTCTGAATGGGGAGATCCGGAACGCCGGTCTTTGCCTGGCATTTTCATTCGTGTCCACTCTCATCACCGATCGAGTCCCCATGTCCACCGCAATCGACCCGGCAACGCAGCAGGAGCGGTGGCAGGAGATTGTGAACGACCCGCTCCTCCGCGAGCTTCCATACACGGTTGAGACCAATCAACGAGGGCAGATTGTCTTGAGTCCACACTCGCTCAGCCATTCGAACCTACAGGGACTCGTGCTCGACCTGCTTCGCGATCACCTTGAAGAGGGCCGAGGTCTTCCGGAACTTCCCCTCTGCACGAGTGCTGGCACGAAGCAGGTCGACGTGGTGTGGGCCTCAGCCGACCGGTTAGCCGAAATGGAGGAGACCGGCGATCCGCCGACCCTAGCACCCGAACTCTGTGTCGAGGTCATGAGCGACGCAAACACGATGGAGGAGATGCGTGCCAAGCGGGCGCTCTATCGCGAGGCCGGGGCGGAGGAGGTGTGGGTGGTGATGAAGGACGGTCGGGTCCGATTCTTTGCGGAGGAGGAGCTGGAGCAGTCGGCGATTGCGCCGGCGTTTCCGGACCAGCTTGAGGACTGATAGGAATCCCCTCAATCTTGGCTGGTGGCCGGCCTATCACGACTCCGTGACCAGGTCGAGGGGGGCAGCGTAGTCGCGTCGTTCCACGCGCCGATGAAGTCGCGAACGAGGTGCTCGGCGTCTGGCATCGAACGAATGCTCTCGGGGAGAGGGGGAAGGCCGTATTCTCTAGAAGGAAAGGAGACCGTAGCGGGTCAATTGTCATCGGTTTCCGGGGCCCCATCCCCGGCGGGCCGCGGCGTATCCCCGTCCGGCCGCAGCTTGAACTCGTCCAGCGAGAGGCCGTCGATCACCGACTCGTAGCGCGTCAGGTCGGCAGGCAACAGTACCTCGTTTTCCTCCTTGCCCAGCTTGGCGATCGTCTGCAGGTACTGCTCGGCCAGGCGCAGCTTTACGGCTTCCTCGCCGCCGGGCGCCGACACGGCCCCGGCCACTCGTTCGATGGCCTCCGCCGTCGCCTCCGCAATGGCCTCGATTTCTTGCGCCCGGCCCTCCGCCTCGTTGATCCGACGCTGCTTCTCGCCCTCGGACTGGTTGATGAGCTCCTGCTTTTCGCCCTCCGCGTCGTTGACGGTGGATTGCTGCTTTCCCTCCGATCGGGCCACCGTGGCCCGGCGCTCCCGCTCGGCCGTCATCTGCCGCTCCATTGCCTTCTGCACCGTGCGCGGCGGGTCGATGTTTTTGATCTCGTAGCGGTGCACCTTGATGCCCCACGTTTGCTCGACCTCGCTCAGCACCTCCACCACGGCCCGACTAATGGCCGCCCGTTCCTGGAAGGTGGTGTCCAGCTCCATGCGCCCGATCACCGAGCGCGTCGTCGTCTGCGCCAGTTGAATGGCCGCACGATTGAAGTCCGTCACCCCGTAGCTGGCGTTGACCGGATTGGTGACGCTCAGGTAGATGACGCCGTCGACCTCTACCCGCACGTTGTCTTCCGTAAAGCATTCCTGCGGCTCGACCGGAATGGCCTGCTCGCGGAGGTCGTGCGTGTACTTTACCCGGTCGATGAACGGAATGAGGGCGTGAAAGCCGGCCTCCAGCGTTTTGTGGTAGTTGCCGAGGCGCTCCACGACGTAGGCGCGCTGCTGTGGCACAAACCGGATGGCCCGCAGAAATTTATAGGCGACGTAGAGGGCCAGCAGGGCGAGAATGCCGAGGCTGGCGCTGTTGAGGGCAGTAAGCAGTTCCATAGCAGTATTGGGCAAAATGGAGGAGATGCTAAATCAGAATAGGTCTCGACCTCATTCGGGCGGTCCGAGCGTGGGAGAGAGGGAGCGTGGGAGAGAGGGAGCGTGGGGGTTGAGAGCGTGGGCGTAGGGGAGAGAGTGCGGGCGTGTGGGCGGTGAGTGTGGGGGAGAGGGCGCTTGGGCGAGTGGGCGTCAAGAGTCGTACGGAACGCTGGGTTCGTGCGTCGTGCTCGGGCCGCACCAGGGCTCAGGGTCTTTCATCATATTCACGAGGCCTCCGCAGATCTGATTGTAGGTCTCGTCGAGTGGGTCGAATGTCTCTTCCGAGAGATAGTCGCAATCGTAACCGAACTGGAGCCACGTTCGTGTTTCCGCGGCCTCTGAGTCGGCATCAGACAATTTGCTGACAAAGTGCTTCTCGTATCGGCGCTTACGCCATGCTTCGGCAATATTCGCACAGACGGATCGCGAGGATCGACGGATCTGATCCGTTAACGAATAGGTCTCTTCCTTCGGCCACTCTCTCGACAGGTCAAAAATCCTCGTGGCAGCCTCGTACGCCTGCTGGTACACCCGCAACTCTCTAAACTCTCGAATGGCCATGGCATCAGAAGAGAATTGGTTCGGATCAAAGCTCTCCCACGCCCCCACGCTCCCGCTCTCCCACGCCCCCGTGCCCTCTACTCTTTTCGGATCGGATTCGTCACTTCGGAGGCGCCTTCGAAGAATGAGCGCATGTTGGCGGCATCCATCGGGAGGACGCTCACGTTCGCGCCGTCGATGACCTCGCCGAGACGGTCGATGAACTGCTCCGTGAGGCGCATCTTTACCGCCAGCGAGCCGCCGGGCTGTGAAATGGCGTCCGCAATGCGCTCGATGCCGTTGGCGGTGGCCTCGGCGATGAGCTCCATCTCACGGGCGTCGCCTTCCGCCTCGTTGATGCGCTGCTGTCGCCGTCCCTCCGACATCAAGACGGATTCGGTGCGTTCTCCCTCCGACACGTTGATGCGGGCGTCGCGCTCCCCGCTCGACTCCGTAATCTCGGCCCGCTTCTCGCGCTCGGCCTCCATCTGCTTTTCCATCGTGCGCACGATGTCCTGGGCCGGTTGGATGTCCTTCAGTTCGTAGCGCATCACCTTCACGCCCCACGGATTGGAGGCCTTGTCCAGTTCCTCGACAATGGCCTCGTTCATCGCGTCCCGCTCGCTGAACGTGTCGTCGAGCGTGATCTTGCCGACCTCGCTCCGCATCGTGGTCTGCGCGAGATTCACGGCCGCCATGCGGTAGTCGTTGATGCCGTAACTGGCCTTGTAGGAGTCCATCACCTTCAGGTACACGAGGCCGTCCACGTCGACCTCAATGTTGTCCTTGGTGATGCACTTCTGGTGCGGCACGTCCAGCACCTGTTCGCGCGTCTCCTGCCGATAGGCCACCCGGTCGATAAACGGGATGACGAAGTGGAAGCCCGGCGTGAGGGTGGCGTGGTACTTGCCGAAGCGCTCCAGAATGACCTCCTCCCGCATCTCCACAATGATGAATGTGTGGTAGATGACGAAGAAGACGACGGCGAGGACGAGTAGCAGGAGGGTCCACATGGGAATAGAGGCAAGGGGAGGGGATAAGGCGAAACGGAAAGTAGAGTGCTCGGCGTAGAGAGCGTCCCGGGCCTATGGGGCGTATTTCGTATTTCGTAGTGCGTGGGACCTGGGGAGATACGCAATACGCAGCACGCAATACAATCGTTACTCCTGCACGCGGGCGGATGGGTCGTAGCCAAGGCCGGAATCGTCGGTCGAATCCTCGGAGCGAGCCTCGGAGGAGTTCGGATCCGGGAGGTCGGCGCCCGTGGCTTCCGAGAGCTCCAGGTCGAGGTCCGAGTCGTCGGCCGCCTCCACGATCCAGGTGAGGTTGTCGCGGTAGAGGAGTTTGGCCTCGGCCCCTTCGGGCAGCGTGCCTTCCACCGTGCGGGCGTCCCACTCCGCGCCCCGAAACCGGATGCGGCCGGGCTCCTCTTGGCCCACCTCCCGGATGACGGGCACCGTTTCTCCCATCGCCTCCGCGTCCTCGTCGGTCATCGACAGCGACATGTCGCCCTGAATGAAGCGCATCGCAATCGGGCGCAGCGCAATCGTGAGGGCAACGGACAGAAAGGCCCACGTGATGATGGCCGTCCAGGGATTGATGAGCAGACCCACGGCCCGCAGGCCCGCAATCACGAGGCCCCCGAGCCCGAGAAAGCCCGCCACGCCACCGGGGAGGATCGTCTCCACCGCCATCAGCAGCAGGCCGCCGGCGACGAACGCCCAGGTGAGAAGGGTCGGATCCAGATCCATGGCCAGAGGCGGAGGATCGATGCGAGAGAAACCGGTTCTGTCACCGGCATGGGTAGAATAAGAGACGTATCAGGGAGGTACAAGTTCTTTTCACATTGCTCAGCGTGCAGGGGATAACAGCCCTGTCACGCATCCCTCGATGGATCGCGGGGCGGCTCCACCACCAACTGTTCGGCGTCTGTAATGACGGCCCGTCCCATGAGCACACTGCTGAGCAGGCTCGTGAGGCCGCCGGCGGCAAAAATCATCGCCATGATGACGAACTGGTAGAGGGCGGCGTAGATGGGATTGTCGCCGGCGAGGATCATGCCCGCCATGATGCCGGGAATCCACACCCAGCCCAGGCTTTTCAGCGAGTCGACGACGGGGATGAGGGCCGAGCGGACGCTGTCCCGCAGGTGCGGCGCCAGCACGCGCTGGGGCGGTCCGCCGAGAGCGAGGCCCATTTCGATCACGTCCCGATTTGCCGTGATCTCTTCCTTGAACCGGTCGAGCGCGAGGCCATTGATCTTCATCGCGTTGGCGATCACCATGCTGCCGACGGGCACGAGGCTGCGCACCGTGGCCTCAATGGCCCCGGCGGCCGTCATGAGCACGATGGTGAGCCCCGCGCCCACCCCAATGGAGAGGAGCGAGATCCAGGTCACCTGCGGCAGCCCTTCGCCCCGCTGCTTCGAAATCCACGTGGCCCCGCCCACCATGCCGAGCAGGATGAGGGTACTCCAGGCCAGCGGCACGGTGAGGAGTACGCCGATGAGCAGTCCCACCGCCAGGACCTGAACGAACCCGCGCACAAACGCCGTACTCAATTCGGTTTCCAGCCTCAGCCGCCGCCCCCACGAGAGCCCAATCACCACGAGGGCGAGCAAAGACGCTGCCCCCACTTGCAGAAGTCCCTCTAGCACGACGGGCTCCTGTGCTCGCGTCCAGACGTCGGTGAGGGTGGACCAGAAGGACATGGAAACAGCGTCAATCTGTGTTTGGAAGTGTCTGTTTCCGCTGCTGCCCTATTCCTGAAGCGTACGGAGGAATACGTGATGACCTGATGCGTGAGGCTGTTGTTTTTGGCCGTCACGCTTCACACCTGTCATTCTTCGCTCCACTCGTAGAGCGCCCGGTGTTTCACCGCGTCCCCGAACAGACAGAGGCCCGCGTTCAGCACCGCGAGGCTCACCGTGCCCAGGGCCACCCATTTCCAGGTGGATCGACCCTTCGATTTGAGAATGGTAGACTGCCCGATGAGGCTCGCGCCGAAGCCGACGGCCACGAGCCCGAGAGGGGCCAGCGACTTCCATTTTTGGTAATGCTCGGCGGCCGTCTCCGCGTCAAGGTCCGTGCGCATGGCAGGAGGCAAAACCTGAATCGAACGAAGAACGAAAGAGAACATGTGAACGAGGACACGGACGATCAGATTCCCGTTCTCCGATGCCCGTGTGCCGCGTCGGATCAAGCAACTGTTATAATTCTTCGTCCTCGAACAGCACCGTCATACTGGGAAGGAGGTCGTGCTCCTGAGCCAGCGTGAGGGTCGCGTTTGCAGCGACCTCCGGAATTTCGTAGGTGCCGTAGACGGTACTCTCCGTGGCGAGGGCGTACGCCACGTCCTCGTCGTCCTCCAGCTCGGGCGGATCCTCCCACGCGGTTGCCTCCTCGATCATGTACGTGCCGTCGTTGGGCATGAACGAGACGATGTATTCTTCCCGCTCGGCGTCTGGGTCCACGAGGCTCACGCTGCCGATGAGCCCATATTCCAGGTCGTAGAAAAGCGACTCTGCCAGCAGGCGATGGGTGAAGTTTTCGAGGTCGAAGGAGGGCATGGAAGAGAGTCCAGATTTCAGAGGAACGGAGGGACGTTCAGGGTATTTACCGCCATCGAGCTTGTCAATCCAGCCGGGAGTGGAGCTCACGGAGGATCGGCATCTCGTTGAGGGCGTCCTCGGAAAGAGCCGACCAGTCGATGCCGCGGGGCGGCGGGGGCGGGTCGTCCACCCGAATCGTCTCGTTTGGGGTCGTTATGAGCGAGAGCGGCACGTCGTGGGCGTCCGTCGGGAAGCGGTCGACGATCTGAAGCGGGAGGACGGTCGTCGCGACCGGCACCGGGTCGTGCCCCAGCTCGCGCAGGAGGGCGTATTCGAGGTCACTGAAGCCCTCGCCCTTCCCACAGCGATGGCCCTCTCGGGTGACGGCGACCGACCCGGTCACGATGGCGTCGAGCTGCGGGAGGGCATCGAGGGGGACGGGCTCGGCCCACGCGTCCATGTTCGACAGGCTGGCGGCCGACGCCCGCTCCTCGTCCGGAATCGACGCCGGATCGAGCCGCTTGAACCCGCCTCGAAGTCGCGGCGTGGGCACGAACACAGTGCATTCGCGGTGGAGAGCCGCGATTCGCACGTAGCGCTGCGGGGCGTCGGGATTGACCTTGATCCGCTCAGCCTCGCTCAGAAGGTCGGTTTTGAACAGGCGATCGGCGGCTTGCTCTGCGCCTTCGAAGTTGGGAATGCGTCCGTGGGGCGGAAACGGAAAGCGGGCGACGCCCTGCTCCTCAAGTTGGTCCCAAACCGTTTGTCGGGCGGATTCTTTCTCATCGAAGCGCGTGGACATCAGTTACGCAGACGTGAAAATTCGAAACGAAACGTGAAGAGGACGGGCGTTGGGGGCGGAGATTCCCGGAGATATCCCGCATTTGTCGAGGAAAAGCCGGAATACCCTACCGTGCATAGTTTTTGTGATGTGATGACCACCCTCACGACATAGCTGTTCACGACCCCCCTTTCCCCATGGAACTCACTTCGTCCGACATCCGCAACCGCTCATTTTCCCAGAGCCTCCGCGGCCTCGACGAAGCGGAAGTGCAGGCGTTCCTCGATGAGGTTGCCGATCGCTGGAACGAGATGCAAGACCGCGTACAGACGCTGCAGAACAAAATCAACGAAATCGGAGACACGGCCGACAAGGTCCAGAAGGCCCGGAAGCGCGCCGAGGAACGGAAGAAGGAGGCGGCGGCCCGAGAGGAGCGGCTCGACGAGCGCGAGCGAGAGCTTGAAGAGAAGCAGAAGCGAATCGAACAGCAGGAGGCCAAGCTGGAGGCCACGGCCCAGCGTTTGCAGGACGCCCTTCAAAACGAACAGGAGGTTCTGTCGACGATCACGCCGGAGTCCAGCGCGGCGTCAACCGACACGGAAGCCCCTACGTCTAGCCCCAGTACGAAAAATGGAAAAGAGTCCTCTGAGGACGAGAAGTCATCGGAGGAGTGGGTCGACTCGTTGTTTCCCAATCGGCTCCCCGGGGAAGAAGAAGCGTCGTCGACCACCAATGGAAAAGATTCCGACGAAGCGGACGAAGAGCCCTCGGCCAGCGAATCCCAGTTTGAGGCGATTAAGGAGGACGTGCAGGGCATGGATGACGAGCAGGCAGAGAGCTCGTCTTCATCGTCTGAGGAGGACGAGGAGAGTCCCCCCACCGACGAGATGGAGCGGATCTGGGACGTATTTGACGAGACGGGCCGAACGTAGTCGGAGCTGATCGTTCGTGCATCGCGGAAATCGATTCCGTCGCGTCGGGTGACGAGAACGTCCACCGCATACAGGCGTTTTACTGCTCCAATGCATCCCCTGAGTATCTACGGTCCGTCATGCCTGTATCTCATGTTCGAGTCTGGTTTCTCGTTGCCCTCCTGGGCCTCCTTACCGCGCCGGCAGTCGCCCAATCCGATAACGTGACGACGGTAGAGGGCGCGAACGGCAAGCAAACGACGATGACCGCGCAGCCCCACAGTGTCGCAAGTGGCCTCTCGGTACGAGCCATGGGCATTGATGCGCCGGACACGACCACCCGCTGGGTGATCAGCCTCATCGGTGCGGCGCCCGAAGATAGCATTTCACTGACCTACGGGGACCAGTCGCTCAGGATACTGGAGGTGAACCGGCCGGACGACGGCATAGGACCCACCAAGGTGTACGTGTCCGGGGAAGACTTTCTGACAATGGCCGAGACCGAAGCCGTCACGCTGTCGGTGGGAGACGTGTCGGTGGCACTGCCGGAGCAGCTCCGCCGCGAGATGCAACTGATCTTCGAGAAGGTAAGCTGACCGGGGCACGGAGGCGCCCGTGAGAGGGACTTTTTGTAGGATTATGAGATTATCTGCCGGACGTGAGGGATGCTCCCTTCGTGGCGCCGTTGGAGTCCAACGGCGCTACTATGAAAAGAAGGCAGACCTTTTCAGAGAGCAAAAAGCCCGATACCGCGGGTGCTCGGTCCTGCAATTAACCTCGAAAAGGTACATGAAGTCCCTACGGTCAAGGGCATACTCCCTGCAAACGGAGGCGATTTTATCGGCCGACGCCCGTGCGGGGTGGAGAGGACAGTCCCATCCTTTAACTCGCTCTTCGTTCTAATTGCAGTCCAAAGCGCTTAGATTGGAGATGCGCTGTTCCTCTCTCCACTGATGCCCTTCCCCATGACCGTTTCTCTCCGCGCTGCCCTCTGGACGATGGTGGGCCTGCTTCTCGCTGTGCCGGCCCTCGGCCAAAACGTGCCGCAGCACAACCTCGAATCCTTCGAGCCGCTCGACCTGCCGGATCCCAACGAGTCCCGTGCCGCCGACGGTCGTCCCGGTGACGAGTACTGGCAAAACGAGGCCGACTACCGGATCGACGTGGAGCTCGACACGGCCGAGAATCGTCTCTCGGGCCAGCAGACGATCACCTACACCAACAACTCGCCGGAGGAACTGGAGCGGTTGTGGGTGCAACTGGAGCAAAACTACTTCAAGCCGGATAGCCGGGGCGCGCGCGTGGTGCCGTCCGACGCTCGGTTCAGTGGCTTCTTCGAAGAGGCGGGCTACGAGCTCTCAAACCTCCAGGTCGAACGGAACGGCGAGACGGTGACGCCCGACTATTCCGTACACGGGACGCGCCTCGTCGTGCCCCTCACCGAGCCCCTGGCGGCGAATGGGGATTCGCTCACCCTCTCGATCGACTGGAGTTTTCAGATTCCGGAGTTTGGGGCCGACCGCCACGGCATCCTCGACGTCGAGCAGGGCACGGTGTACCAGCTCGCGCAATGGTATCCCCGCATGTACGTCCACGACGACGTCAACGGCTGGAATTCGCTGCCGTACCTGGGCCAGGGCGAGTACTACCTGGAATACGGCACCTTCAACGTCAACATTACGGTGCCCCGCAGCATGATCGTCGCGGCCACGGGGCAGCTTCAGAATCCCGGTGAGGTGCTCACCCAGCAGCAGCGCGACCGGCTGGCGGAGGCCCGCGAGAGCCGCGAAACCGTGACGATCCTCGGGCAAGAGGAGGTGGGCAGTGCCGACATGCGGCCGGACGGGAGTGGGGCGCTCACCTGGCGCTACCAGGCGGAGAACGTGCGCGACTTTTCCTGGGCGGCCTCCCAGGCGTTCATCTGGGACGCAGCCAGGGCCGAGGCGGGCGACAACACCGTGCTGGCCCAGTCCTTCTATCCACAGGAAGGGATTGGCAGTGGCGACACGCCGGGCTGGGAAGAGTCGACCGAGTACGTGCAGCACTCCGTGGAATTCTACTCCGACTTCCTGTCCCCGTACCCATATCCGAATGCCGTCAACGTGGCGGGGGTCGTGGCGGGGATGGAGTATCCGCAGATCATGTTCTGCGACGTGGAGTCGCGAGGGCAAGATCTCTTTGGCGTCACCGACCACGAATTCGGCCACACGTGGTTTCCGATGGTGGTGGGCTCGGACGAGCGGCGCTGGGCCTGGATGGACGAAGGGCTCAACACGTTCATGAACCAGTACTCGGAGGACGCCTTCTACGACAACAGCAATCAGCAAAGCCTGCAGCGCGCCTCCCGTCTCGTGGGCCAGCGGTTTGCGGCGTCGCCCTTCTCCGATCAGCCGATCATGACGTACGCCGACCACATCCGCGATCGGGCGCTCGGCTTCCTGGCCTACTTCAAGCCCGCAAATGGCCTCATGCTGCTCCGCGAGTACGTGCTGGGACCGGAGCGCTTCGATGCGGCCTTTCGCGCCTTCTTCGACCGATGGGCCTACAAGCACCCCAAGCCCGCCGACTTCTTCCGCACCATCGAGGACGTGACCGGTGAAGACCTGGACTGGTTCTGGCGCAGCTGGTTCTACGAGACCGATGACGTGGACCACGCCGTCGCCAACGTCGCGACCGGCGACACGACGAGCGTCACGCTCGAACAGAGAGGGGAGTTCATGCTGCCGATGACGGTGCAGCTCCGCTTTGAGGACGGTTCCTCCAATCGGCGCCGCATTCCGGCGGAGGCCTTCTTTACGAAGGATACCCACACCTTCCGCCTGCCGGACCGCACGCTCCAGCAGGTGCAGCTCGATCCGAACCAGCTTCTGCCCGACGTGAATCCGAAGAACAATTCGTGGAGCGCGACGGAGGCGTCGGAAAATTCCTCCTCGGGACGTGAGTGACGCGCACGTACGTGCATTCAAGAGACGTAGAGGGCGCCTGAAGGGGGGCGCCCTCTTTTTGTTGGGACCTCCTGCGCCCGCCCCCAAGTTCTTGCCCTTTCGGGAGAGATGCCTATTTTATACGGAATCCGACGGTCGATGACGGGGTCAAAATCCTTGGAAATGGTGTTGCACGCCATTGGGAGGCGAATCCGGCTCCCGGGATCCCGACATCGTGCGTCGGATTTTGTATTTCGCCCTGTCCGTTTCGGCTAGACCTCTCACGGAGCTCTCCGCTACATGTCGTTTCCCGTCGCCCTCCTGCGCGGTCTCTTTGGCGTCACGGTCTTTCTCGGTATCGCTGTCCTCTTCTCTACGAACCGGAAGGCCATCAACTGGCGGCTCGTAGGGGTTGGCATTGGACTGCAGCTGATCTTTGCCGTACTGGTGCTCAAGACGGGGCCGGGCGAGGTGGTGTTCGACACGCTCGCCACGTTCTTCGACACGCTGCTCTCCTTCACGTACGAGGGATCGGAGTTCATCTTTGGGGATCTCGGCAACCCGGAGGAGGGCAACAACTTTGCCTTCCAGGTGCTGCCGACGATCATCTTCTTCGCCTCCCTGATGGGCGTGCTGTACCACCTGCGCCTCGTGCAACCGCTCGTCAACGGGATGGGCTGGCTCATGCAGAAGTCTCTTCGCATCTCGGGGGCTGAGTCGCTGGCGGCCTCGGCAAACGTCTTCATCGGGCAGACGGAGGCGCCCCTCGCCGTAAAGCCGTACGTGGAAGACATGACCCGGAGCGAGATCATGACGCTCATGACGGGGGGCATGGCGACCATTGCCGGGGGGGTTCTGGCGGCCTACATCGGGTTTCTTGGGGGCGACTCGCCGGAGGCGCGGCAACTGTTTGCAAAACACCTCCTCTCGGCCTCGGTGATGAGCGCGCCCGCCGCCATCGTCATGGCAAAGATCCTGGTGCCGGAGACGGAGACGCCGGAGACGCAGGGGGGTGCGGAAGTTAAGGACCACGAGGAGAACGACAACGTCATCGAGGCTGCAGCCAGCGGGGCATCCGACGGCCTGCGCCTGGCCCTGAACGTGGGCGCGATGCTGCTGGCGTTTATCGCCCTCATCGGCGCCATCAATGCCGGCTTCGAGTGGGTGGGGGCGCCCACGGTTTACGGCACGGAGCTCTACAACCTGAACGCGCTGGTGGAGCAGGCGTCCGGGGGGCGATTCGAGGCGCTCTCGCTGGAGGCCGTCTTTGGGTTCCTCTTCGCGCCCCTGGCGTGGGCGATGGGTGTAGAGGCGGCGGATATTCTCCAGTTCGGCACGCTGCTCGGCGAAAAGGTGGCCGTGAATGAGTTTGTGGCCTATGCCTCGCTCCGCGACCTGCAGTCGAGCCTCAGCGAGCGGTCGGTCATCATCGGCACGTACGCCCTCTGCGGGTTCGCCAACTTCTCGTCCATCGCCATCCAGATTGGGGGGCTCGGCGGCATTGCGCCGTCACGGAAGAGCGAGATTGCAGCCCTTGGCCTGCGGGCGGTGCTCGGAGGAGCCTTGGCCTCGTGGACGACGGCGACAATAGCGGGAGTACTCGTGGGATGACACTGGGCGCCCGTTCTTTTTTCAGCGTTCTGGTTTGGGAATGAAAAGATCGGGGGTGGCTTGTCAGACAATCCAGCTGCGACGGGCTCGTCGTCCGCCGCTTCCGTCCCGAGCCCCCGACGTTGATTGCCCATTCCTCCCGGGAGTTTTCGATGCAAATGAAGTGACAGCTCTCATCGCCTCATTCAGAGGCGCTTCCATTTTCTCGAAGCACGTCGGCGGGCGTTCCCACCGGAAAAGAGAGGGAAAGGGAGGGGGCTCCCTCCTCGTGGCGTTCGTAGAGCAGCTTTGGGGGCCGGCCGACCTCCCGAATTTCCTTCCAGCTTCGTTTCGTATATCCAGAATCTGCGCGTATTGCGGAAGGTATGAGGTAATGCTACGTGGTACTGTTCGCAGCGGATGCCCGAAGGCTTCTCTTCATTCCATTCCCCACCTACGTTTATGTCATACACACGCACGCTCTCTGTTCGACTTTTCTCCCTCTGTGTTCTTGCCGTCGGCCTCCTGCTTGCGGGGTGCGACAGCAATAATTCAGACATGGAGGACGACCAGGACCTCCGAGCCATCAGTTATTCCCTTGAGGCCCAGTCGAATGACGGGGCCATTCCGGACGGAGTCGAGGGAACGGTCACCTTCTGGGAGATCAACCCGAACCAGACGCTCGTGACGTTGGAACTGGATGACGGCGCTACTGGGGCGAGCGTATCCCATCCAGCGCACATCCATAACAACAGTGCTGACGAAGGAGGGGGTATTGCTCTCTACCTTACCCCGATCGACGGAAGTGGGGGGGGCGGCACGAGCGCTCGCATCGTGCAGCAGTCGTATGACTCGCTCGTTGGGTTCGACGGATACGTTAACATACACGAGAGTGTAGCGAATCTCGGGACCGTTGTAGCACAGGGCAACGTCGGCTCCAACGCGGAGGGGGATGAGGAGGACGGACTAGACCTCCGGGACAATCTGCAAACGACGACGTATCCGTTGTCGGCGCAATCGAATGACGGAAGCGTGGCGCCCAACGGCATCTCAGGCAACGTGACGATCCAGGGGTTGACCGAAGATCTGTCGCTCGTAAGCATCACGCTCGAGGCCGACGGGGCAACCGGGGCCAGCGTGTCACACCCTGCCCACATTCACAACAACAGTGCAGACGAGGGCGGCGGTATTGAGTACTACCTGAGTCCCATCGACGGCTCCGACGAGACGGCCCAGAGCAGCAAGCTCGTGGAGGTCTCCTACGAGACCCTGACCGAATTTGACGGCTACGTCAACGTGCACGAGAGCGTGGCCAATCTTGGAACGGTTGTGTCGCAGGGCAACATCGGAAGCAATGCGCAGAATTAAGGCGCGACAGAGGGGCATCGATCGGAAGTTCACGACCGAGCCTCCTAAACGAGGGTAACTCTTGCATAGTGGAGCCTGATACGCCCACCGACGCGCCCTTTGATCTTAGGAATCCAACGGTCGATGACGGATCGAACGTTCTCGAAACTGGCGTTCTACACCATTCGGGGTCAACTCTGACCTCCAGTGTCCCGGCATCCTGAGTTGGATTTTGTATTACAGCGTAAACGAAGCCCCGGCTCAGAAGGCCGGGGCTTTTGTTTTGCTAAGAATGCCCAGCAACAGAGCGTCGCCGTTCTGAGATCGCTAACTTCATCCACCCATTCAATGACGCCAATTGGTCGGATGGACTCTGTCTTGGGGATTTCCGGATCGTTCGGGACGGACTTAGAGACGGTTTTGATTTTTGAGTCGTGTTCATTAACGAGGCCGTTCCGTTTTCCCCAGGAGGCTCGCGAGGAATGTTGGAGCGAAGAACGGCTGGAATCGACCAGGTTGCAGTCGTCACGTGAGACTTCTGGCGCCAGCGTGTGAAATCAAAACACCAGTCTCTTAGATCAGACAGAGGGGGGCGACGGGTCAACGTTTCCCCGTTCGAGGTGGAGCTCCACGTGATCTGGGCGGGCGCTCAGATAGTTCTGAAGTGCGTCGAGAAGGGTGTCCAGCAGAAGGGTATGCTGCTGTTGGGAGAGATGCTCGTCGGTGTCGGGGGCGTCGAGGATGACGAGTCGGACCTCGTCTGCGTCAGTCGACGTGGCGGCAAACGCGAAATCCACGTGCGGCGGTGCCCCTCCGCGGTAGTGTCGCAGCACGAGGGCCGGCAGGCGTTTCTGGTCGGCGTAGTGCCGCGAGGCACGCTCCAGGTATACCCAGCCCCGGGTGGCATCAGCAAAGTCGGCCAGTACCTCTAGAGGTGTGAGTTTGGCATTCGACGCAGGAGTGAGGGCGAGGTTCGCGATCGGATCCGAGTCCATAGGCGTAGAGCGTTGAGGCGTTAAGCGTTGTGAACCTGTTTGGCGGACTGTCTGAGGCCTGCGACTTCATGGATCTCGTGCAAAATGGCTTCTGCATTGGAGATCTGAGATCTCCTCGCCCGGTAGCTCCGCTAGAGGCACGCTAGCGTGCCAGGCTCATTTGAGCGCCATTTTGCAGCTCCGCCCACTGTGTCTCGGCTTCTCATCCATCCATCAAACAGGTTCTGTGTCTTGGATGTTGAGCGTGATGTGTAGAGAACGATACCGCATCAGGGTTACGGCAAAACCAAACACGGGAATTATCGCGCGACGAGGAGTGGACGATCCACCTCGTAGAGAAACTGTTGCAGCGACACGTTGCAGAGGGGGGGACACCCGGCGGGAAGTACGACGAGTCCCTCCTTCTCACGGGCGAATACGGACAGTCGGTGTGCCTCGGCAGGGGTGAGGTGGTGGTCGTGCAACGGGACGCCTGCGTCTCCGTACTTCGTCCGAATCTGGTCTCGGAGGCGCTCGGGATCGGCGTCAGCAGGGAGGAGAATTTGAACCGGCACTCCCTCGGCTTGACGCGAGACCTGGATGGCGAGGTGGAGCGCCGAGTCGGCCGCTGCCGATCCGTCGTAGTACAGCAGGATGGGCTGCTGAGTGGGTACGGCCTTTCGCATCACCATCACGGACGAGGAGGCGTCGGATAGCACCGTTCGGCTGGTGCTGCCAAGCCGACGGCGACTGCTCGCGGTACTCGTTTTGCCGAGGATGAGAAGGTCCGTCGACGCAGCCGCCTGAAGCAGCTCCTGCGTCACGTCCCCCTCGACCGTTCGGAACGCGTGGCGCACCTCGGCTTCTTCGGCAGTGTGCGTGAGGGTGTGCTCCGCGTACTCGGCCCGGTAGCGCAGCTGGCGCTGCAGACGCCGGTCACTCAGCCGTTTCGGAGGGGCGGTGTATGCGCGGACTTCCTTTGCGAATGGCAGTTTGGCGGCTCGGCGCAGCGTCTCGTCCTCTACGAAGAGGCCCTCCACCTCCGCGTCCATGAGGGCAGCCATGCGCACTGCGGCATCGAGGGCCGCCTGGCTGTGAGGCGAGCCATCGAGGGCCACGAGGATGTGCTGGAGTGTCGGGCCGTCCGCCGCGCTCATGGGCTCAATCGTGCTGTCCGACATGCTGGAAAGAGAGTTCGCGAGGGATGCGCGAGTTGTGAATCGTGACACGTGACGAGAAGGCACCCTCGTCGCATCACGGTTCACGCATCACGCCTCCGCTGATTCGTTTTGACCGTCCGTGAGGGCAAACTGGCGGCGCCGGTCGGCAAACGTGCGGAGCCGAGCCTCCACCTTGCCGTTCATTGTATCGTCGGGGAAGGAGCCCTGTTCGTTCCGGGTGCCCGCCTCGATGCCGGTTAAGAGTTCAATGCCCTGGTCGATCGTCTCGACGGGGTAGACGTGGAACTGTCCGGCGTCGGCTGCCTCGACCACGTCGGGCCGCAGCATCAGATGATCGGTATTGCTGGCCGGAATGAGGACCCCCTGCTTGCCGGTGAGGCCTCGTTCCTGACAGACGTCGAAGAAGCCCTCGATCTTCTCGTTGACGCCGCCGATGGGTTGCACGATGCCGTGCTGGTTCACCGAGCCGGTGACGGCCAGGTCTTGCCGCAGCGGCTCGTCTGCCAGCGCGGAGAGAAGGGCGTAGAGTTCTGCCGAGGAGGCACTGTCCCCGTCGATTCCACCGTAGGTCTGCTCAAAGACGAGACTGGCCGAGAGGGACAGCGGATACTGCTGAGCGAAGCGTCCCTGCAAGAAGCCGGAGAGGATGAGGACGCCCTTCGAGTGGAGGGGGCCGCCGAGGGCCGCCTCGCGCTCGATGTCTACAATTTCGCCCTTTCCGAGTCGCACGCGGGCCGTGATGCGGTTCGGTTTGCCGAAGCTGAACCCGCCAACGTCGAGGTAGGCGAGGCCGTTCACCTGTCCCACCGCCGACCCATCGGTGTCGATGTAAATGGTTTCCCGCTCAATCGACTCCTGGACGCGCTCGCGCATCCGATCGGCACGTCGAATCTGCGCATCGATGGCCTGCTGGACGTGGGCGTCGGTTACCGTCTCGGCGTCGTCCTGCCCCGCCCAGTAGTGGGCCTGCTGCACCAGGTCGCGAACCCGCTCAATCCGGCCGCTCAGCTTCTCGGTGTCACTCACGAGGCGCGTGCTGCGCTCCATGACGTGTGCTACGGCCGATCGGTTGAAGGGGCGCAGGTCCTCATCCGCTATCATCGTGGCGATGAGGTCCGCGTACTCGCTCTCATGCTCCTCGTCGCGGTCGATCTGCTCGTCAAAATCGGCCATGACCTTGAACAGCCGATCCACGTCGGGGTCGTAGGCGTCGAGCAGGTAGTACAGCAGCCGCTCGCCTACCACCACGAGCTTTACGTCGAGCGGAATGGCCTCCGGCTCCAGGGTCACGGTTCGGATGAGTCCGAGCGCCTGCCCGGGGGATTCGATCTGAATCTCGTCGTTGCGGAGCGCCTGCTTGAGGCCCTCCCAGGCGTACGGCTGGGTGAGCAGGTCGCGGGCCTCTACGATCAGATAGCCGCCGTTGGCCTCGTGGAGGGCGCCGGACTGGATGAGGTTGAAGTCCGTGACCAGCGCCCCCATCTGGGCAATCTGCTCCACCTGCCCCACGAGATTTTGGTAATTGGGGTTGTCTTCGAAAACGACCGGGGCTCCGTCCGTGTCGCCATTGTCGACGATGAGGTTGACGCGGTATCGACGCCAGAAGGCCCCGTCCGGGCGGGCGCTCTGCTGACCGCCTCCCTGTTGTCCCTGCTGTTGCATCATCGGAGGCTGCTGGGCCTGTTGCTGCCCCCCGTTCTGCGCCGCCTGAACGAAAAAGTCGACGTTCTCAATAATGTCGTTCCGAACAGCAGTAAGAAAGTCGAGCACGTCCTCCAGGTTGCTATACTTCTGCCGGAGGATGTTAATCGACTCGTCGACGGCGAGGGCCGCGATCTCCTGGTTAAGCTCCTCGATGCGCTCGTGAGCCTCCCGCTCGTGCTCGGGCACCTTGCGCAGAATCTGCTGCAGCTCCTCCTGGTACTCCGCAATTTGCTGCTGCACTTCTTCACGTTCCTCGTCGGGCATCGACTCGACCTCCTCCGGGGCCACCACCTCGCCGTCGCGGATAGGGGCAAAGGCGAAGCCCTGCGGGGTGCGGATGAGGGCAATGTCGTCCTCGCGCGCCCGCTCCTGCAGCCGTTCGAGCGCCGCTTCCTGATCCTCGCGGACCTCCTCCTGAATCATCTCCCGGCGCGACTGATACTCTTCGCTTTCAAACGCCGCCGGAAGGGCGGTCTTGAGCTCTTCGATCAGGTCGTCCACGTCCTCTTTGAGGTCCTGGCCCCGACCAGCGGGCATCTTCAAGACGTTCGGCTCTCGCTCCTCGTCGAAATTGTTGACGTAGCACCAGTCGGGCGGCGTCTCCTCGTCTGCGGCCTGCTCCTCCAGCAGGTGTTGAACGAGCTCGCGGCGACCGGTGCCCGGGGGGCCGAGGGCAAACACGTTGTACCCGTCGCTCTCGATGGTCATGCCGAACTCCAGGGCCTCGACGGCCCGATCCTGACCCACGACCTGCGTTTCGGCGGGGAGGTCGGCGGTGGTCTCAAAGTCAAACTGCGAGGAGTCGAAGCGGGTACGTAGGGCGTCCGCGGACAGGGCGTCGATCATGTACGGAGAGGGGCGTCGGTTGGGGGCAAAGTGACAAGCGGTCCACCAAAATCAATGGGCCTACGACGGTCGCGGGGCCTATTGGTGCCCAGGTATCCCTATTCATAAGCAGGTCTGCGGACGGAGTTCGGGACGAGCGTTCCCCTCACATAAACCTCACTCGGGAGTGCGTGGAGGGAGAGGGCGTGGGCGTGGAGAGCGCGGGTGTAGAGGGGCTGAGCGTGATCAGATCCTCAAGAAAGAACGCAGGGCAGCGACACGCAGGATGTCGATACTGGAACGTTCGTTTCTTTACCGCTTTCAAACAAGACTTCAGTTCCTCTTTCCAGTGCTCCACGATTCTCATGCCCCGGACGAAAGAATTCGATCCCGAAGACGTTTTGGAGCAGGCCATGGAGCTGTTCTGGGAGCAGGGGTTTGAGGCCACCAGTGCGCAGGATTTGGTCGACCGAACGGGTCTGAATCGGTCCAGTCTTTACAACACGTTCGGGAGCAAGCAGGAGCTGTATCTCCAGGCGCTCGACCACTATCGGCAACAGGATGCCGATGGAATGGAGCGGCTGATCGACCAGTTCGACTCGGCCCGGGCCGTGATCCGTCATCTTCTGGAAGATGCGATCCCGTCGTCCGGCGAAGAGGGTCGGGGGTGTTTTCTGGCCAACGCCACCGTGGAGCGCGCCCACTGCGACGACGAGACGCGCGAGCGAGCCTGTGAAAGTCTCACACGCATGCTCGAGGGCTTCCGGATGGTCGTGGCACACGGGCAGGAACAGGGCGAGTTTTCGACGGACCGAGATCCTGAGGCGGTGGCCCACTTTCTAGCGAACACGTACTTCGGCATGCAGGCGATGGCCAAGCTGAATCTGCCGTCGAGCGTATACGATGATGTGGTGGAGGGGGCGCTCCGTGCCCTCACGTAGCGTGGGATGGGGGCGGGCAAGCGGGTGTCATTCTGGGCTCTCAGTGGCCGTTGGTTGAAGTGTGTGAACCCTGCCTGTTGCTCCTTGTAGCAGGTTGCGCCGGTGCACGGTAGACGTTGATGCCTTCCCGTCGTCGGCACTTGGTTTCCTGTCAGTGCGAAGTGGTTCCTCCATGTCGTCCCCGCCCGACTCCTCAGAGTCCTCTTCGTTTTCTCCGTTCGAGACGGAAAGCGGCCCTTCGGCCTCTCCCGCGTCGGCCTCGGACCGCGACGTGTCGCAGTCGGCCTTCGAGCGGATTACGGCGTTTGAGACCGTACTGATTGCCGGGGGCGTGGTGCTGTTCCTGGCCTTGCTCTACCAGATGCAGGTCGCGCCGCAGGAGGAGACGTTCCTCAATCCGCCCCTCGTTGGGTTGGCCGGGGCCCTGTTGCTCTGGCCCCTCCGTCGACAGAAGGCGGCCCGCGCGCTCATGCTGTCCGGCGGGGTGCTCCTGCTGCTGTGGACGATGGACAAGCTCAGCCGCGTCCTGATTCCATTTGCCGGCGTGTACGTGCTTGCCTATCTGCTGAATCCACTGATGGCCGGGCTGCGCGAGCGATTTCGATTGCCGCGCTGGGTCTCCTCGCTGCTGATTACGAGCGCAGTCGTCGGCACCTTTGCGCTGTTCATCCTCATCCTCGCACCCAGCGTGGCGGACCAGGTCGACGTCCTGTCGGAGCGGCTGCTCGACGGGGTTGGGGGGCTCCGGTCGTGGCTTGCCTCCTCTACGGTGCTCGACACCCTGGCCCGGACGGGGCTTGTCGAAAAGCAGGAGGCCCTCCAGCAACTGCAGGCCCTGATTCAGCGACAAGCCCGCCGGTTGCCCGAGGCCGTCGAGGGGGTGGCCTCCTCGCTCGGGTCCGTGCTCGGCATCGTGACCATCGTCGCGCTCGTGCCGGTCTTGCTCTTCTACACGCTTCGGGACTACCCCGACATCCAAGAGAGTCTCATGGAGCTGTTCCCGACGGCCGGCGGGCGCCGCGACTATCTGGTACAGGCGGGAAGCATTGTGGGGCAGTACCTGAGGGGGCAGCTCATGATTAGCTCCATTGCTGCTTTTAACGTCTCCGTCCTGCTTTTCATCTTCGACATTCCCTTCTGGCTGATTATCGGGCTGTTGGCGGGGCTCCTCAACTTCATTCCTCAGCTCGGCGCCATCATAACAATGTTCGTGGGCGGGCTGGTGGCCTTTCTCCTGGGGGGATGGGTGAAAGCGGCCGTCGTGGTCGCCGTACTGGTAGGGGAAAGCTTTCTCGAACAGAGCGTCCTTACGCCCAATATTTTGAGCTATCAGGTCGGACTGCACCCGCTGCTGGTCCTCTTCTCGCTGCTCACGTTTGGGATGTTTCTCGGCGTCTTCGGCCTGCTCATTGCCGTGCCCCTCACCGCGATTCTCGTGACGGGCTACCGGGCGTATCGGGAAGAGTTGACCCTCGAGCTTGGTGAGTACAGAGGGGAGGCGGACGCGAACGGTTCGTGACACGACCTCGGGTCGACGTAGCTACGTTCACGACTCTCTGTCCAGGTGGAAACCAGAGAATTCTGCCGTCTGCGTAACAAAGTAGGACCAACGTCCACCATATGGATCTCCCGGACAACTCTCGACGCATCCAGCATGTAGACAGAAATGTTCCGAGAAAGTTGGGGCTTTCTGCTCTGCTTTGTAGCTTGCCCTTTCGGAACCATTGAGAAGCGGTTTGGCGGACATGCTGTGGCCTACGACTACCTGGATCTCGTGCAAAATGGCTTCTGCATTGGAGATTTGTGATCGACTCGCCGGGGGCATGACCTCGCTTTGCTCGGCCCCCGCTAGTGGTCAGTCAAGCCGAAGGTGTCGGGTACCGAATTGAATACGCCCACTTGAATGCCG
>JAHENZ010000252.1 GCA_018609755.1 Salinivenus sp. | reverse complement strand
GGAGGAGGGGGAGGCGGGAGACAACGCGGGGATTCTCCTCAGAGGCATAGAGAAGGAGGACGTGAGCCGAGGGATGGTGTTGGCGGAGCCGGGGACGGTGACGCCGCACAAGGAGTTTGAGTGCGAGGAGTACGTTCTGTCGAAGGGGGAGGGGGGACGGCACACGCCGTTTTTCGACGGGTACCAGCCGCAGTTTTATTTCCGGACGACGCACGTGACCGGGCCGATTCAGTTGGAGGAGGGGGTAGAGATGGTGATGCCGGGGGACAACGCGACGTTTGAGGCGAAGTTGATCCAGCCGGTCGCATTGGAGGAGGGCCTCAGGTTTGCGATTCGGGAGGGGGGACAGACGGTTGGCGCCGGGGTCGTGAGCAAGATTCTGGACTAGCACACTTTCGAGTTCCGATTGGCGAACGTCGAGTGGTTAGTTGCCCTCGCCGGCAAATGGCCATTCGGCATTCGCAACTCGACATTCGAAAATCGAGACTGAGACATGGCCACGCAGCAGAAGATTCGTATCAAGCTGAAATCATACGATCACTCCTTGATCGACAAGAGTGCGGAGAAAATTATTCGCACCGTGAAGTCGACTGGGGCGGTCGTGAGTGGGCCCGTTCCACTCCCGACTGAGAAGAAGATCTACACGGTGCTGCGTGGTCCTCACGTGGACAAAAAGAGCCGTGAGCAGTTTGAGCGTCGCCACCACAAGCGCCTGATCGACATTCTCTCGTCGAGCAGTGATACCGTGGACGCGCTCATGCAGCTTGAGCTACCAAGCGGAGTAGATGTTGAGATCAAAGTGTGAGATGGTTCTCCGCGCTTCTCCGGCCTCTATTCTTGCTTGCACTTGCGGGCGGCATCGCTTGTGTAGTGGCTGGGTGTGATGGGGGAAGCTCTAAGCGGACGTCCCAGTTTCGCAACCTGGAAGGGGCCTGGAGAATTCAGCGTATTGATCTGAGGGGTGCTGAACTCGTTCTCCAGGATACGGTCCAAGTGGAATTCTTTTCGGACGAGGGAGGGCGGTCCTACCGTTTGGTTCGGCCGTCTCAGCAGAACTCCGTGACTGCCGAGGGCGCGATCGACATTCTAAATGCGAATGCCCTTAGTATGACGAAGGGCTTTGCACAGCCTCTGGTTTGGACGTTCGATTTTGAGAAGCCGAGTAGTTTGACGACCAGCGTTCGTTTTTCCCTGCAAAGCAGATGGGAGGGAAGCGTAGAAGCTTTCCTGAACGCCATTGGCCAAGGCGGTACTGCCCGCAGCATTGAGATGGACCTTGTCCGTGAGGGCGAGTAGCCGTTCTGACATGACAACCATTGCAAGATTTCATCGCCATGAGTAGTGGACTGATTGGAAAGAAGGTGGGCATGACGAGTGTCTTCGATGATGAGGGCAATAACATTGCCTGCACCGTCATCGAGGCCGGCCCGAACGTTGTAACGCAGGTGAAGGAGGAGGACGGTCCGGATGGCTATGACGCCGTGCAGCTCGCCTTCGAAAACAAAAAGGAGAAGAACACGACGAAGGCCATGCAGGGGCACTTTGCAGAGGCCGATTCTCCCCCCAAGAAAGTCCTGAAGGAATTTCGGGACTTCGACGAAGAGGTAGAACACGGAGATGTGGTTCGTGTCGAAGACCTCTTTGAAGAAGGGGAGACCGTGGACGTTGTTGGCGTCTCGAAAGGAAAAGGATTTCAGGGCGTTGTGAAGCGCCACGGGTTCAGTGGGGTTGGAATGATGACGCACGGCCAGTCCGATCGCCAGCGACACCCGGGCTCCATCGGGGCCTCGGCTGATCCGTCGCGCGTGTTTAAGGGAATGCGGATGGCCGGACAGACGGGGGGCGAACGGACGAAAATTCAAAACCTGACCGTCGTTCGCGTTCTTCCGGACCATGATGCGATCCTCATTAAAGGGTCGGTCCCTGGACCGAAGAGCGGGTACGTCGAACTCTACAAGAAGACTTCCTCGGAAGCTTAACAAGTACGAACTGCACAGGGTCTGGTCGGTACGTGCCGACCGCCGTGTCCCGAGCGACTGTGAACTTTGATGCGATAGGATTATGGATGTCGACATTTACCAAGACGATGGTGTGAGCTCCGGGCGGACGGCAACCCTCGTCCCGACGGTTTTTGACGTGGAGCCGAACAATCACGTCATCTGGCTTGACGTGAAGCGAATTCAGGCTCACGAGCGCCAGGGGACGAATAAGACGAAGGAGCGTTCTGAAGTTCGGGGATCGGGGCGAAAGCTTTACCGACAGAAGGGAACTGGTAACGCTCGGGTTGGCGACGCACAGTCGCCCATCCGTCGTGGCGGAGGTCGTGCTCATGGGGCGCGCCCTCGCGACTATGACCACGACCTGAACCGTAAAGAGAAGCGTCTGGCCCGCCGGTCGGCCCTCTCATACAAGGCACAAGACGATGCCGTTCGGGTGGTCGAGGATTATTCCATGGATCGCCCTAGCACCCGAGAGCTCACCGACCTGCTTGATTTGCTGGAAATCGGGGACGGGAAGGTGCTCTTCGCCACTTCTGAGGTGGAGAAAGAAATTTACCACAGTGCCCAGAACTTGTCGAAGGTGAACGTTCGAGAAGTCCAGAGTGTCAATACGGTAGACATTCTCGACGCTGACGTTGTGGTCTTCCAGGAAAGTGCTCTTGACTGGATAACGAAGGTTCTCGCGCCCGATCCCGTCCACGCATAGTTGCGTCCGGAGGGAACTTGAATTCTTTAGACTGCTGTTGAGCCATGAGTAAACGCGTTCTCATACGCCCCTACGTGACCGAAAAAACGACCTATCAGATGGAAGAAGGGAAGTATTCCTTCATCTGTGGGCTCGATGCCTCGAAGCCGGAGATCCGACAGGCAATCGAGGAGCGGTATCCCGGCGTAGAAGTTGCCAACGTTCGCACCCAGATTGTCCCGGGGAAGCGCCGTCGGCAGTTTCGACAGGGGAATATGATTGAGGGTCGGACCTCGGGTTTCAAGAAGGCCATCGTGGAGCTCGATCCCGACGGTGAGCAGATTGACTTCTTCGAGGGCATTTAGCCGCTTGCCTGGATTGATCGAAGCATCCTTTCATCCCAGACAGTGTTCACACTGTCAGAAATCCGTTTTCTGCTATGGCGATTAAGAAGCGAAAGCCGACGATTAACAGTCAGCGTCAGTACTCGGTCGACGACATGGACGACGTGACGACGACCGACCCTGAGCGGAGCCTCCTGGAAGCGATGACCAACAGTGGGGGGCGGAATAACCAGGGGCGCATGACGATGCGCTACCGCGGTGGGGGACACAAACGGCGGTACCGCAAGATTGACTTTAAGCGGAACGACAAGGACGGTATTCCGGCTCGGGTTGAGACGATTGAATACGACCCGAATCGGTCGGCCCGAATTTCCCTTCTCGTATACGCTGATGGGGAGAAGCGCTACATTATCTCCCCTGATGAGATTGAGGTCGGCCAGACGGTGATGAATGGCCCTCAAGCCACTGCCGACGTGGGGAATTGCCTTCCACTTACGAATATTCCGCTCGGTACGCGTGTGCACTGCATCGAAATGCGGCCGGGGAAGGGAGCGCAGTTGGCTCGCGCGGCGGGGACTCACGCCCAACTCACCGCTCGCGAGGGGGATTACGCCACGCTTGAGCTGCCGAGTGGGGAGACGCGCCTCGTTCCGGCGAAGTGCCGGGCCACGATAGGGGTTACCAGCAACGTGGAGCACTTCAACATCGAGCTCGGAAAGGCGGGACGGAGCCGGTGGCTTGGACGTCGTCCGCGAACCCGAGGCGTGGCCATGAACCCGATCGACCACCCAATGGGTGGCGGTGAGGGTCGTGCGTCCGGCGGGCACCCGCGCTCGCGAAAAGGCGTGCCGGCGAAGGGCTACAAGACCCGCACGCGAAATAAGGACTCCAATAAGTACATTATTCGCCGCCGTACTGAGTCGAAGAACCGCAAGAACTCGAAATAACTTGGGGGCCGGAGGGCGCCGACCCTGTACGAGCATCATTCTTCAGGATTCAATTGTCTGAGTTGCCATGCCGCGTTCTTTACGCAAAGGACCGTACGTTTACTACAAGCTTCAAGAGAAAGTTGAAGCACTGATCGAGTCCGACGAGAAGAAGGTCGTGAAGACGTGGTCACGCCCGTCGATCATTACGCCGGACTTCGTTGGTCACACCTTTGCCGTGCACAATGGGCGCCAGTTCGTTCCGGTGTACGTTTCGGAGAACATGGTAGGCCACAAGCTGGGAGAGTTTGCCCCGACTCGGACCTTTGAGGAGCACTCGAAGGCGAAGGTCGACAAGCGCGCCCGTCAGAAGCCGGGCCAGTAAGTTTCCTGGTCAGCCGAGTCTGTGACCGTCATTCCAAATTTGACGACGAGACATGCAAGCACGAGCCGTACGCAAACACATTCGGAGCTCACCGCTGAAGATGCGGCGTGTGATCAATCTGGTGCGCGACCGCACGGTGCCGGAAGCGGTCGCCATTCTTGACTACATGCCGCAGAAGGTCACGGACGTGGTAGAGAAGACCATCCGTTCGGCCGTCTACAATTTGATGGACCAGTACGGCGAGCGGTTTGACGAGGGAGCGCTCCAGTTGACGGAGATTCGCGCCGACGAAGGTCCCACCTTTCAGCGCTGGAATCCGCGGGCTCGAGGCCGGGCGGCGCCCATTCGGAAGCGAACGACCCACTTGACGGTTGTCGTTGAGGTTGAAGAAGAAGAGCCGGCAGAGGTGGCGTAACTTCCGGGGGCAGTACCCCTGCCTTCCCGCACGACACACTTTGAATTAAGACGATGAGGTACACCCGTGGGCCAGAAAACCAATCCCATCGGATTTCGTCTCGGAGTGATTCGCGGTTGGGACTCCAACTGGTACTCCGAGGACGATTTTCAGGACAAGCTCGTTGAGGATGAGGAGATCCGACGCTATCTCCACACCCGTTTGAAGCGGGCAGGACTTAGCCGGGTCGTCATTGAGCGGACGCCGAAGCGCGTCATTCTTACTCTGCACACTAGCCGTCCGGGCGTCGTGATTGGACGTGGGGGGTCAGAGGTGGAGAAGCTTCGGGAAGAGCTCAAGACCCTCACGGGCAAAGACATTCAGATTAACATCAGCGAGATCAAGCGTCCGGAGCTTGATGCGACCCTTGTGGCGAAGAACATTGCCCAGCAGTTGGAGGGACGGATCTCCTTCCGCCGGGCGATGAAGCAGGCCATGCAGGCCGCCATGCGGATGGGAGCTGAAGGGGTGCGGATTCGGGCCTCCGGTCGTCTTGGGGGGGCGGAGATGGGCCGTCGCGAAGAATACCTCGAAGGCCGTGTGCCGCTTCACACCATTCGTGCCGACATTGACTTTGCTCAAGAAACTGCCCTTACTATTTACGGGACGATTGGTGTAAAGGTCTGGATTCACCGCGGCGAAATCCTCGGCCAGCCCGACCTGAGCCCGAACGTGCAGGCGCAGCAGCGCAAGCAGATGAAAGAGACGCCGCAGGAGCGTCGACAGCGCCGCGAAGGTAACTAGACTCCTTGCCTCGAATCACACTGACGAGCACCGAACCAACGATTGACTCATGCTTGAGCCGAGACGCACCAAACATCGAAAGGTCCAGCGCAACCAGGGCCTCACCCGCGGAGAGTACGCCACGAAGGGCACCCGGCTCAATTTTGGCGACTTCGGCCTGAAGGCCTTGGAGAAAGGCCAGGTCACGAGCCGCCAGTTGGAAGCTGCGCGGGTCGCGATCAACCGCTACTTGCAACGGGCCGGAAAGGTCTGGATCCGCGTTTTTCCTGATAAGCCGGTGACGAAGACGCCGGCCGAAACCCGAATGGGAAAGGGGAAAGGGGAGCCGGAGCATTACGTCGCTCCGCTTCAGAAGGGCCACGTACTGTTCGAAGTTGGAGGCGGAGTCTCAGAAGAGATGGCTCGTGAAGCCCTTCGTCTGGGTAAGCACAAACTTCCGCTCAAGACGAAGTTTGTAGTGCGCCCCGGATACCACGCCGACTAGTTCGAGCTACTGGGATCTCGAGGCTAACCCTTTTTGAATTGAACCTGCCGTTCGACGATGGAAGCTGATCAAATCCGAGACCTGAGCATTGAGGAGATTCAAACGCGTATTGACGAGGAGGAAGATCAACTCGAAGAGCTTCAGTTTCAGCACGCGATTCGTGGGCGACTGGAGAATCCGATCCTCCTCCGTACGAAGCGTCGCCTCATTGCACGCCTAAAGACCATTCTGAACGAAAAGCAACGTGCAGACGAGGAGGCCTAGTCTCGGGTTGCAGTTCTTCTGAACCGTACTGACGAGCGAAATCGATATTACAATGGAGCACACGGACGAAGATTCCAACGCCACGGCTGAGCGCAATGACCGGAAGGAGCGCATCGGGGTGGTTGAGAGCGCAAAAATGGACAAGACCATCACCGTCTCGGTTCGACGCCAGATGAAGCATCCCATGTACGGGAAATATCTGGAGCGATCGTCGCAGCACATGACCCACGACGAAGAGAACGAGGCGAATGAAGGCGATACGGTCCGAATTATGGAGACGCGCCCGATCAGCAAGAACAAGCGGTGGCGGCTCGTCGAAATCCTCGAGCGTGCCAAGTAGCGCTTCACGCTCGTCGACCCCTTCTGTGGGGCCTGCACTGCGGGGCCTCTTTCTTTGATCTTGGAACTTGAACATCGGAGACCGACATGATTCAGCAAGAAACCCGACTCTCGGTTGCGGACAATAGCGGTGCCAAGGAGGTACAGTGTATCCGTGTACTTGGAAGCAGTGGCCGCCGCTACGCCGGCATTGGGGACCAGATTGTGGTGTCCGTAAAGTCAGCCATTCCGAGCGGTAATCTGAATAAGGGAGACGTGAGCCGCGCGGTGGTCGTTCGGACCAAGAAGGAAACGCGACGAGACGACGGGACTTATATCCGGTTCGACGAAAACGCGGCGGTCCTGATCAATGCCCAGGAAGAGCCCGTTGGTACACGCGTGTTCGGTCCCGTTGCCCGAGAGGTGCGTCAGAAGCAATTTACCCGGATTGTTTCCCTTGCCCCGGAAGTGCTTTAAGTCCTGGACTCTGCCGAACTTCCTCTTTGAACGAAGACTTTTTCGAGACCCATGAGACAAAAGAAGCTTCACGTTAAGAAAGGCGACATGGTGATGCTTAATAAAACCATCACCTCGGCCCGTTCTGCCGGTGAGGATCGTGAGGCTGGCTACGTGGGGAAGGTCCTCAAAGTGTTTCCGGAGGAGGAGCGCGTAATCGTTGAAGGGGTTAACATGCGCATTCACCACGAGCAACCCAGTCCGCAGAACCGGGAGGGCGGCCGTGAAAAACGCGAAGCGCCCATTCACGTGTCCAATGTGAATCCGGTCGATAGTAATGGGGACCCCACGAGGGTGGGACGGAAAAAGGTTGAAGATCCCGAGACCGGTCGATCACAGTGGGTTCGGTTTGCGAAGACGACGGGTGAGGAACTGGACGATTGATCTGGGTCTCGCCTTGAATCGTGTGTGCAAGGGGAACCACTGCCCTTGCTCCTCGATTTTCTACGTCTGCGGATCTTAAGATCGGCCTTCCGGGCCCACCGCACGCTTTTTGAGTACGACTGATATTGCTTGATTCATGGCCGACGAAGACGCTCCACGACTCCGAAAGACATACGAGGATGAGGTTCGGCCCAAACTCATTGACCAGTTTGGGTACGAGAACCCGATGGAAGTCCCTCGTCTGAAAAAGATCTCGATCAACAAGGGCATTGGCGAGGCCTCCGAGAACGAAAAAGCCCTGGACACGGCGGTGGAAGAGCTGCGGAAGATCACCGGGCAGCATCCATCCGTGAACCGGGCGAATAAGAGTATTGCTAGCTTCAACATTCGAGAGGGCATGCCTGTGGGCGCCACAGTCACGCTTCGGGACGCTCGCATGTACGAGTTTTTCGACCGCCTGATCACGCTTGCACTACCGAATATCCGAGACTTTGAGGGGGTTCCCGATCGGAGCTTTGACGGCCATGGGAATTATACCCTTGGCATTCAGGAGCAAATTATCTTCCCGGAGATTGACGTTGACAACGTCGATCGTATCGACGGCATGGACGTGACGTTTGTTACCACGGCCGAAACCGACGAGGAGGCGTACGCTCTGTTGAAGGGGTTGGGTATGCCGTTCGTGCGGCGAGGAGACGAGGAGCCGGCTTCGGCTTAGAATCCTAGGCCCACGAGTTCCACTTGACACCTGAACGATTCGAGTTTCGACATGGCCAAAAAGAGCTGGATTGCGCGCGAAGAGAAGCGCAAAAGACTGTATGAGAAGTACAAGGAGAAGCGTGAGAAGCTGAAGGAGGAGGGGAAATGGACCGAGTTGCAGAAGCTTCCGCGTGACTCAAGCCCGGTACGCCAGAATAGCCGCTGCCGGCTCTGTGGGCGTCAACGCGGGTATCTCCGGAAATTTGGAGTCTGCCGCATATGCTTCCGAGAGCTGGCGCTTGAGGGCAAGATTCCGGGGATCCGGAAAGCGAGCTGGTAGATCGGTTGAATCATCATCGGGAACGCTCCCGGTGTTTGTAGAGCTTGGACATCCAAACTGACGACTTTACGCAACGATGAGTGGCGTTTCTGACCCTGTGGCTCAATACATGTCTCGCATCCGCAACGGACAGCGAGCCGAGCACAACTACGTGGATATTCCGGCGTCGAAGTTGAAGCGGGCCATTACGCAGATTCTTCTTGAGAAGGGCTTCATTAAGAACTTCGTCAATATCGACGATGGAAAGCAGGGCCTTCTCCGTGTGTACTTGAAGTATGACGAATACGGGGATCCGGCGATTCGAATGATGGAGCGGGTGTCGAAGCCTGGCCTCCGCGAGTACGCTAGCTCGGATGAGCTTCCTAGCGTCAAAAATGGCCTGGGAATCGCGATTCTCTCCACTTCCCGGGGCGTTATGAGTGACAAGGAGGCTCGTCGGTTTGGAGTGGGAGGAGAGGTGCTTGCAAAGGTCTTTTAGATTCATCTTCTGGCCTGGCGTCCCATTTTTCGCACCAACACACTGAACGATATTCATGGCTCGCATAGGAAGCAGACCCATTCCGTTTGGGGACGACGTGACAATTACGGTGGATGACAAAAACGTGGTGACCGTTGAGGGGCCGAAAGGAGAACTCCGTCAGCAAATCGACCCTGACCTGAGCGTCGATGTTGGGGACGAGGAGTTGGTGGTGAACCGCCCCACCGACCAGAAGCGGCATCGATCGGTGCATGGTCTCAGTCGCACGCTTCTGAAGAACATGGTCAAGGGCGTGACGGACGGGTACACGAAAGAACTCAAGATTATTGGCGTTGGGTACCGAGCCCAAATGTCGAATGGAGCCCTGGAGCTTGCCCTTGGGTACTCTCACCCGATTTATTTCCTGCCGCCCGACGAGGTGGACATTTCCGTGGATACGGGCCGCGGGCAGGACGACATTATCAAGGTGGAGGGGATCGATAAGGAGCTTGTGGGGCAGGTTGCCGCCAAGATTCGGAGTATGCGCCCTCCGGAGCCCTACAAAGGGAAGGGCGTCCGCTACGTGGATGAGGACATTGAACTGAAGGCCGGCAAGACGGCGGCCCGCTAGCGGATTTCCTGCTGATGCCTGATTGATTCATTTTCAAACGAAGACACACTCGTCATGGCGAAGGGGAAGAAGGACAAACTTGAGCGTCGACAGCGGATCCACAAGAGCATCCGAGAGGACATGATGGGGACATCTGTTCGTCCTCGCCTGTCGGTGTACCGGTCCAATAAGTATATCTATGCCCAGCTTATCGACGATTTTGAAGGGCATACCCTTGCTGCTGCTTCGAGTTTAGAAGACGGCATTGATGGAGAGAGCCCTGTTGATGAGAGCCGAGAGGTTGGCGAACTAATAGCTGAGCGGGCACAAGAGGAAGGCATCGAGAAAGTTGTGTTCGACCGTGGGGGGTACAACTACCACGGCCGAGTGGAAGCCTTGGCGGAAGGAGCACGGGACGGAGGCTTGGACTTTTAGCCTCCTGCTTCTCTAGCGAATCCTTAGATTAGACACACGAAGCATCGAGTTATGGCAGATCGAAGAGAGCGCAAGCGGGTCAACGCGGAGAAGCGACAGGAGAACTGGGTTGATAGACTCGTATCCGTAAACCGAGTATCCAAGGTCGTGAAGGGAGGGCGTCGCTTTTCCTTCAACACGGTGGTCGTCGTCGGAAACGAGGACGGTCTCGTGGGTATGGGGCACGGGAAGGCCAACGAGGTGTCCAGTGCAATTTCTAAAGGCGCTGATGATGCGAAGAAGAACGTTTTTCGCGTTCCTCTTCGCGACGGGACCATCCCCTACAAGATTGTAGGAAAGCAGGACGCCGGAAAGGTCGTGTTGAAGCCTGCCGCTCCGGGAACCGGTGTCATTGCTGGAGGGGGCGTTCGTGCCGTGCTGGAGTGCGCCGGCTATCGCAACGTATTGACGAAATCGATTGGGACCTCCAACCCGCACAACCAGGTGAAGGCGACGATTAAGGCACTGGCGGACCTTGAGGATGCCGTGGAGGTTGCTCGTCGCCGCGACATTCCGCTGGAGAAGGTCTTCAACGGATAGCGGGCTAGTTCTTCTACACTGTGTTTCCCTGTCACGACTGATTCGGAGAACCACCATGGGAACGTTGAAGATCAAGCAAGTCCGAAGCAAGAACGGCCGGAGCCAGACTCAGATTCGCACACTACGTGCACTTGGGCTGCGGCGTATTCGGGATACCGTCACCCACAACGACACTCCTCAGATTCGAGGGATGATTGAAAAGGTTCAACACCTCGTAGAGGTGAAAGAACTGGACGAGTAGAGGACTTTTGCACTATTGGTATAGAGCTCAGGGATTCCCTGTGCTACACCTTTCTGTCTGTGAGAACGAATCGAACCACTAGGTAAACCGTCATGGATCTTAGTAATCTGAAGCCCGCCGAAGGTGCTACGCAATCACGACAGCGGCTCGGCCGTGGAGAAGGTTCGGGGCGGGGGGCGCACAGCTCTACCCGAGGTACGAAAGGACAGAGCAGCCGCTCGGGTGCAAAGAATCGGCCGATGTGGTTCGAAGGTGGACAAATGCCACTCTTCCGTCGCGTGCCGAAGCACGGATTCAATAATCCCTTTAGCACGGAGTATAGCATCGCGAATGTAGGCCGGATCCAGATTCTCGTGGATGAAGGGCGTATCGATGCGGGGGAGCCGATCACTCCTGAAGTGCTTGAGGAGGTTGGTGCCATTCGGGACGCCACGCGAGTCAAGATCCTCGGAGATGGGATCCTAGACTCCGCCCTTGAGATCTCCGCTCATGCCTTCAGCGGCTCCGCCCAAGAAAAGATTGAAGACGCGGGTGGATCGACGACGGTTCTCGACGACGCATAAGTTTTCCCGCATCATTCATCGCGGCCCTGCGATTAAGTAGCCTGTCTTATGGCTGGATTTGCCGAGAGTATACGCAACATTTGGAATGTTCAGGAGCTTCGAGAGCGGATTTTGTACACGCTCGGGCTTCTGATCGTGTACCGCTTTGGTACGTTTGTCACGCTTCCGGGAGTGAATGCCGCGGCTCTCACTCAGATCAACGCTCAACAGAGCGGTCAAGGGCTATTTGACTTCCTCAACATGTTTGTGGGGGGAGCCTTCAAGCAGGCCGGTATTTTTGCGTTGGGCATTATGCCGTACATTACGGCGTCGATTATCATTCAACTCATGGGGGCGGTGGTTCCGTACTTTCAGAAGCTCCAACGTGAGGGGGAGGAGGGTCGACGGCGAATCACACAATTGACGCGCTACGGGACGATCGGTATTACTGCCCTCCAATCGATTGGGTACGCCATCAACCTCCTCTCGGGGGCAACAGGGCAAGCGATCGTGATCAATTCGACCCTTTTTACGATCACGACGGTCGTCGTCCTCACGAGCGGCACGGCCTTCGTGATGTGGCTCGGTGAGCGGATCAGTGAAGATGGCATCGGGAACGGCATTTCGCTGATCATCATGATCGGGATTATTGCCTTCCTGCCCCAAGCCCTCATCAATGAGGTCCGCACAGTCGGAGACAACATCTTCATCTTGCTTCTGGAGATTGGCGTCTGGGTACTCGTTACTGGTGGAGTCGTGCTTATCTCGCAGGGTATGCGCCGGATTCCGGTGCAGTATGCGAAGCGTGTGGTGGGGCGAAAAGCGTACGGGGGGTCAACACAGTATCTTCCCCTGCGGGTCAACGCGGCGGGCGTGATGCCGATTATTTTTGCGCAGTCGATCATGTTCATCCCGTCGACGATTGCCTCGTTCTTTCCGAATAGCCCGACGATGCAGCAGATTGGGACCTGGTTCTCTGATATTAGTGGGTTTGGGTACTCTGCTCTATTTTTCTTCGTCGTTGTCTTCTTTACTTACTTCTACACCGCGATTACGGTGAACCCGAAGGAGATGGCCGACACGATGAAGCGGCAGGGCGGATTTATTCCTGGGATTCGGCCCGGTAAGCAGACCAGTGAGTTTATTGATACCATCCTGACGCGCATTACGCTGCCAGGATCGATCTTCCTCGGCCTCGTGGCGATTCTTCCGTCCTTTGCAATGGCAGCTGGTGTGTCGCAGGGCTTCGCGATGTTTTATGGTGGCACCAGTCTGCTCATTCTCGTGCAAGTCACGCTCGACACGCTTCAGCAGATTGAAAGTCACCTGCTGATGCGTCACTACGACGGCTTTATGAAGAGTGGCAAGATGCGCAGTCGTAGGCAAGGTATGTAGCCGTACCCCCTCTTGATTGTGATCGACGTGTCCCTATGCGGTGGTTCTCCCACCTTTGGAACCGAATCCGTGGTGCCTTTATGGTTCACCTGAAAAGCGAACGCGAAATTGAGAAGCTTCGAGAGAGTGCGGACCTCGTGGGCCGTACGCTCGCCGAGGTGGCCCGTCACATTGAGGTGGGCGTCACACTCGAGAAACTGGACGCTGTTGCAGAAGACTTCATCCGAACACACGGGGCTGACCCTGCATTCAAAGGATATCAAGTTGGAGACAATGTATTTCCGAATACGTTATGTACGTCCGTGAACGATGCCGTGGTGCACGGCATTCCGGACGACTATGCTCTTCAGGATGGGGATCTACTTTCCATTGATTGTGGGGCGAAGCTGAACGGATACTATGGGGATTGGGGATATACATTTGGCGTAGGAACGATCTCCGAGGAAGATGCACGGCTTTGTCGAACGACCTACGAGGCTCTGCAGAAGGGGATTGCACAGGCCGTTACGGGACGCCGCATCGGTGACGTGAGTCACGCGGTGCAATCTCACTGTGAGGATAACGGGTTCGGGGTCGTTCGAGAGTTGGTTGGTCACGGCATCGGGCAAGAGTTGCACGAAGACCCACAAGTCCCGAATTTTGGGGAGCCAGGCAGGGGACGGCGTCTCAAAAAGGGGCTCACCATCTGCATTGAGCCGATGATCAATCAAGGGGGCCCCGAAGTTCGGACTGATGCAGACGGATGGACCATCCGAGCCGCCGATGGATGTCCGTCGGCCCATTATGAGCACATGGTTGTTGTGCGGGAAGGAGAGGCAGAGGTGCTTTCCGATTACAATTATATCGAGGAGGTCATTGAGCCTCCCTACGAAATCGACGCTCTCAAAGAGACAACGACACGCTAATGGCAAAGGAAGAAGCCATCGAGAAGGACGGAGAAGTCATTGAGGCCCTTCCGAATGCTCAGTTTCGCGTCCGTCTGGAGAATGGACACGAGATACTCGGTCTGCTCTCCGGAAAGATGCGAATGAATTACATTAAGATCCTCCCTGGGGATCGGGTGAAGGTCGAAATGTCGCCTTACGACCTCTCGAAGGGCCGGATCGTGTACCGCTATAAGAACTGAGTCTCGGAGTGTCCGTACACCCTCCCTGGGTTGTTGCATGAGGGAGAAGACACGACAAGTTTTGTACTTAACATTGAACTGACCGAATCTATTACCGAATCCATTTATGCCCCGGATTGCAGGCGTTGACGTACCTGAACACAAGCGAGGTGAAATCGCGCTCACCGAAATCTACGGCGTTGGTCGTTCAAGGGCGAATAATGTGCTCAACGACGCTGAGATCGACGTTGATAAGCGTCCTCGGGAGTGGTCTGAGAGCGAAACGAAAAAGGTGAGACGGATCATTGAGGAGAATTACACGGTGGAAGGCCAGCTTCGCACTGAGGAGCAGATGAATATCAAACGCCTCATGGACATTGGCTGTTATCGGGGGAAGCGTCACCGTGAGGGTCTTCCGGTCAACGGCCAGCGGACCCGGACGAACGCCCGTACCCGGAAAGGCAAGCGCAAAACGGTGGCGGGACGTAAGCAGTCCAAGGACAAGAAATAGCGCGTTCCTTCGGTTCCCTTCTACGTCTTATATTTCTTTCGAGACCAGACCTTGACCTATGGCTGACGGAGACAAGCAAAAGAGTGGTAAGAAGAGGGTTCGCAAGAAAAACGTTGTTGTCGAGTCCAACGGACGGGCCTACGTGAAGGCCACGTTCAACAATGTGATTGTTACCATCACGGATCAATACGGCAACACGATCTCCTGGGCAAGTGCAGGAAAGATGGGTTTTAAGGGGAGTCGGAAGAATACCCCGTACGCTGCACAGAAAGCTGGAGAGTCCGCTGCTCAGGAGGCATATGATCTTGGTCTCCGTCGCGTGGATGTGTACGTGAAAGGTCCTGGGTCTGGGCGAGAAGGAGCGATTCGTGCCATGTCGGAGGTTGGAATTGAGGTTGCGTCTATTCGTGACGTGACGCCTCTTCCGCACAACGGGTGCCGTCCACCGAAGCGTCGCCGCGTTTGATTTCTTCTGGACTGGGGACTGGAGAGCGTGGATGGGGAGACATTTTCTATTATTGAGTATTTACCCCATTCCTTGTTTGTACTTCGAAATCCGAAATTTGAGATAGTGTAATGGCTCGTTATAGAGGTCCGAAACAGAAAATCGCCCGACGCTTCAAGGAGCCCATCTTTGGGCCTTCGAAAGCTCTGGAGCGCAAACCGTATCCACCTGGTCAGCACGGTCAGTCCCGGCGACGGCGTGAGAGCGAGTACGCGGTACAGCTCAAGGAGAAGCAGAAGGCGAAGTACACTTACGGTCTCCTGGAGAACCAGTTTAAGAACCTGTTCGACAAGGCCTCGCGAAAGCAGGGAGTCACAGGTGAAAAACTTCTCATTCTCTTGGAGGCACGCCTTGACAATACGGTCTTCCGCATGGGCTTTGCCCGGACGCGACGACAGGCTCGCCAGTTTGTCTCCCATCGCCACATCATGGTGAACGGAGAGATCGTGGACATCCCGTCCTACGAGATGTCTCCTGATGACGTGGTTTCCGTGAAGCCGGGAAGTCAGGATCTCGAAGTCATACAGGAAAACGTGGAGCACCAGCAGCGGACCTTTTCCTGGATCGAGGTTGATCGGGAGGAGATGAAAGGGAAGTTTATCGACTACCCGAATCGACAAGAGATTCCAGAAAACATCGACGAGCAGCTCATCGTCGAGCTCTATTCGAAGTAATTATCCTGCCGGGGGGCGTGCCTTCCCCGCCGATCCGGCTCGGCCCGTCGACTGCTGGCCGAGCCTTTCGCATGACCCGATATTGATTTCAATTTGTTGACTTCTACGTATGGATAACTACGGGCTTCAGATGCCGGACGGCGTTCAGGTCGAGGAGGAGACCGAGAAAACTGGTCAATTTGTGATTCAGCCGCTCGAGCGAGGATACGGCGTGACGATTGGCAATGCTTTGCGTCGCGTGCTTCTGTCATCACTTCGAGGGCTTGCCATTACGGCCGTGAAGATCGATGGCGTCCAGCACGAATTCTCGACCATCGACGGAGTGACGGAGGATGTTTCCGACATCATCCTCAACCTGAAAGAGGTGCGCTTTAAGGCGGACGAAATGCGAGAAGGACATCTGCACCTCAGTCTGGAGGGACCGGGGAACTGGACGGCTGAAGACATTGACGAGTCGACCTCAGACTTCGAGGTTCTGAATCCCGACCAGCACATTGCGACGATGGCAGAGAATGCGACCATCAACGTGGACTTGCGGGTGGGATATGGTCGTGGATACATTCCCTCCGAAGAAAACAAACGAGAGGATGACCCGATCGGGGTGATTGCGGTGGATTCCATCTTTACTCCGATCAAGAACGTCAAATACTCGGTCAAGCCTACGCGGGTTGGTCAAAAAATTGACTACGAGAAGCTCATCCTGGACGTGGACACGGATGGTTCTGTGAGTCCCGAAGAGGCCGTTACGAAGGCGGCCTCCATTCTTCGAGACCACGTCAACTTCTTCATCCAGCTTGATGAGGAGCCGGAGCCCGTAGTTGAAGAGCAGGAGGTTGACGAAGAGGTTAAGCGCATTCGGGAGCTTCTTGCGCAGCCCGTCGACGAACTCGATCTCTCGGTCCGGTCTCACAACTGCCTTAAGGCTGCAAGCATCAAGACCATTGGCGACCTCGTGCGCCGCGAAGAAGACGAGATGCTCAAATTCCGAAACTTTGGGCGGAAGTCCTTGCAGGAGCTCGTCGAAGTTCTCGACGAACGTGGTCTTCACTTCGGTATGGACGTGGAGGAGTATTTGGAAGAGCAGAAGACCTCTTAATGGTGTCTCCGAGATGGCATCTGCTGAGGTTGTGCTCTCGAGGAGGGCGTACCGTACCCGACTTCTCTACTGAATGCTGATCCGGCACGGAGTTTCCCGTACCCAGTGGTTTCTGTCTATCAGTTTCCTCCTGCTCTCGACGGGACCCGACGACGTACTTTTTTCAATCCCCATTCGTTGCGAGCATGCGACACCGAAAGAAAGGAAAGAAACTTGGACGCACGTCCCCTCACCGAAAGCGGACGCTTCAGGCGCTGTCGAATGCCCTGATCGAAAACAAGCAGATCACTACGACGATCGCGAAGGCGAAGGCCTTGCGACCGTTCGTGGAGCCACTGATTACACGGGCGAAGGACGACAGCGAGCATAATCGCCGGCAGGTTTTTCGTCACCTGCAAAACAAGGAGACGGTCAACGAACTGTTTGGCGAGATTGCCGAGCGGGTTGGTGATCGGCCCGGCGGATACACGCGCATTATCAAGCTCGGACAGCGGTCCGGAGATGGGGCAGAGCTTGCGCTCGTGGAGCTTGTGGATTATAACGACGTAGAGCCCGCCACCGGCGGCAGCAGCGGTTCCGGACGTACCCGTCGTGGGAGCGGCAAGGGGCGCCGCGATCAGAGCTCTGAGGAGGACGGGTCCACGGAAGAGTCACCCGACGAAACATCGACGGCCGAGGAGGCGTCTGCTGAAACTGACGAGGATGCTGACGCCGAAGAAAGCTCCTCCGAGGAGACGACAGAGGATACCGCTGATTCCTCAGAAAAGGACGACGAAGAGTCTAAGTAGTCCTCTCTGTACATTCTGTGAGACCCAAAGCACCGGGTGGTCCCGGTGCTTTTTTATTGCTGGATTACGTGAGTAGTCTCACGTGCGAGTCGCGGCGTCTTGAGCGACTGCTCGTCCGTCTTCAGTAAGAGAAAGGTGTCCGTTCTCTCGTCGGATGGTGCCCTTCTTCGATGCGTACGAGACCACCCGCTGCGCAAAGTCCGGTTCCCAGTTCAGGTGTTCCTGCAGGTGTTCGATTCGGCACTCCCGGTTGGCCTCTGGAGTATTTTCGTGCTGGCGAAGATGAATGCTGAGCATCTGCTCGGCAAACGTCCAGCGTTGTCGGCGGCGCCGTCGCCACTGAGCCACCAGCCCCCGCTTGGGAGCACACATCACGGCAGCGCCGAAGGCGATGCCAGTAGTGGTGGCCATTGCCCCGGCAATTGAGGCATCGAGAAGGTGTGCGCCCCAGTATCCCAGTACGGCATTCCCGATTCCGATGCCGGCGCTCAATCCAATCAGCACGTCGAGACGATCGGTCAGGAGGTAGCCGGTCGCCGGGGGGCCTACCATCAGAGCCACGACGAGAATAGAGCCGACCGCATCGAACGCGCTGACCGCTGTTAACGACACGAGTCCCATCAGTGCGTAGTGAAGAGGGCGCGGCCGAAATCCGAGCGACGACGCGAGGCTGGGGTCAAAGGTCGCCAGCTTCAACTCCTTGTAGAAGAGCAGGAGGAAGAATGCGTTCACGGCAAGGACGCTCCCCATAATCCAAAGGGCTTGTGGGCCGAGGTCGTAGCCGAACACAGTGAATCGATTGAAGGGGGCGAAGGCGAGCTCGCCAAGCAACACGGCATCGGTATCTAGGTGCATGTCGCCGGCAAACTTGGCGATCATCACCACACCCAGACTAAAAAGCACGGGGAAGACAATCCCGATGGCAGCATCCTCTTTTACCTGGCCGGTGTTGTTGATGGTCTCCACGAGCACGGTTGTAAGCAACCCGGTGAGGGCCGCTGCCAGTATGAGAAAGGGCGAGTGAAGGCTTCCCGTCAATAGCACGCCAGCGACAATGCCGGGCAGGATCGCGTGGCTGATGGCGTCGCTCATCATGGCCATTCCTCGAAGTACGAGGAACGCGCCCGGGAGTGCACAGGCGACGGCCACGACTGCAGCGACCATTTGTATTTCAATCTGTGCTGCGCTCATCTTCCGTAGGGGGAAAGTCGGAGATCAAGTTGCGACTTTTTGCAAGGCGGTGGGCCTCCTCAATGCCCATGTCCGTCAGGTGCCACTTACCCTTTTCTGTGCGGGAGACGAATCCCGCCTCCGCCAGTTGACGCAGGACATACGTCGTTCGGGTAGAACCACTCACCAGGGCGTCGAGCGTCGCGGCTTCATGTGCGTATTTGGGGTGTTCGTGCTTGCGAGCCAACGTGTACAGATAGCACAGCACGCGCTCGCGACGCAGGCGTTGGCTCGTTCGACGTTGGTTCCACCACATCCAGAATAGCCCGCGATTGGGAGCGATGACGAGAGAAACGACGACGATGCTTCCCATGCACAGAACGATTGTAGGACCCGTGGGGAGATTGGCGGTCGTGCCGCTCACGAATGCACCGCTGATTCCACTGACCGCCCCAAATACAGCCGCGAGTGCTACCATCGCGCCCAGCTGGTCCGTCCACTGCCGGGCCGCCGCGGCGGGCGCCACGATGATCGCGCTCATTAGCACCACTCCAACAGTTTGCAACCCGATGACGATAGCGATCACCAGGAGGGTGGTGAGAGCGACGTCGAGCGCACGAATGGGAAAGCCGAGACTTCGCCCGAATGCGGGATCGAAGGCCAAAATCTTAAATTCCTTCCAGAACAGGAGCATGACCAGCAGTGCGACTCCACCCAGTACTGCCATCGTCACGACGTCCTGTTCTACGAGCGCCGCTGCCTGACCGAAGAGAAAAGAGTCGAGTCCCGCCTGAGCTGCCCCAGCGTGCTGCTGGAGGTAGGTCAGAAGGACGAGCCCTACTCCGAAAAAAACGGACAACATCAAGGCCAGTGCGCTGTCGTACGGCACGCGCGTGGTGTTGGTGACGCCGATGATAATGAGCGTGGCCAGTACGCCGGTGAAGGCGGCCCCAAGCATGAGGGGGAGCGGAGCCTTGCTGCCCGTGATGAGGAACGCGAGGGCCACTCCTGGGAGGGCCGCGTGCGAGATTGCATCACCCAGAAGGCTCTGGCCGCGCAACACAGCGTAGGAGCCCAGGCCGCCCCCCACAATGCCCAACGTCGCCGCGCCGAGGGCCACCGTGCGCAGCGTATAATCGGTCAGAAGTTGCGAAAACAAGTCGATCATGACGGTTCAGTTTCCTCCGATCCATCCGGTGCGGTCGTTCCCATGTCCTGCTGTTTCAGGAAGCCCACTCGGCCTCCGTAGGTGCGTCGTAGGTTCTCCTCGGTGAAGGCCTCTTCGACCGGTCCGCTGGCAATGCGGCGCACGTTGAGGAGCATCACGTGGTCGAAGTACTCGGGGACCGTCTGAAGATCGTGATGGACAGCTACCACCGTGCAGTCGCGCTTCTGTAGGGTGCGGAGAATGTCGAAGATCGCTCGCTCAGTGGTCGCGTCTACGCCCTGAAGCGGCTCATCCATAAAGTACAGGTCGGCCTCCTGAACGAGCGCTCGTGCCAGAAAGACCCGTTGCTGCTGACCACCGGACAACTGGCTAATTTGCCGGTCGGCGTAGTCGGCCATCCCCACCTTCTCCAGGGCGGCATAGGCTTCCTCGCGTTCATCAGTCCCGGGCCGGCGGATCCATCCGAGGCGGCCGTAGAGCCCCATGAGCACGACGTCCAGGGCGTTCGTCGGAAAGTCCCAGTCCACGCTTCCTCGCTGCGGCACGTAGCCTACACGGTGACGCTGCTCCTCGTATGGGGCGCCGAAGATACGAACTTGTCCTGCGGCAGGGGGCACGATGTCGAGAATCGCCTGAAGCAGGGTCGTTTTGCCGGCCCCGTTGGGACCCACGATGCCCATCAGTACGCCGGACGGAACCGTGAGGTCGATGTCCCAGAGTACAGGCTCTTCCTGGTAGGCCACCGTAAGGTCACGGACGGAAAGGGCGGCAGGATTGGAGTCAGAGGAGGGAGGCATAGAGGCTCGGGCGGGTAGAGAAAACAACACGTTATGGCGGCCAAGACCTAGTGACCTTGCACAACTGCTCTGACAAATGCGAACCTTTCTCGTCGTCAGTCGAATCTTGAGCCTTTTGGGCCTTTCTAACTGATTAGGCCCCCACCGCAGGCTGCAGGGGGCGGAGGAGATCCCGTTACGCCGTTGACGATATCTGGTAATTCAGTTGTGCAAGCCCACTAGAGGCGAGAGGATGCCTGAATGGCTTCTGTTCTTGCATCTGTTTCAGGATGCACGGCTTCTGATTGACGGGCGGGCAGGAGGCCCTCCACGATGGTGTCGATGTTGTGGCGAAGGGCGCCAATATACGTACTTGTGGGGGACCCTCGATCCCCGAGCGCATCGCCGTACAGAGTGCCTCCGACCCGGACCTCAAATCCCTGAGCCTCGACGGCCTTCTGCACGGCATTGATGCCCCGCGGAGAGACGGAGGACTCGACGAAGAGGGCGGGGATCTGTCGCTGCACCACAAAGTCTGCTAGATTTTGCACGTCCTTCGTGCCTGCTTCCGTGGCCGTGGAAATTCCCTGGAGTCCCCGGACGTCGATGTCGTAGGCGCGCCCCAGATACCGAAAGGCATCGTGAGAGGTGATGAGGACGCGCTGGTCCTCGGGGACGCGCTGGGCCTGCGCTCTCACGTATCGATTGAGACTATCGAGGCGCTGTACGTACGCATCTGCATTCTTCCGGTAGATCTCAGCATGAGCCGTGTCTCGGGCCGCGAGAACGTCCTCCACGTGTCGCGTCACCTTTGTCCACAGCTCCACGTCAAACCAGACGTGAGGATCGTAACTGCTGGCATACTCGGACGATGGAATAAGGACGCTGTCGGGCAGTGCCTCCTCGGCGAGGGCAGAGGTCGGTACCGAGCGTGCATTCATTTGCTTAAACACGTCCGTCATCTTGCCCTCGAGGTGGAGGCCGTTGTACAGCACGAGGTCGGCGGCAGCCATCGTTTGGACGTCGCCCTCGCTTGCACGATACAGGTGAGGATCGATTCCGGGCCCCATGAGGGTGGTTAGCGCTACCTGATTGCCCGCCAGCTGCCGAACGAGATCTCCGATGATGTTGGTGGTGACGACCACCTTCATTTTCTGATCTCGAAAGTCTGCAGCCCCTCCGGAATTTGTCTGACGGGCACAGCCGGTCAAGGAGAGGAAAAGCAAGGCGACCGACAAAGCAGCGATCGAAAAGCGAATAGACATAGATAGCGGATTCCGATGGTAGTTTTTCCAGACAACACAAAAATTTAGACAGCACTAAATCGTTCCGCGCAATCTCGTTTCTGCTGTCGTTTATATTTGTGGAACTGAGAAACGAACTCTGTACGTGGTCATGCGATCCTCAACGCGTTCTACCGACCTGTTTTGATTTCGATCAGGCTAATGCACACGTGCGGCTCTTTTAGTGTCGGGTCAGGATAAAAGCGTGCACGGACGGAAAAATGGTTAGAACGAATCACATCGCAGTCGTTACGCGGTGCGAAGAATCCGACGTTTGAAATCAAAACAGTCT
>JAHENZ010000251.1 GCA_018609755.1 Salinivenus sp. | reverse complement strand
CCGGTAATTCCGCAGGACGTGGACCGCCCTCGATGGGGGATCACAACGAGGTGCTGCGACTTTCACGAGGGAACGCTGATGTCTCCCTGCGCAGCCCCCACGAATGAAAGAGGCCCCACACCGGATGATCGCCCGTATCCCTTGCCTCGCACTCGTTCTTCTGTTGCTATTCCCCGCCTCCTCAAAGGGGCAGCTCCAGCCCGCCCGCCTCTTCACCGACGGCGCGGTCCTGCAGCGAAACGCCGAGGTCCCCGTCTGGGGGTGGGCCGCGGCCGAGAGCGAGGTCGCCGTTTCATTCGACGGGGACACGCGCCGCACCACCGCCGGTCCGTCCGGCCGGTGGCAGGTCACGTTTTCCCCACGCCCGGCCGGCGGCCCACACGAGCTCACGATCCGCAGTGCCGGCGACACGGTGCGCGTGCAGAACGTGTTGATGGGGGACGTGTGGGTTGCGTCCGGGCAGTCGAACATGGAGTGGGTGGTCGCCGACTCTAAGAACGCCGAGCAGGAAATCGCCCGTGCCGACGACCGGTCGATCCGACACTTCAAGATCCCGAAGTCCTGGGCGGAGCGTCCAGAACAACAGCTGGCCGGTGGGCAGTGGCGTCCGGCCACCTCCAAGCACGTCGGCAACTTTACGGCCGTCGGCTACTTCTTCGCCCGGTCGCTGCGAAACCACGTGGACGTGCCCATCGGACTCGTCAACAGCACGTGGGGTGGCAGCCGCATCGAGCCATGGATGAGTGCGGACGCGCTCGGCTTCGACTCGACGGACGTGCAGCAGGTCCTTCAGAAGGAGGAACGGCGGGTCGAGCAGATGCGCGACCGTCTCCGCGCTATGATCGACGTGCAGGGCGACTCCCTTCCCACCGACGATCGCGGCATGGAGAACGGGGATCCCCGCTGGGCAGCGACTGACCTGGACGACAGTGGATGGCCGACCCTCGCGGTGCCACAGACCTGGGAAGAAGAGGGATACGAGGGCCTGGACGGTGTGGCGTGGTACCGCCGCGTCGTGGAGCTGAGTGCAGAGCAGGCCGACGAGGCCCTCACGCTGCACCTTGGGCCGGTGGACGACAACGACGTCACGTGGGTAAACGGCACGGAGGTGGGCCGCACCAGCGGGTGGACGACGCCGCGCACCTACGAGGTCCCAGCGTCGGCGCTCCAGGCGGGGACCAACGTACTCGCGGTACGGGTCGAGGACACCGGGGGCGGCGGGGGCATCCACGGCGACGCCGCAAAGATCCGGCTGTCCGGCTCCGACGTGGACAGGTCTCTCGCCGGGGAGTGGAAATTCCGGGTGGGGACCGTGTCGCTCGACGCCGACAGCCGGAAGAATCAGATCCCCACGTTGCTCTACAACAAGATGATTCACCCACTTCTGCCCCAGCCCATCACCGGCGTCCTCTGGTACCAAGGCGAGTCCAACGCCTCTCCCGAGGATGCCTTCGAGTACAGAACGCTGTTTCAGAACATGATTACACAGTGGCGCGACGACTGGCAGCGGGCCGCCGAGCGTCCGGTGCCCTTCCTGTGGGTGCAGCTCGCCAACTACATGGACCCGCCGGAGGCGCCGTCCGAAAGCGCGTGGGCCATGCTCCGCGAGTCGCAGCACGCCACCCTCTCTCTGCCGAAGACCGGGCAGGCAGTGGCCATCGACCTGGGGGAGGCCGACGACATCCACCCGCGCAACAAGCAGGACGTGGGCCGCCGGCTGGCACTCGACGCTCGCGCACAAGCGTACGGTCAGGAGATGGTCCACAGCGGGCCGGTCTACACGGACCACCGCGTGCAGGACGGGCGGGTGGTGCTCTCCTTCGACCACGTGCACGGCGGCCTCACGACCCGCGATGGAGAGACGCCGCAGGGCTTTGCGATTGCTGGGTCCGACAGTACGTTCGTGTGGGCCGACGCCAAAATCCAGGAGGATCAGGTCGTCGTGTGGAGCGACGAGATCGACGACCCGGTGGCCGTCCGCTACGCGTGGGCCGACAACCCGGAGCGGGCCAACCTCTACAACAAAGACGGCCTTCCTGCCGCCCCCTTCCGCACGGATGACTGGTAGTCGTCCGACGTTTGCATTGCCTCCCAACGAATTGCCCCCATCATGAGCCCGACGCGACGGACGCTATCACTGCTGTTTTTCTCGTGCTTCCTTCTCCTTTCCGGCACCTCAAAGGCGCAATTTGTCGACGAGTTTGAGGGCAACCGGATCGACGGATGGACCCACGCGACCGGCGACGGACAGGCCACGATGGACTTCGTACAGAAGGACAAATTCGCCCAGATTCGCGTCGACGCGACCGACGACACGCACAATATCTGGTGGGCCATCATCAAACGAAACGTGGCCCCCGCGTTGGACCTGAGTCGGCTGGAGGCGCCGAATCACGAGCTTCGAGTCGAAGCCCGGGTGCGAGTGAGCCACGCGCCCCGGCGGCTCAATTTTATGGTGAACACCCAGCGGACGACCAACTTCCACAAGCAGCTGATGGAGTACGACATCCCGGACACCACCGGCTGGCACACGATCAGCATGACGACCGACGACCTGGACGCGGTGCCGGGCGATTCGCTGTACGTGCAGCTGGGCGTGACTGACTGGGGGCGCGGCACGTACCAGGTCGATCTCGACTCCTATCGGGCAGAGATCATCGACACCCGTCGGGCAGGCCCAGATAAAGGCACGCTGGTCCCGTATCATCCGCCGATCCCGGATCCGGATACATTCTCGAATCACCTCGACGCCACCCACGATGCCGTCGTCAATACCGACTATCCGGAGGTCAACTTTCACGACTGGCACGCTCAGGAAGAAGGACGCGAGGTCCCGGTGTTGACGGTGAGTGCCAACCAGTGGGCTGTTCTTCGGTGGGACTTCGGTCCGCACGCCGAGGTAGACGCGAAGGGCGCGGGCCTGCTGGAATTGACCACGCAGTCGGTGGCCAAGGGGGGCGACTACGTCGCGGCCTACGGCGAAGCGCTGGGAGGGGAGTTCGGCAAGGTCCGGGTAATTGAAATTCTTGGCGGGGACGGGCAATGGACCCAAGACTCCGTGACCTATGAACGACTCCTCCAGGGACAGTCCTACGCGGACGTGTTCAACGGCCAGATGGTATACGATAAAGACGTGTCCCGCACACCGGGAGAGGCAAATTACGTCACGATCTCGGAGCCTGTACTGCAGCGCCTGCTGAACGGGACGACGAAGGGGCTGCTCATCCGACCGCTCGGGGCGATTGACGCGTCCTTTTACGACTCGGAAACCGAAAACGGAGACTGGAGGCCGACGCTGCACTTTACCGTCGAAGAGTAACGAGACCAGCCGACGATGGCGCCCCGAGCCAGGCTGCAGGATCGATTCGCATCTTCTACAACCGATCGGGACCGTTACCATGACCCCCGTGCGTACACTTCTCCTTTCAATCGGCCTTCTGCTTCTTGCTTGCGGAGCCCCTCTCTTCGCCCAGCAGGCGGCGGACTCGTCGACCGTTCACGTCTGGGAAATGAAGGAGATCACCCTGACGGCCACACAGGACTACGACAATCCGTACACCGACGTGACCTGCTGGGTGGAGTTAGAGGGGCCGAATTTTTCGAAACGAGTGTACGGGTTTTGGGACGGCGGCAACACGTTCCGCGTGCGGATCGTGGCCCCGACGCCCGGCAACTGGCACTGGACGAGCGGTTCCAATCAGCCCGACGACGAGGGACTCAACGGCCAGTCCGGTCGATTCACCGCGGTCGAGTGGACGGAGGCGGAAAAGCAGGCGAATCCGGTCCGGCGCGGCTTCCTCCGCCCCACCCCGAACGGCCACGCCCTGCAGTATGCCGACGGTACGCCCTTCTTTCTGGTGGGAGACACCTGGCTGGCCGGGTCGACGTGGCGACTCCCCTTTCGCGATGCTGCAACGTCCACCGAGTATCAACCCGGCCCCGGCATCGGTTTCGAGGACGCTGTCACCTACCGAAAACAGCAAGGGTTCAACTCGGTCAGCATGATCGCGGCGTTCCCAAACTGGGACGCCGACACGAACCCGAGCACCTACGCGGACTCCAACGGCGTGTACCTGCGCAATGCCTGGGAGAAATTCGGGTACGACGTGTCCGACGCGATGGGCACCGACGCCTCGGGCGGGTCGAGCTACTGGGGCACATTCACCGCGAAAAATATGCGGGACGAGTACGGCCACCTCCCCTTCGAGATGTCGGACGAGCACGAAGACATCTCCAATTTCAATCGGATCAATCCCGAGTACTTCCAGAGCCTGGACGAGAAGATGGAGTACCTGGCCCAGCAAGGGTTTGTCCCCTTGCTTGAGACAGTGCGCCGCGACGTCGGCCCGTCCTGGGACGCGTACTTCGACTTCAACGAGAGCTACGCGCGGTACGTGCAGTACCTGATCTCCCGATACGGGGCGTACAACATCATCTTCAGCGCTATCCACCTCGACTGGATTCCAGACGACTTCAGCCTCACGGCCAACCAGTTCAACGAGGCCCTCACTCACCACCGGGACAAATACGGCTCCATGCCCTTCGGCCAACCGGTCACAGTGCTCATTGACAGCACCACGTACGCGGCCTTCGGTCACGATGAGGAGGTCCCGTGGCTCACCATGCACAGCGTGGGGAATAAGCCCCGTGATCACCGGGTCGCACGGACCCTGGAGGAAATTTTCCGGCTCGACCCACAGTATCCGGCGAGTAACTTTGAACCGTATTACACCGGCTGGGATCACGAAATTAACAAGCCCGGAGGCGAGCGCCCTCCGGCCAATTCGGCGCGGGACAACTATTTCGCCCGTGCTCAGATGTACGGATCGGTGCTCTCCGGTGGCCTCTCGGGACACGTGCACGGCACGGCGGCCTACGACATTACCACCACCGGCGAGCCCGACGGGGCCCGTCCCCATTTCTGGGAGGCGCTACAGTACGAGTCGGCCACGTACATGCGTCCCCTGCGAGACTTCCTCTTGTCGGAGGGGGCAGCCTATCAGAATCTGGAGCTCGCCCGCCGGGACGTAGATCCGCACAAAGCCCCGGATGCGCCCGAGGATGGGCTCGATGGATGGTCCTACATGATGCGGACGCCGGACAAAGACCTGGCGTTTCTCTACTTCGAACACGACTCCGCGCGTCCGACCCTCCACGGCTTCCCTCCCGAGGCGACGTATTCCTTCCAGTGGTATCATCCAGTTGCGGGAGAGTGGACGCCACCGGAGCAGATCCAGGCCGATAAGAGCGGAACGCTTCGAATCCCGGAGTTCCCAGACGGAAAAGATCGCCCCTTCAACGACTGGGCGGCGAAGATCGTCCTGCAATGATACCAGATCCGTCAGCCCTGCTCATGCTTGAGCCCTCCTCGAAGCGCCGGTGGACTGTGCCTTTGCGAGTTTAATCGCAGGACCGATACATCGCAGCACCGGACGTTCGCTTTCCGAAAAGATCTGCATCCTTCTTGTAGCGCCGTTGGAATCCAACGGCGCTACATAGGAGTGATCTCTCACGTCCGACGGATCATCTCACAATCCTCCACTCCAACGACATCAATATTGCCCTCCCCCGGAAAAATCATGACTAACGCTAAAAGACCCCCGTTCTGCTGATGAGCACATTTCTTCCGACGTGGTTTCAGGATCTTTCGCCCTTGCTGCAATCCCTCCTAGCGGGGTCCTTCACCTGGGGCGTGACGGCCCTCGGGGCCTCGGTCGTCTTCTTCACCCGGCAGGTCAACCGCAAGCTGCTGGACGCCATGATGGGCTTTGCCGCCGGGGTCATGATCGCGGCGAGCTTCTGGTCGCTCCTCGTCCCCTCCATCGAGATGGCCGCCACACAGGGCGTCACCGAATGGATGCCCGCCGTCATCGGCTTTCTGATCGGGGGTCTGTTCCTGCGCGGGGCCGACGCCGTCCTGCCCCACCTCCACCCGGGCGCCGACATCGACGAAGCAGAGGGCGTGCCCACGTCCTGGCGACGCGCCACCCTGCTGGTGTTGGCCATTACGCTCCATAACATCCCGGAGGGGTTGGCCGTGGGCGTTACGTTCGGAGCCGCCGCCCTGCCGCTGGAGGTAGCAACCGGCGCCACGCTCGCCGCAGCACTCACCCTGGCGGTGGGCATTGGCCTCCAAAACTTTCCCGAGGGCATCGCGGTGGCCATGCCGCTCCGGGGCGAAGGGATCTCGCGGGGCCGCAGCTTCTGGTACGGCCAGCTGTCCGGCATTGTGGAACCGATCTCCGCCGTAGGCGGAGCCGCTGCCGTGCTCGCCGTCCGCCCGGCGCTGCCCTACGCCCTGTCCTTCGCCGCCGGGGCCATGATTTACGTCGTGGTGGAGGAGCTCATTCCCGAGTCGCAGCGCCACGGCAACACTGACCTGGCCACGATGGGCGCCATGATCGGCTTCGCCGTGATGATGGTGATGGACGTGGCACTCGGGTGATCGGATCCCCTGCGTTCGTCCCACAACCGGCAGAGACGACTGCTCCCTCTCTGCCGATTCATCTAAACCCGGTACTGCTCCTCCTCTATGACTGTTGGCAATACCAATCCAGGGAGCCTCCCCCATTTGGGTTCTCTATCAGTCAACAAGAGACGCCGTCACGTTGCATCCGTAGGCCGATTTCGTTTCAAGTCACGAATCCTCCCGCCGGATACGCCAAACAGAAGCTGAGAATGAGATTTTTGAGAACACGCATGGAAGGCTGAGACGCGGGTATCAACTCTGAACGGTCCTCGATAGCAACTTTTTTACCGCAGCAGCCCCGGCGGCAACATCCAGCGCAACATCCCGTCCCCAAACTGCAGCTCCCGCCACGGGTGGTCTGCGGTATCGATGCGAACGCAGGTGCCGGGCGGCAGCGAGACGTTGGCCGAGCCCAAGAGTTGACTCACCGTGGTGCCCCAGGCGGGTTGATGTCCCACGATCAACACGGCCCCCAGCTCGTCGGGAAGGGCCTGAATCTCCTCCAATACGTCGGCGGGTTGGGCCTGATAAAGAGCATGGGAGGAACGGAGCGGCACGTCGACCTGCCACTGTCCTCCCTCCGATAGGGCCTTGGCCGTCTGGTGGGCCCGTACGGCGGGAGACGTGACAATGCCGTCGGGCAGCTGGTCGGTGGCGGCCAACAACCGGCCCAGTCGGCTCGCGTCGCGGCGCCCCTCGGCCGTAAGGGGACGATCCCGATCGTCGTCGTAGTTCGTCCCGCGCTCAGCCTGGGCATGGCGAAGGAAGTAGAGAACGTTCATTGGGCTGGAAAATTGAATCGTAGGTCTTGAAAGAGGTCGGGTCGCGAGATGAGGCTTCTCCGTTCAAGCAAACGAACGCTGCGCTCGATGCTGGTGAAAAGAGAGCGAACTAGAAGCACGTGCCCCCGGAAGTGCATATGTGCGAACCATGCGAGCATTCTTTCAATGATTGCCTATTAAGGAAACGCCCGCACACACCTCCCCCTCGCGGTTTTCTACACAGTCTTCTTGCCCCATGTCTACCTCGTCTCTTCCCAGCGGCGTGATGGCAGCCAGCTTGACTCCTCTCGATGCGAACGGTCACCCCGACGGACAGGCCCTTGCCCGTCACGTCCAAACACTCCTGAACGAAGGCTGCGACGCGGCGCTTCTGTTCGGCACGACGGGGGAAGGTCTCTCCTTTACGGTCGAGGAGCGGCAGCGGGCGCTCGACGCCGTGCTCGACGCCGGCATCGCTCCGCACCGTCTTCTGGTGGGAACCGGCGCCCTCGCGCTGCCCGATGCGATCACACTCTCGTCCCACGCGACGGACCGCGACGTGGGGGGCGTGCTGGTCCTACCGCCCTTCCACTTCACGAACGTAACCGACGAAGGCCTCGTCCGTGCCTACGCGACCCTGATTGAAAACGTTGGCAACGACGCCCTCCGGATCTACTTTTATCACTATCCGGACCTCACGCACGTGCCCATCCCGTTCCCGGTCATCGAGCGCCTGCGGGAGCACTATCCGGAGCAGATCGCCGGCATCAAGGATTCGAGCGACGAGTGGGACCACCTGGACGCCCTCTGTTCGTCGTTTCCAGACCTGCAGGTCTTTGCGGGCTCCGAACGACACCTGACGCCGTTGCTGCGCGCCGGCGGCGCGGGCTGCATCTCCGCCACCGTGAACGTCACCGCCCCCCTCGCCCAGCAGGCCGTCCTCGACTGGAAGAATGATGCGCAGGTTGCCTCTGCTCAGTCGACACTGACGGAGCTCCGCACGCGCCTGTCGCAATTCCCGACGATTCCTGCCCTCAAGCAGCTCCTTGCCTGGCGCCACGATGTCCCCGCCTGGCCGCAGGTGCGCCCGCCCCTCGCTCCGCTGGACGAAGACGAAACCTCGCGCCTGAAGTCGCTTCACGAGTCGCTCTGGTCGGAAGTGGAAGATGCGCTTCGCTAGCCGTCCCTTACCGACGATCGGGCACGATCTCTCCATCCGGCGTGATGCGCTCCCCTGCCTCCGGCTCACGCGTCGGAAAGCGGCTGATCGACACATTTTCGTTCCGGTCCTTCGGCACGTAGTGCACGTGATCCCCGTGCGGAACCTCTTCGTACGGCTGGTCGCGGTACGGATTGACCACAAACCACAGGAGATAGGAAAAGAACGCCAGCAAGACGACCGCCAGCCCCCATTTGCGGTAGGAAAACCCCGACGAGGACGTCGCCTCCGAGGAAGCATCCGAAGCCATGAACAACAGAGATCCTGCGAAAGAAGTAGCTGCAGATCAGTCAACGCCGCTTCTGCTCAATCGATTCCCTTTACGCCTGACTTTCAGACGCCCACACTCCCAAACGTACACAATCCCGGTACTCAGTGGAGATCGGCTCCGGAGCCTCCCCCCTCTGCAGGAAGCAACCGAGAATGGACGCCGAAATTAAAGCTTCGGTAGCGTGATCCCTCTCTGGTGCTGATACTTGCCTTTCTTGTCGGCATACGAAATCTCCGGCGCCTCTCCCTGCAGAAAGACGACCTGTGCAATTCCTTCGTTCGCGTAGACCTTGGCGGGGAGCGGCGTTGCATTACTTACCTCGATGGTCACGTGCCCCTCCCACCCCGGCTCCAGGGGCGTCACGTTCACGATGATGCCGGACCGGGCGTAGGTTGACTTGCCGAGAACGATCGCGAGTACGTCCGACGGCATTTCAAAGTACTCAATCGAACGGCCCAGCACGTACGAGTTCGGCGGAATGAGAATGTGGTCGTCGACCTCGTACTCCACCATGGCCCGCTCGTCGATCTCCTTCGGGTCCACCACGCTGTTGTGGATGTTGGGCGTGAAGACCCGAAACTCGCCGGCCACCCGCATGTCGTAGCCGAACGAGCTGAGGCCGTAGCTCACCACGTCCTCCCGCACCTGCCCGTCCACGAACGGATCAATCATGTCGTGCTCGGTGGCGAGGGTGCGAATCTTGTGGTCGGGAAGAATCATGAAGCGCGAAGGTTGAGGGAGTTCAGCAAAAGGGACGATGGGAAGCTAGGGGGAAGGCCTGGGAAAGGTCAAGTCGCAAGTTCGAGCGTGGGGGAGTGGGGGCGTGGGAGAGAGGGAGCGGGGGAGTACGGGAGCATGGAAGAGGAGGGCTGCCTTGCACCGGAAGTGGCACACGACTCCGTTTTATGCAGTGACCCCATTCGCCCACGCCCCCTTTCCCCCATTCTCTCACGCACAAACTTGAGCGGTCAACAGTGGAGCAGCACTCATACCTCCAGCTCCTGAATCTGATTGCCGGATCCTGATTGACTTCCCACCTGG
>JAHENZ010000250.1 GCA_018609755.1 Salinivenus sp. | reverse complement strand
TCTGAGATCTCCAGTCGAGAAATATTCTTGGCGAAGCTGCTCGCTTCTGGGAGGCTCCTCAATTACACTCGGAGCGACCTGCCTGGGGAATTTTGAGATCGTTTGGGATTCCAAGACACCAAAATGACGTGTAACAGACCACCAGGGCCCGGTCCGTTTACGGCGTCGGGGGCGAGGACTCCGAGGCCGACGCAGCCAAACCCGTTTCCAGGGCTCCGCCCTCGTCAATGGACCGGACGGTCCGACTTCCATATCGCACACGGAGGGGCTCGGCATCCGCGCTTTCTGTGATGCGGGCGTTGCCGGCGTACTCGGTTTCCGGGATCGTGAGGCGCTGGCCCACGCGCATGGAGACGGGATAGCCGCTGGTATTGGCCTCCACGAGGCGCGAGCGCTCCACGTGGTACCGTTGCGCAACCTCTCCCATCGTTTCGCCCGATTGCAGGACGTGTTTTAGCGACGGGTCGCGCTCCTCGGCCGGCAGGGCGGCGTAGTTTTCGGCAAACACGGGGTAGGTGCCGTAGGGCAGGCGGACGTAATACGGCTCTTCCGACGGCGGGAGCCGATTGCTCCGCAGCTCCGGATTGAGCGCCCGGACCTTGGACGGCTCTACGTCCGCGAGGCTCGCCACCTGCTCGATGGTGAGGGCCGCGCCGACGGGCACGTAGTCGAAGGCGTAGCGCGGGCCGGCCTCTACCCGCTTGAGGTTAAAGTCGGCGGGATTGGAGAGGAGGATGGCCGTGGCCGTGAAGAGCGGGACGTAGTTGCGCGTCTCTTCCGGCAGCTCCTGGTAGATGTCCCAGAACGACGGAGTTTGGCCGGTACGCTGCCGGTATTCGTACACGTGGTACTGCACGACGCCCGGATCGCAGTTGTAGCCGGCCAGGGCCAGTTGCCAGTCGCCGAAGCGTGCATGCAGGTCCTTCAAGTGCCGGGCCGCAGCCCGGGTGGCTTTTTCCGGATCGAGGCGTTCGTCCACCCACGGGTCGATCGATAACCCGTAGCGACGGCCCGTTTTAGCCACGAACTGCCAGATGCCCGACGCCTTGGCGCGGCTCTCCGCGTGCGGGTTGAGCCCGCTCTCGGCAATCGCGAGGTACTTGAGCTCGTCCGGTACCCCTTCCTCCGCAAAGATCTGTTCGATCATGGGAAAGTAGGTCGACGCCCGCCGCAGCCACGGATACAGATACCGCTGCTTGTGCTGCAGGAGGAAGGACATGCTTTCTCTCACCGGCCGGTTGAGGGTGAGTGGGACCGGCAGATCCTGTTCGCGGAGGTCCGACGGCAATTCGTCTACGAGCGAAACCGGCTCGCCTCGGTTGAGCGACGCAAAGAGGCCGCTTCGCATCTGATGGATGTCGCCCTGCGGGAGCCGCAGCGTGTCGGGGGCACCGTAACGGGTCTCATACTCGGACGTGAGCGCGTGGAAGACGCGGCGGAACCGCGGGCGGCGGGCGAGGCCGGGACGCTCGACGAGTGTTCCGAGTTCGCCGATGGCCGTATTCAGGATTGACTTCACCTGTTCGGTCTCGTGGGCGGCCTGGGCCTGCATCAGGTCTGCCTGGAGGCGATAAAGACGCTCGATCCGGCGCAGGGTCTCGGCCTCAGACAGCGTGTCCTGAGGAGCGGGCGGATTTGCGTGGGCAATCGTTCCCGTACGGGGAAGGGAGTTCGTCCAGGACGTGTTTGACGTCGGCGCCGACGGACGCACCGAGTGGCGCCAGAGGGCGGCGAGAATTACCCCCCCCACGGCAGCGACGAGAAGAAGTGTTCGCTTTTGCATGGCACCGTTCGCCCCAACGGGGCATCGGTGATGGTATTGCGAGCAAACAGTGCGCCCGGGCGTCTGCCCGAAAGAGGTGATGCGACGACACTGCGAAAACCGAGACGAATCCCCTCGTCTATGGCCGCACGGAGACCGTACACGGTCACAAAGCTCATTATATGGCGTACGGCACTATGGATTGGCATGTTCACCCCACAAAGAGCAGTCCAGCAACTCCCATTCCGGATCGGACAGAGTCAAGTTTCCGAAATCTTGGGGTTTTGGTAACACACAGCCGTCATTCGATGACCATGGTTCGGTAGCCCCGTACTCCTTCTGTTTGCCGACGGTGGTCGGCCGTCTGCCATCACAGCGGCATGTTGCCGTGCTTCTTGGGCGGGTTATTGACCACCTTGTCCTCCAGCATGTCGAAGCCGCGAAGGAGACGTTTCCGGGTCTCGCTCGGCTTAATGACGTCGTCCACGTAGCCGTATTCCGCTGCCACGTAGGGCGTAGCAAACGCCTCCCGGTACTGTTCTACGAACTCGTCCTTCGCCGCCTCCGGATCGTCGGCTTCTTTGAGTTCGTCGCGATAAATGATCTCGACGGCGCTCTTCGGGCCCATCACGGCCACCTCGGCGGTGGGCCAGGCAAAGTTGAGGTCACCGCCGATGTGCTTCGAGCTCATCACGGTGTAGGCCCCGCCGTACGCCTTGCGCGTGATGACGGTGATGCGAGGGACGGTGGCCTCGGAGAAGGCGTAGAGCAGCTTGGCGCCCTCCTTGATGATGCCGTTCCACTCCTGGTCGGTGCCGGGCAGAAAGCCGGGCACGTCCTCGAACACCAACAGCGGCACGTTGAAGGCGTCGCAGAAGCGAACGAACCGCGCGCCCTTCACGGAGGCGTCGATGTTGAGCGTGCCGGCCAGCACGGCGGGCTGGTTGGCCACGATGCCGATGGGGCGTCCGCCCAACCGCGAGAAGCCGGTAATCAGGTTCTCCCCGAAGTCGGGCTGAATTTCAAAGAAGTCGTCTTTGTCGACGATGTGCCGGATCACGTCGCGCATGTCGTAGGGCTTGTTCGGCTCCTCCGGCACGAGACGGTCCAGCTCGTCCCCGTCAAGGGCACTAGACACCTCGTCGCGGGGCCGTTTGGGCGGATCTTCCTCGCAGTTCTGCGGGAGGTAGCTCATGAGCTCGCGGATGCGGCGGAGGCAGTCCACGTCGTTCTTGCACGTCACGTGGCTCACGCCGCTTTTGGTGGCGTGAGTGCGCGCCCCACCGAGCTCCCCGGCTGTCACGTCCTCCTGCGTCACCGTCTTTACCACGTGCGGCCCCGTCACGAACATGTAGCTGGAGTCCTCCACCATGAAGGTGAAGTCCGTTATGGCCGGGCTGTAGACCGCGCCCCCGGCGCACGGCCCCATGATGGCCGAGATCTGCGGAATGACGCCGGACGCGTCGGTGTTGAGCTTGAAGATGTCCGCGTAGCCGCCGAGGCTCTTCACGCCCTCCTGGATGCGCGCGCCACCGCTGTCGTTGAGGCCGATGAGGGGAGCGCCGTTTTCCAGGGCCTTCTCCATCACGTTCACGATCTTGTCCGCGTGCGCCCGGCCGAGGGAGCCGCCGTAGACGGTGAAGTCCTGGCTGAAGACGTAGACGAGACGGCCGTGAATGGTGCCGTAGCCGGTGACCACGCCGTCGCCGTACGGCCGGTTCTCGTCGAGGTCAAAATTCGTTTCCTGGTGCTGCACGAAAGTCCCCAACTCCTCGAACGAGCCGTCGTCGAGCAAAATGTCGAGACGCTCGCGGGCCGTGAGCTTGTCCTTTTCGTGTTGCCGCTCGATGCGGTCGTCTCCGCCCCCCTTGGCGGCCTCGTCACGGCGGCGCTGAAGATCTTCATACAGCTCGCGGTGGGTTACTTCAGGAGCAGACGTGTCGTTGCTCATGGACGGACGGGACTCTTGTGAGGAAGATGGCGGGCATTCGGGCCGAAGGGTGAATGCCTAAATTAGCAGTCACGCACGTCAACATCATACAGCGCGAACGGATCGTCGGCGTGACAGGAGACGTGTTCCCTCGATTGAGTAGATAACGATTGTCGACCGGGGGCCGCCCGTACGACTCGGCAGAAAGAGGACTGGAATCAGGTTGGTTCTCATCTGGGCCTCCGGTACGATAGAATGGGGGGGCTTGACGCGTTGCGATCCTGTGGCGCAGCAGGTATCATTACGAACCTGTCACTGATCTCTAAACACATCTTCCGTTTTTCATGTCTGGGAGCGCTTTCGAAACCACCAACAAGTATCTTCAGGACGGCTTTGATGCCCTTGGGCTCGCCCCGAAAACCGAGCACATGCTGAAGACGCCGGCCCGCGAGGTCCGCGTTGAGCTCGTCATCACGATGGACGACGGCTCGCTTGGCAACTTCATCGGGTACCGGGTGCAGCACGACAATGCGCGCGGTCCGTTCAAGGGGGGACTGCGGTACGCCCCAAGCGTGAACCGGAACGAGGTGCAGTCGCTGGCCAGTCTCATGACCTGGAAGACGGCCCTGATCGGGGTGCCGTACGGCGGGGCGAAGGGGGGAATCCAGGTAGAGTCCCGAGAGCTCAGTACGGGCGAGACCGAGCGGCTCACCCGGCGGTTCGTCGAGACGACGCACGAGTTCATCGGGCCGACGACCGACATCCCGGCTCCGGACATGAATACAAACGGACAGGTGATGGCCTGGATCTTCGACGAGTACTCCAACTTCCACGGCTTCGAGCCCGCCGTGGTGACGGGCAAGCCGGTGGACGTGCACGGCTCGGTTGGCCGCGAGGCGGCGACGGGGCGAGGCTGCATGTTTGCTCTACGAGAGGTCCTCAACCACGAGGGGAAAAGCCTCGAAGGCACAGATGTCGCCATCCAGGGCTTCGGCAACGTGGGCAGCTGGGCGGCACGGCTGCTTCATGAGAAGGGGGCGAATGTCGTGGCCGTGAGTGACATCACGGGAGGCTACTACGACCCGACGGGGCTCGACATTCCGTCTGTTTGGGAGCACGTGGCAGCGGAGGGCGATCTGGAGACGTTTGACGACGCCGACTCCATTACCAACGAGGAGCTCCTGGCTCTGGACTGCGACGTACTGATGCCGGCCGCAATCGGGGGCGTACTCACCGAGGACAACGCCGACGACGTGCAAGCGGACTACGTGCTGGAGGCGGCCAACGGACCTACGACCTATGCCGCCAACGAAATCCTGGAGGATCGAGGCATCACCTGCATTCCCGACATCTTCGCGAATGCGGGCGGGGTCACCGTCAGCTACTTCGAGTGGGTACAGAACATCCAGCACTTTAGCTGGAGTGAGACGGAGATCAACGACCAGCTGGAGGAGCGCTTCGTGGACGCACACGAGGACTTGCGCGATACGATGGCGGAGCACGACGTGTCGATGCGTACCGCAGCATTCGTCAACGCCATTGATCGTGTATACCACGCCACCGAGATGCGTGGGCTGCAGTAGACTGCGACGATGAAGGCTCCATTATTCAGCGGATTCCACAATCGCCACTGCTTCGATTTCGACCAGAAGCTCCGGCGCAATCAGACGATTCACCTCGACCATAGTAGCGGCCGGTCGAATGTCTCCGAACACCTTGCCGTGCGCCTGCCCAATGGCCTCCCACTGATCGATGTCCACGACGAACAGCCGCGTGCGGACCACGTCGGAAAGCGCTGCCTCTGCTTCCTGAAGAGCCGATTCGACATTCGAGAGCGCCTGCTTCGTCTGCCGGTACGGATCGCCGACGCCGACGACATTTCCCTCCTCGTCGGTTGCCGTCGTGCCGGCCACGTGGACGTGGGGACCGACCCGGACGGCGCGTGAGTAGCCGACGTGCGACTCCCATTCGGTGCCGCTGGAGATGTGCTTGTGGGTCACGGAGCTGATTGGTCGTTCGGGAATAGAGAGAATTCAATTATCGAACGGATTTCGAAGAGCGAGTCCGTCGATTGGGGCGAAGTCCGAGGCGTTCCTGGTTAGGAGGGGAACGTCCAGATCAAGAGCTGTTGCAGCGATGATTGCGTCTGGAACCTTCGTTGAGTGCTGCTACCGAATGGAAATGGTTGTCTGTACAATCTCCTCTGCCACCGAGATTTCCCGAAAAAGAGTAAGGAACGTACGTGTACGATCTCGTTCTCGGAGAGGCTGCGCGTAGCCCAGTACCTCAATTCGGCTTATAATCGAGATGGCTGCTCCTTCTTGGATCCATTCGCTGATGCGCGCCCGGCGACGAGATGAAAAGGCTCCGTTGAGATAATAGATGAGGATGTTGCTGTCGAAAACACGCACGGGCAGGAGTGAGAACGCTAGTACTGCGACACAATGATCGTGACGGGTCGTCTTTTCCTCAACGAACGGATTCCGCTCGTTTGAGACGGATTTCGAACGCGCGTTGAGAACCGACCTTCGTCAAAACCATCGTGACTGAGTACTAGGAGTGATCTGAATCATACCAAGGACGATTCCATTCGCTGCGCATTTTCTCAATTTCCTCGTCGATATCCTCAACCGTTTTGTCCGTTCCCCAGGCCCCGTGTGCTTCGTCTAGAATGCGCTTAATTTCTTCTGGATCACGGTGCGCCGGCTTGGAATCGAGCACCGTTACCTGCACGCGGTGGCGGCCCGGCTCTGGCTCGTCCCCAATCCATTCGAGCTGTCCATTTTCGTAAATGGCCTCGTACGTCGGCATGGCGGCTCATTCGTTGAGGGCAGGATGTCGTAGAGGTAATTATACACTTTCTTCAGGAAACGAGATCCCTGACGACGGCAGGCCGACGGGTTACGACACGGACATCGTCTGTCGGAGTGCGTCGAGCCGGTCGATCGTTGCCCGCAGATCCTCCCGGGTGGTCCGCGGATTGATGGGGCACAACCGAAGCACGGGCCGTCCGTCGAGCGTCGTTTTCGTGAGGAAGCGTTGGTTTTCCTCGTTGATCGCCGGGGGCAGCTGCCGGTTGAGGGCATCAATACGGAGGGGGTTCCAGCCGTTCGGCTCGCATCGAAAGGTCACGATGCCCATCTGTGCGGGGGTGACGACCGTCCACTCGGGGCGTTTGCGAAGGAGGCGTTCGGCCTGCTCGGCTCGCTCAAAGCCACGACGAACGCCCGCTGCAATGTGTTGACGTCCAAAGACTTTGAGGGTCATCCATAGTTTGAGCGCCCGGAAGCTGCGGGTAAGTTGAATGCCGTAGGCCGAAAAGTTGACTTCTTCTTCCGGTCCCATCGCGTCCTCAAGGTACTCGCCTTCGAGCCGAAAGGCCCGGCGCAGATGGGTCGGGTTGCGCACCAGTACTCCGCCGATCTCGAAGGGTTGAAACAGCCACTTGTGGGGATCAAGCGTGATCGAATCGGCCCGGTCGAGGCCTGTGAGGCGCTCTCGTCCGCGCTTGCAGATGGCGGTGGGTGCCCCGTACGCCCCATCCACGTGCAGCCAAAGGTCGTGCTCGTCCGCCACCTCGGCGAGGGCGGGGAGCGGATCGACGGCCCCGGTGTTGGTCGTGCCGGCATTGGCGATCACGCAGAACGGACGGTGTCCGTCGGTACGATCGGTCGCGACGGCCTCGGTCAGGGCCTCCAGGTCCAGCCGAAACTCGTCGTCGGACGGAAGACGGCGGAGCTGATCGGGACCAAATCCCAAAAGGCGGAGGGCCCGATCCACCGACGTGTGCGTCTGATCGGAGCAATAGGCGACGGCGTCGTCCAGGATGTCGTCCAGCATGGCGTGCCGGGCGGCAGCCAGGGCCGTCACGTTTGCCATCGAGCCCCCACTCGTGAAGAGGCCGCCCGCGCCCTCCGGCAGTCCACATAATTTGCGGAGCCAATCGATCGTCACGAGCTCTACCTGTGCGGCCGCGGCGCCCGAGATCCAGGTGCCCGAGAAGACGTTGAATCCGGCGGCCAGGGCGTCGGCCAGTACGCCGATGAAGTTGTTGGGGCCCGGCACGAAGCCAAAGAAGCGCGGGTGGTCGATCCGCCGCGTATTCGGCAACACGTCCTCCTCTACCTGATCGAGCACGGCGTGCGGATCTTGGCCGTCCTCCGGCAGGTCTTCGCGGAGGGCCTCTTCCAGCGCGGCACGGGACGGGGTCTGACCCGTTTCCTCCTCGGTCCCGGCGAAGTGGTCGACCAGGAGATCAACGACGCGGTATCCCAGCGACCGCATTTGCTCGCGCGAGAGTTGAAGGGCATCTCGATCCATGACGGGCCATTGCTTCGGGAGAAACGGACGGAGCATAAAACCTATCCGTTTGCCGAAGCGGGATCAAGAGGACCGTTTCAGTGAGCCGTGTACCAGCGGATCGGACGCTGTAAGGGAAAGGGCGAAAAGAGAAGGGCGCGGCGACGATTAGCTGCGGGCCTGGTCGATGCTGCGGCGGAGGGTGCGGGCGTTTTCGGTGAGCTGGTCGAAGTTGCCCGCGGCGATGGCCTCGTCGTCCAGCAGGGCACTGCCGATACCCACCATCGATGCGCCGGCGTTCAGCCACTCGCCCGCGTTCGTGAGGCTCACGCCACCGGTCGGCATCAGCTTGAGGTGGGGCATCGGGGCTTTCAGGGCACTGAAGAATTTCGGGCCCACAGTGCTCGCCGGAAAGACCTTCACGACGTCCGCGCCGAGCTCATGGGCGTGCTGTACCTCCGTGGGGGTGAACGCGCCGGGTGTGGCGGGCACGTCGTAGCGGTGGCACATCTCAATCATTTCGGCTTTGAGTACCGGACTCACCACGTACTGCGCCCCGGCACTGATGGCCTGTCGGGCGGTGGGGCCGTCGAGCACGGAGCCGACGCCAATGAGCACCTCGTCGTCGTCCGCGTAGGCCGACGCCGCGTCTTCGATGACGCTCAGGGCGTTGGGGGTCGTCATGGTGATTTCTATTGCCGTGACGCCGCCCTCCCGGATGGCGTCGATGACCCGCATGAGCTTCTGCGAGTCCTCCATGCGGATAATGGCCACGGCACCCGTGTCGCTGAGGGCGTGAACGATGTCGTGTCGCGTCATGGTGTAGTTGAAGCAGTTGGAAAAGCAGTGGGCCGAGGGAGCTCCTGAATTTCGGTCTTTATGCTAATAGTTGAACAGACGGCCGACTGCGGACCGCTGTCTTCTTGTTTGCAGGACATTCGTACCCAAAAATCGGGCGGGGACTCCTAATCGCCCAGGTTGTAGGTGTCGCGGACGAGGCCGACGGCCAGATCCTCCATGATCTCGCGGGCTTCGTCCAGCGCGATCTGGTGGCGGGCGACGAGCGTCGCCACGTAGTTGGCGTCGAGGCGCCGGGCGAGGTCGTGCCGGGCGGGGATGGAGAGGAAGGCGCGGGTGTCGTCGTTAAAGCCGGCGGTGTTGTAGAAGCCGGCCGTTTCCG
>JAHENZ010000249.1 GCA_018609755.1 Salinivenus sp. | reverse complement strand
TCTGAGATCTCCAGTCGAGAAATATTCTTGGCGAAGCTGCTCGCTTCTGGGAGGCTCCTCAATTACACTCGGAGCGACCTGCCTGGGGAATTTTGAGATCGTTTGGGATTCCAAGACACCAAAATGACGTGTAACAGACCAGTAGGAGGGCGAACGGGTTCTGGTCTGAATCGTGCGCCAGAAGATGTGGTGAGGAGCGCCTTTGTTTCCGCGGAGAAATAGGACAAGGCTGATCTGTCCAAATCTTGGGCCCGTTATTCTGAGCCCGTCGCGGAAGCGGAGGAGCGAAAGATGCGGGCAGGTTCCGGGACGACACTCGTTTTCTGTACTCATTTCTTTTTGTCATCAACATGAACATAGCAATCATCGGAACCGGCTACGTGGGCCTGGTCTCCGGCACGTGTTTCTCCGAGATGGGAAATCAGGTCACCTGTGTGGACATCGACCAGGAAAAGGTCAAGCAGCTTCGGAATGGAGAGTTGCCGATCTACGAGCCGGACCTTGAACACTACTTTGCTCGCAATCGCAAAGAGGGTCGGCTCCATTTTACGACGGAGCTTTCCGACGCTGTCGCTGACGCTGAGGTCATCTTCCTCGCGCTGCCGACGCCGCCGGGCGAGGATGGGGCTGCTGACCTTTCGTACGTGATGCAGGCCGCCGGGGACGTCGCGGACTTGCTTGCGGCGGAGGACGACGGAGAGTACCGCGTCGTCGTGAACAAGAGCACCGTACCGGTCGGCACGGCGGACCGCGTGCAGGATGTCATGGCCGAGCGGGGACTGGAGGCCGAACGGGACGTGGATGTGGTCTCGAATCCTGAATTTCTGCGCGAGGGGGCGGCGGTCGATGACTTCATGAAGCCGGATCGTGTGGTGATCGGTACCTCCAGCGACAAGGCGGGCAAGGTCATGACGCGGCTCTACGAGCCGTTCGTGCGGCAGGGCAACCCGATTCTCGTGGTCGACGAGCGGTCGGCTGAAATGATTAAGTACACGGCCAACTCGCTGCTGGCCACCCGCATCTCGTTCATGAATGAGATCGCCAACATGTGCGATCGAGTCGGCGCCAACGTGGACAAAGTGCGCCTCGGCATCAGCAAGGACCACCGCATCGGTCAGCACTTCCTGTATGCCGGCATTGGGTTCGGGGGCAGTTGCTTCCCGAAGGACGTGCAGGCGCTCCACCGCAAAGGGCAGGAGCACGATTACGACTTCAAGATTCTCGACTCCGTCCTGGAGGTGAACGACCAGCAGCGCAAGCTTCTGGTGCACCGGCTCGATGAGCACTTCGACGGTGATCTTGAGGGCAAGAAGATTGCGATGTGGGGCCTCTCCTTTAAGCCCAACACCGATGACGTTCGCGAGGCGCCGTCGCACATCATCATCCAGGGCCTTCGGGAGAAAGGCGCTGAGGTGGCTGCGTTCGACCCGGAGGCCATCGAGACGACCCGAAACGTGTTCGGTGATACCATCGACTACGGCGACGACATGTACGACGTGCTCGATGACGCCGATGCGCTCGTCGTCTGCACCGAGTGGCACGAATTCCGGCGCCCGAACCTCGCCGACGTTCGGGACCGGCTCGCCCGCCCGCTGATCTTTGACGGTCGGAATCTCTACGAGCCGAAGCGAATGGCCGAAATGGGGTTCAATTACTACAGTATCGGGCGGCCGCACTACGAGCCCGAGGACGATCAGGAAGCCATTCAAGAAGCCATCGTCGAAAACGGTCAGCCCGCCTAAGAACCTGTTTCAATTTACGAACGTCTCCACATCCGTATTCGATGTTGTCGATAGGGATGCCAATTGGACGCTTGTGCGTTTACTTACTACAGTTGGAATGACCGTTTTGCAGTCGTTATGCGCAGCCATATTCGCTGCGTTTGAAATTGAAACAGCTTCTAAGACGGGTGGCCCCCTTTCTCATCCCCCCTTCTACTCACTCTCATGCCACGCACACTTATTACCGGCGGGGCCGGATTTCTCGGCTCCCATCTCTGCGACCGCCTCATCGACGAGGGGCACGAGGTCATCTGCATGGATAACCTCGTGACTGGAAACACCGAAAACATCGAACACCTGTTTGAGCTTGGCCAGGACCGGTTCCGCTTCGTGGAGTACGACGTGACCGACTACATCCACGTCAACGGCGACCTCGACTACGTCCTCCACTTTGCCAGTCCGGCCGCGCCGGAGGACTACCTGCGGCTTCCGATTCAGACCCTGAAGGTAGGGGCGCTGGGGACGCACAAGGCCCTCGGGCTCGCGAAGGCGAAAGACGCACGACTCTTGCTTGCCTCCACGAGTGAAGTGTACGGCGATCCGCTCGTGCATCCCCAGCCGGAAGACTACTGGGGCAACGTGAATCCCATCGGCGAACGCGGCGTCTACGACGAGGCCAAGCGGTTTGCCGAGGCCATTACGATGGCGTACAATCGCTACCACGGCGTCGAGACCCGCATCGTGCGGATCTTTAACACCTACGGTCCCCGCATGCGCATCGACGACGGTCGGGCGCTGCCGACCTTCATGTCGCAGGCCCTGCGCGGCGAGCCGCTCACCGTCTATGGCGACGGCAGCCAGACGCGCGCCTTCTGCTACGTCAGCGATCTGGTGGACGGCATCTACCGACTCCTCATGAGCGAGGAGTCGGAGCCGGTCAACATCGGCAATCCCGACGAGATCACGATCAAGGAGTTTGCCGAGGAGATCATCGAAATCACCGGCACCGGCAGCTCCATCACGTACGAGGAGCTTCCGCAGGACGACCCGCAGGTTCGGCAGCCGGATATTTCGAAGGCGAGAGAGGTTCTCGACTGGGAGCCGAAGGTCGACCGGCACGAGGGACTGCGCCGCACGCTTGACTATTTCAAGAAGAAGATTGACGCGGAGGTCCCTTCTGAAACCTAACCCGAAACGTTTGCTGCGGTCCCGCTTACGTGGGCGCAGCAGCTCTTGAGGCTCTCTGAATTATTGTTCCACACCATGCCCCTTTCATCGGATACCTCAGAACATCTGGATTGGCTGGAGTCGGAGGCCATTCACGTCATCCGGGAGGCGGAGGCGCAGTTCGACAATCCCGTCCTCATGTTCAGCGGCGGGAAGGACTCGCTCACGATGGTGTACCTCGCCCGGAAAGCGTTCTATCCGGGCAAGGTGCCGTTTCCCATCCTCCACGTGGATACCGGCCACAACTTCCCGGAGACCATCGAATTTCGGGACAACCTGATGGAGGAGCACGACCTTGACCTCATCGTCGGGAGCGTGGAGGAGACGATTAAGTCCGGTCGGGCGAAAGAAGAGCAGGGACCCGACGCGAGTCGCAACAAGCTCCAGATCGTGACGCTTCTGGATACGATCGAGGAGCATGGGTTCGACGTGGCGCTCGGTGGGGCCCGGCGCGATGAGGAGAAGGCCCGCGCGAAGGAGCGCTTTTTCTCCCACCGCGACCGCTTTGGCAACTGGGACCCGAAGAACCAGCGGCCCGAGCTCTGGAACCTCTACAACGGACGGAGCAAGCCCGGAGAGCACTTCCGCGCGTTCCCGCTCAGCAACTGGACGGAGCTGGACGTGTGGCAGTACATCCAGCAGGAGGACCTGGAGATCCCGAGCCTCTACCTCGCCCACGAGCGGACGATGTTCGAGCGGGACGGGGTGCTCCTGCCCAAGTCGCCGTACAATGAGCTGCGAGAGGACGAAGAGTACGTCGAAAAGATGGTTCGCTTCCGCACCATCGGCGACATGACGTGCACCGGCGCCGTAGAGTCGACGGCCACCACTCTCGACGAAGTGATTGCCGAGGTGGCCACTACGCAGCAGGCCGAGCGCAGTGCCCGCGCCGACGACAAGCGCGCCGAGGCGGCCATGGAAGACCGCAAGCGCGAAGGCTACTTCTAGGCACTGGCGAATTGGGAATTGCGAATGTCGAATTGATCGAGCAGTCGGTCGGACATTCCGCAGTTCTATTCCTCATTCGAAACTCGAAACTCGCAATTCGACACTGAGCATGGACGTACTTCGGTTTACTACGGCAGGGAGCGTCGACGATGGAAAAAGCACGCTTATCGGGCGCCTCTTCTACGACACGAAGCAGATCTTTGAGAATAAGTTGGAGGAGATTAAGCGCAATACGCACCGCGATGACGACGAGATGGAGCTGGCGCTCCTCACCGATGGCCTGAAGGCCGAGCGGGAGCAGGGCATTACCATCGACGTGGCGTACCGCTACTTCTCGACCCCCAACCGCAAATTCATCATCGCGGACACGCCGGGGCACGAGCAGTACACGCGCAACATGGTGACGGGCGCCTCGACGGCGGAGCTGGCCGTGGAGCTCATCGACGCCCGCAACGGCGTGATCGAGCAGACGCAGCGGCACGCCTTTATCGCCTCGCTGCTCCAGATTCCGTACATGATCGTCGCGGTCAACAAGATGGACCTCGTCGACTACAGCGAGGAGCGCTTCCGCGAGATTGTGGAGCAGTTTCAGAGCTTCTCCGACAACCTCGACATCAACGACATCACCTTCATCCCCATCTCGGCGCTGAAGGGCGACAATGTCGTCAACCAGTCGGACAACATGCCGTGGTACAACGGGCCGACGCTCTTGCATCGTCTCGAAAACGTCCGCCCGGAGGCCGACCGCAACCAGGTCGACTTCCGCTTTCCGGTGCAGCACGTGATCCGGCCGCACCAGGACTTTCGCGGCTTTGCGGGCCAAGTGGCGTCCGGGAAGATTCGACCGGGCGAAGAGGTCGTCGTCCTGCCGTCGAAGCGCACGTCCCACGTCGAGTCGATCACGACCCTCGACGGCGAGGTGGAGGAGGCCGGACCGGAGGACTCGATCGTGATCTCGCTTACGGATGAGATCGACGTGAGCCGGGGCTCGATGATTGTGCGGAGCCGCAACCGTCCCGAGGTCACCCGCCAGCTCGACGCCGATCTGTGCTGGATGAATGAAGAGAAAATGCGGACGGATCGCCCGTACATCATCCAGCACACCACGCGGCGCACGCAGGCGAACGTCTCGAAGGTGGTTTATCGCACCAACGTCGACACCTTCCACCGCGAGGAGGCCGACACCTTTGAGCTCAACGACATTGGACGGGTGGAGCTGGAGACCGCCGATCCGCTCTTCATCGACCCGTACAAGATTAACCGGTCGACCGGCAACTTCATCCTCATCGATCCGGACACGAACGATACAGTGGCCGCCGGCATGATCCGCGGCGTGGCCGAGGACGTGGCGCCGTTCGGTCAGGAAGAGGAGGTGACCGACGAGGAGCGCGAAACGTCTCCGAACGTGGTGTGGGAAGGTCTGAACGTTCCGCGCGAGGATCGCGAGAAGAAGAACGGACACAAGTCGGCCGTGGTGTGGCTCACGGGCCTCTCCGGCTCCGGCAAGTCCACAATCGCGAAGGAGGTGGAGAAGCGTCTCTTCGACCGGGACGTGCAGACGATGATGCTCGACGGCGACAACGTGCGGCACGGCCTCTGCGGCGACCTCGGGTTCAGTCCCAACGACCGCAAGGAAAACATCCGCCGCGTGGGCGAGACCGCTCGGCTCTTCTTTGAGCAGGGCAACGTCACGTTCTGCAGCTTCATCTCGCCGTATCAGGAGGACCGCGATCGCATTCGCGAACTGCTGCCGGACGGCCGCTTCTTTGAGGTGCACGTCGACTGCCCGCTGGAGGTCTGCAAGGAGCGGGACACGAAGGGGCTCTACAAGAAGGCCGAGCAGGGCGAAATCGCCAACTTTACCGGCGTCACCGCCCCGTATGAGGCACCGGGGAATCCGGAGCTCGTCGTCGACACGGATCAGAACGACGTGGAGACCTGCGTGAACCGGATCATTGAGACGCTGGAGGACGAAGGCATCGTGTAGGTGAGCGGGCGCGTGGGAGTGAAGAGCACGGGGGCAGAATGTGCGGGAGAATTGGAGAGGAGTGATCTTTCTCGGGCGTACATCGTTTGACCGGTGCGTTCCTTCCTGACCGTTTCCGTTGCCCATGCTTTCCGACGAGGTAGTTGATCGGCTCCGAGAGGTCTTTGCGGCGCATCCCGCCGTGCGGGGGGCGTACGTGTTCGGGTCGGTGGCGACCGATCGGACGTGGAGCGGCAGCGATCTCGATCTCGGCATTGTCGTCGATGAGGACGCATGGGACCCGTCGGACAAGGTCCCGTTGATCGGCGAGTGCATGGACGCGGCCCGGCGAGACTGGATCGACCTCGTGGTGCTCAACGACGCGCCGCTCGTGCTCCAATTCGAGGCCGTGCGGCCGAACGTGATTCTCTACGCGGCTGACGATTTCGACGCCGCCGCCTTCACCTCGAAGGTGGTTCGCATGTACTGGGATTTTCAGCCGTACCTGCGACGGCAACGCAAAGCCTACAAGGAGCGTCGGCTCAACCAATCTGATGGTTCGCCCTGAAGTGATTCGACGTCGGCTCCAAAAGCTTGATACGTTTGTGGAGTATCTGGAGCGGGCGCAGGCGTACTCATTCGACGAGTTTCGGTCAGATATTGAGGTTTACAGTGCAGTAGAGCGCAATCTTCAGCTTGCGATTGAAGCCCTCAGTGACATGGCAGGCCACGTCGTCGTGGACGAAGATCTTGGGCACTTCGAACGGGCTCGAGACTTACCGGATCTGTTTGAGGAGCACGGATTTATCGAGGCGGATGTGCGCGAAATGTGGAAGGACATGATTGGCTTTCGAAATGTGCTGGTGCACGAGTACGTGGACATCGAGCGGAGTCGTGTCTACGACGTTCTTCAGCACCACCTCGATGACATCCGACAGCTCTCGCACGTCTTTGACCGTTTCCTGGATTAGCTCACAAGAGGAAATTGCCCTCTGGGGGCGAGTGTCTATAATAGTGCCATGGCTTTCCTCGAAGCCCTTAACGTCGACGCCTGGATCACCGTGGGGGTCGTCGTGGGACTGGTGGCAGCGCTGGTGTCGGACGTGGGGCGGCCCGATCTCGTGTTGCTGAGCGGCCTGTCGGCCCTGCTCGTGACGGGGGTCGTCTCGCCCCAGCAGGCGTTTGCAGGCTTCTCCAACTCGGCGGTCCTCACCGTGGGGGCGCTCTACATCGTCGCCGCGGGTGTGCAGCACACCGACGCTCTCAGTCAGCTCGATCGGGTGCTCTTCGCGAAGACCGATCGTCTGGGCTCCCTGCTGGCCCGCTTCATGGGGCCCACGGCCTTCCTCTCGGGCCTCCTCAACAACACCCCCATCGTGGCGATGCTCACGCCGCGCCTCCAGGAGTGGGCCGACGAGCAGAACATCCCCGCGTCGAAGCTCATGATTCCGCTCTCCTACGCGGCGATCACGGGGGGGATGACGACGCTGGTGGGCACGTCGACCAACCTGATCGTGGCGGGGCTGATGGAGGCCGAGGGGTACGAGCCGCTGCACCTGTTCGACGTGACCTGGATTGGCATCCCGTCGGCCCTGGCCGTGATCGCGTATTTCGTTCTGGGCGGGCACCGTCTCCTCCCGGATCGAGGGACGCCGGCGCCCGCGGTGGAGGAGGAGCTGGACGAGAACATGTTCGAGGTGAAGGTGACGGTGCAGTCGCCCATCATCGGACAGACCGTGGCCGAGGCCGGACTCCGGGATCTCGGCGATGCCTACCTCACGCACGTCCGGCGCGGGCAGCAGGTATTGCAGGCCACGCCGCGCCTCACGCTCGAACAGGGCGACGTGCTCACCTTCAACGGGCGCCTCGCCGCTCGGGAACGGCTGCTGAAGCGCCCGGGCCTGAAGCGCACCCTTCCGAGCCCGGACGAGCGGCGGGACGATCCGGTGCGCTACGAGACCCTGCCCCTTTACGAAGCGGTCATTGCCGAATCCTCCGACCTCGTGGGCTCCACCCTCGGCGAAGCGAACTTCCGAGAGGAGTACCAGGGCGTCGTCCTCGGCATTCAGCGGGAGAATGAGCCGGTGACGGGTCCGGTGGGGACCACCCGATTGCAGGCGGGGGATCTGCTGATCGTGGAGGCGCCCAGCGACTTCGAGCAGCGGTGGAGCAGCGGCAGTCGGGACGAGTTCTACCTCGTGGCGCCGCGCGACGGCCGGGCCCTCGCGGCCACCGACGGGCGCGACGACGAAGAGACCGACGATGATCGGAACGGGCGTGCCCCGCTCGCTCTGGCGTTGACAGGGGCGATGGTCCTCACGGCGGCGGTGGGCCTAGCGCCCATCGTGACGGCGGCGTTCGTTGCCGCGCTGCTCATGATTCTCACCGGTTGTGTGACGGCGGCGGAGGCGCAGCGCGCCCTCAACGTGCAGGTGCTCGTCGTGATTGCCGCGGCGCTCGGCATTGGGAAAGCGATCGAGACGACCGGCCTCGCGCAGCAGGTGGCAGAAGGCGTGCTCGGCGTCACCGCGGGGTACGGGCCGGTGGTGACGCTGGTGGCGATCTATCTCCTCACGAATCTCCTCACGGAGCTCATCACGAACAACGCGGCGGCCGTGCTCATGCTGCCCATTTCGATGGCCACGGCGTCCACGCTCGGCGCACCGCCCATTGCATTCGGGCTCATCGTCGCCATTGCGGCCTCGGCGAGTTTCCTCACCCCCATCGGCTACCAGACCAACCTGATGGTGATGGGGCCCGGGGGCTACCGCTTCAGCGACTACGCGAAGGTGGGCTGGCCGGCCACGATCCTGGTGATGACGATTTCCGTTATGATCATTTCGCTGCTCTGGCTGTAGAAAAAACTGGATCAGTTTCGGGGATTTCGGCACGTGGTGCGCAATGTGTACACCTTCGATTTCGACCCGGAGCAGATCGCTCTGCTCATGAAGCGACTGCCCGAGACCGCAGAGCACGTTCACTACGACCTCCACGCGTTTGCCGACACTCTCGAACGCATGGCGCGTACAGACGAATAGAGAACCCCAGGACGTATTCCACCAGATCAACCCCGCTGTGGAAACCTCCGTTCTCGACACCGTTATTGAGCGCATCGTGGAGGTGGCCGATCCCGAGCGCATGATCCTGTTCGGTTCCGCCGCGCGCGGCGAGATGGGGCCGCACAGCGATTTCGATCTGCTGGTCGAGTGGTAGAGGATCACCTCAATGCCAAATCGTGAGAACCACGTTATTCCAACGAGTTGAAGCATCAGTTCTTTTTTTATGGACGACACCCTTTTTGTCACCGGCGGGGCGGGCTTCATCGGCTCGGCGGTGGTGCGCTATCTCATTGAGCAGACGGAAGCGACCGTCGTCACGATCGATGCGTTGACGTACGCCGGTCACCGCGAAAATCTAGAACCAGTCGCCGATCATCCCCGGCATCACTTCGAGCAGGAGGACATCACCGACGCTCCGGCGATGCATCGTCTCTTTCAAGAGTACGAGCCGGACGGCATTCTCCATCTAGCGGCGGAGTCGCACGTGGACCGTTCGATCGACGGGCCGGCGGCGTTTGTGCAGACGAACGTCGTGGGGACGCAGGTGCTCTTGGAGGCGGCGCGGACCTTCTGGGAGGAGCAGGGCGAGCCGGAAGACTTCCGCTTCCTGCACGTCTCGACCGACGAGGTCTACGGCGAACTCGGCGAAACGGGCGCCTTTACGGAGGAGACGCCCTACGATCCGAGCTCCCCGTACTCGGCCAGCAAGGCCGGAGCCGACCACCTCGTGCGGGCCTGGCACCGCACCTACGGTTTGCCCGTGCTCATCACGAACTGCTCGAACAACTACGGCCCCTACCAGCACCCGGAGAAGCTCATTCCGGTCGTCATCCTGAACGCCCTGGACGGAGAGCCGATTCCGGTGTATGGCGACGGACAAAACGTGCGCGACTGGCTCTACGTGAACGACCACGTCCGGGCCCTGCTTCGCGTCTTGGACGAGGGGCGCGTGGGAGAGACCTACAACGTCGGCGGGCGCTGTGAGAAAGAAAACATTGCGGTCGTCCATCAGATTTGCGACATTCTCGATGACCTCCGATCCGATGGACCGGACGGGGGACACCGCTCCCTCATCACGTTTGTGGACGATCGCCCGGGCCACGACTGGCGCTACGCCATCGATCCGAGCAAGATCGAGGAGGAGGTTGGGTTTACGCCGGAGGTCGACTTCGAGTCGGGCCTGCGCCGGACGGTGCGGTGGTACGTGGAGAATCGGGACTGGGTGCGGGCTGTTCAGTAAGAGGAAAGGATGAGGGAGATATTGGAGGTTGAGGCGTCTCGCACCACGGGCATGACCTTCGGCCTCCGAGACGCCTTTACGGTTTGTTCTTAGCAGAAGATCGAAGTCACGAGTTTCTATGAGCGAGAAATCCAGTCAGACGCGAAAGGGCATTCTCCTGGCCGGCGGGGCGGGCACGCGCCTGTACCCGGCCACGCGGTCGGTGAGCAAACAGCTGCTCCCGGTGTACGACAAGCCGATGGTGTATTACCCGCTGTCGACGCTCATGCTGGCGGGCATCCGGGACGTGCTCGTGATCTCGACGCCGAAGGACCTGCCCCGCTTCGAGGCGCTTCTGGGCGACGGGCACCAGTGGGGAATCAACCTGCAGTATGCGGAGCAGGCGGAACCGAAAGGCATCGCCCAGGCCCTGACGATCGGGGCGGACTTTATCGGGAACGAGGACGTGTGCCTGATTCTGGGGGATAACATCTTTTACGGCGAGGGGTTGCCCGCGCGGTTGGAACGGGCGGCACAGCAGGAGGCGGGCGGAACCGTGTTTGCCTACTTCGTGCGCGATCCGGAGCGCTACGGGGTCGTGGACTTCGACGAGAGCGGACAGGCCCTTTCTATCGAGGAAAAGCCCGACGATCCGGCGTCCAACTACGCCGTAACGGGGCTCTACTTCTACGACTCAGAGGCAGTGGACATTGCGAAGGGGTTGGAGCCGTCCGATCGAGGGGAACTGGAGATCACGGACGTGAACCGGCACTATCTCGAACGAGGAGAGCTTCAGGTCGAAACGCTGGGACGGGGAATGGCGTGGCTCGACACTGGAACGCACAGCTCCCTGCTGCAGGCGGCCAACTTCGTACAGACGATCGAGGAGCGACAGGGGCTGAAGATCAGCTGCCCCGAGGAGATTGCGTGGCGACAAGGATGGATTTCGGCCGACGAGGTGCGCCGCATTGGGCGATCGATGGACAACAACGACTACGGTCAGTATCTTCTGGATCTCATTCGTCGGCAGGATCCCGCCCCGACGTCATCATGAATGTAGGACCCAAGTATGGACGTATTTGACGCCAATCTGCCCGGTGTACGTGTGGTTGAACCCGACGTGTACGCCGATGAGCGTGGAGCCTTCCTGGAAACGTGGAATGCTCGCGATTACGGAAAGCACGGCCTGGACGTGACGTTCGTGCAGGACAACCTCTCGCGCTCGAAGCATCGGGTGCTCCGAGGGCTTCATTTTCAAAATCCCCGGCCTCAGGGAAAGCTCATCTCGGTCCTGAAGGGCGAGGTGTACGACGTTGTGGTCGACATTCGGGCCGATTCCGATACGTTTGGCGAGTGGGAGGGCCTGACGCTCTCGGCACAGAACGCCCGCCAGCTGTATGTGCCGGAAGGCTTTGCGCACGGGTTCGTCGTCACCAGCGACGAGGCGCTCTTCCACTACAAGTGCACCGATTTCTACCATCCCGAGACCGAAGGTGTCATCCGGTGGAACGACCCGGCCCTCGGCATCGAGTGGCCCGTGGACGATCCCATTCTGTCCGAGCGGGATGAGGGCGCGCCGCTGCTGGAGTCGTTGCCCGACGAACGATTTGCGTTCAGCACGTCGCACACGGCCATTTCCTAACGCGCTTCTTGCCGAGATGGGTACGTCCGACGAACCGACGCTTCTGCTGCTGGGGGCCACTGGGCAGGTGGGACGCGAGTTGCAAGAGCCCTTTGGGGCGTTGGGGACGGTCGTCGCACCGGGGCGAGACCGCGCCGACCTCACCGAGCCCGATTCGCTTCGGGAGACCGTCGACGACGTGGCGCCCGACGTGATCGTCAACGCGGCGGCGTACACGGCGGTCGACCAGGCCGAGGGGGAGCCGGAGCGGGCGCGGACCGTCAACGCGGAGGCCCCCGGCGTACTGGCGGAAGCTGCCGATGAGGTCGGGGCCTGGCTCGTCCATTACTCTACCGACTACGTCTTCGACGGCACGAACACGGCGCCGTATGAGGAAACGGACCGCCCGAATCCGATCAACGTCTACGGGCGGACGAAGCGGGAGGGGGAGGCAGCCATTCATGATGTCGGCGGGCGACACCTGATTTTGCGCACGAGCTGGGTCTACAGCGACCGCCGCTCCAATTTCCTCCGCACGATGCTCGGTCTCGCGGGCGAGCACGAGGAGCTTACGGTCGTGGACGACCAGACCGGCACGCCGACCTGGGCGGGCTGGATTGCCGAGGCCACGACGACGATCGTGGATCAATTGGTGAGCGAAGAGGGCGCGTCCGAGCGGAGCGGCTTCTATCACCTTTCTGCCTCCGGCCAGACGAGCTGGTACGGCTTTGCGCAGGCCATCTTTGCCCAGTTCGAAAGGAACGTGGCGGTCACGCCGGTGTCGTCCGACGAGTATCCTACCGAGGCCGCCCGCCCGGCGTATACGGTCCTCAGCTCAGAGAAGGTGCGCCGGACGTTCGGTCTTTCGATCCCGACGTGGACGGAGCAGCTGGCGGCGCTGAAGGAACGGAGCAGGCAAGGAGAGGAGACTTAACGACGTTAGCCCAAGTTTTTCTTCCGCGCGAGCATTTTACGGGCCTTCCACCGGTCCTTTTGCAACTCTCAAATTTCCCGTTGTGTAGAAAGGACGTGTCGAAAACGTCGAACAAATCGGAAAATGGGCATGAGCGACGAGACCACCACACTGCTCGTGCAGGGACTCAACGGGGAGGGGCCCGGCGACATCGTGGGCGCCGTCGCGAACGAGGCCAACGTTGACCCCGACGCCCTTGGGGCCATCGACATTGACGACGGCACGGCCACGGTGGACGTCGCAACGGACGTGGCCGATCGGGTCGTGCAGGTGCTGGACGGCGGTCGGATCGGCACCGCCACCGTGTCGATTACGACGCTCGACGAAGAAACCGAGGCCGCACAGCAGTATGCCGATCGGTTGACCGATCTCGTGGAGTTGGAGCGCGAGGAGGAGATGCGCCGACACGAGCAGGAGATTGAGAATTTGCCGGGTCGCGAGCGGGAAGATCGGGGCCGGGCCCTGCTCCACATGCGGGGCCGCGATGAAGGCGAAGGACTCGGGGGACACCGGGTCAAGTTCATGCGTGAGAACAAGGGGCAGTCCCTCCCCGACACCGAGATCCGCGTGGGCGACCTCGTGATGATCTCGAAGAAGGACCCACTCCGAGACGACAACCCCACTGGGACCGTCACGCAAGTTACCAACTACTCCGTGACGGTGTCCTTTGACCCGAAATCCCGACAGCTGTCGGGATGGGTTTTCGGGAAGGGCCTGCGCGTGGACCTCTACGTGAACGACATCACGTACCAGCGCATGCAGGACGCGCTGGCTCAACTGCCGACGGCCAACGAGGCGTTGGCGCATCTTCGCGACGTATGTACTGGCGCATCTCCCCCTGCAGAGGCGACGCCCGCAGAGATCGACGACTGGCACAACCCGGCCCTCAACAACTCGCAGCGCCGGGCCGTCCGCGAGGCCCTGGACACCGACGACGTGCACCTGATCCACGGCCCGCCCGGCACCGGCAAGACGACGACTGCCGTCGAGGTCATTCGGCAGTGCGTGGACCGGGGCGAGTCGGTGCTCGCGACGGCCGCCTCCAACACCGCCGTCGACAACATTGTCGAGTTTCTCGTCGAACAGGGCGTGGACGTGGTGCGCCTCGGCCACCCGGCGCGTGTGAGCGAGTCCCTTCACGCTCACACCCTCGATGCCCAGATTGAGGACAACGAGACGTATCGGCGCTCGCAGGCCCGCCGGCAGGAGGCGTTTGACGTGCTCGACCAGCAGGACGAGTACACGCACCCCTCGGGCCGCTGGCGCCGCGGCATGTCGGATCGCAAGATCAAGGAACTGGCGGACGAGGGCCGCGGGTCGCGGGGCGTGCCGCCGGAGAAGATTCAGGAGATGGCGGAGTGGCTCAAGCTCCGTGAGCGAGCCGATGAGCTTTTCGAGGAGGCCGAGCGGCTGGAGCAAGAGGCCATTGATGAAGTGCTAAACGCTGCCGACGTGGTGTGCAGCACCAACTCGACGGCCGGCAGCGACCTATTACAAAATCAGACGTTTGATACGCTCGTCATCGACGAAGCCACGCAGGCCACGGCTCCGTCCTGCTGGATTCCGATGACGCACGCCCTTCGTGCCATTCTGGTGGGCGACCACAAGCAGTTACCGCCCACGATTCTCAATCCGGAGGCGGCCCGGAGCGGGCTGCAGTACACCCTCTTCGAACGCCTCGCCAAGCACCACGAGACGAACCCCGAGAAGCCCAATTCCATCCGCAGCCTCCTGCGCACGCAGTACCGCATGCACGAGGCCATCATGGGCTTCTCCAGCCGCATCTTCTACGACGACCGGCTGCGGGCCGACGACACGGTGCGGCATCACACGCTGGCCGATCTCGAGGTCACGACGAATGCGTTGCCGTCGGCCCGTCTCAACATCCTCGATCCGGAGGCTCCGCTCGTGTTTGTGGACACGGCAGCCGTCGACGCCTCGGAGCACCAGCGGGCCGGATCGCATTCGCGGGAGAACCCGCGCGAGGCCGAGATCGTGACGCGGCTCGCACGCGACCTGCTGGAGGCAGGCGTCGGGCCGTCGCAGATTGCCGTCATCTCGCCGTACGACGATCAGGTGGATCGAATGGACCGGGAACTCGACGTGGACGGGCTAGAGGTCGACACGGTCGACGGCTTTCAGGGGCGGGAGAAAGAAGTCGTTCTCGTTTCGCTCGTCCGCAGCAACGACCGCGGCGCGATCGGCTTTCTCGACGAACCGCGCCGCTTCAACGTGGCGCTGACGCGAGCGAAGCGGAAGGCCATCGTCGTGGGCGACAGCACCACCGTCACGCAGGGCGACGTGTTTTCTGCCTTCCAGGCATATGCTCAAGAGGAGGGGCGTGTCGTTCGAGTCTAGCACTTGCGGCTGCCGGACGGACCGAGCCGTACCACTCTGGCACGGTAGACGAGCCTCCCTCGCTCAGGCAACGTCTGAGCCTACGATGGCCCTGCCCAATGAGGGAGGCAGTTGACGCCGTCGTGCGGGATGCCGACCATGAGGGCACGGTGTTCTGATCGTCTCCGACCGGCTGCCCATGTCTCGATTCGTCCTCGCGCTTCTCTTCATCGTGGTTGGGCCGGGGGCTGCGCACGCACAGTCGTCGGAACCGGAAGCGCCCTCAGACACCAGCGTTGCGGGACAGGACGCCAGCTGGCTGTTCCTTCCCTACCTCTCGTATGCCCGAGACACCAAGCTTGCCGGTGGACTCGTATTGGGCTACTATCGTCCGGAGCGGCCCGGCGGCGCGGCGTCGAGCGTGCAGTCGACGCTTACCGTTACGCAGCGGCGGCAGCTCGTCGTACAGGTCGCCCCGGAGTTGTATCTGGATGACGGCCGGTGGCGCGTGCAGGGACAGGGGCTCATCAGTCACTACCCCAACTCGTACTTCGGGATCGGGGGCGATACCCCGTCGAGCGCAGAAGAGCCGTACACCGCCCGGTACGTCCTCCTCGACCTCACGGCCCAGCGTCGCCTTCGGCCAAACCTGCGCGTGGGGCCGCGGGTCTTCGTTCGGGGCGATGCGGTCCGGGATCCGGAGGTCGCCAACGGTGACATTGCCCAGGGGCGCGTGGCCGGGGCGGACGGAGGACTCACAGCAGGGGTCGGCGTCTCACTTTTCTGGGATGCACGCAACAGCCTCTACTATCCCACCACAGGCACCTACGCCGAGGTCGTGACCACACTGCACTCTGCCGCCTGGGGCAGCGACTTCACCTTTGGGCGAATCAAGACGGATCTTCGCGGCTACCGTCCGCTCGGCCCCGGCGTGATTACCGGACAGGTGTACACGGAGTCGACGGTCGGTACAGCTCCCTTCCAGCAGTTGCCCCTGCTGGGCGGCTCCAGCCGGATGCGGGGCTACCGCGAGGGGCGATTCCGAGACAACGTGTTCTGGACCGTGCAGACCGAATACCGCGTGCCCCTCTTCTGGCGGTTCAAGGCCACCGCGTTTGCATCGGTCGGAGAGGTTGGACCGCGGATTGGACCGGAGCTCGTCGAAAACGTGGAGGTGGCCGTCGGGATTGGTGGGCGCCTCCGCCTCACCGACGACGGCGTGCACGGCCGACTCGACATTGCGTGGAGCCCGACGGGCATCGGGCCCTACGTCTCCCTCGGCGAGGCCTTCTAGAGAAGGGCCGATGGATCGAGGGGGTAGAGATTCACTTTGTCCGGCGCAGTTTGCATATTAATGAGCAGTGAGGGCGGCGCCTGACCCCGGGCGCGAAATCTATGCGGGAGGGGCGGTTCGGGCGTCGATATTCATGCTCTACGCACTACGTTTTTCTTGCGATCCCCTACATGCGCCACCTCGTTACATTTACGCTCTGTGCCCTCCTTCTCACCTCCTGCTCGCTCTTCAAAAGCTCCACGGCTCCTTCTGACGAGAAGAGCGCGACAGAAGAGGAAGAAGACGACCCCTTCAAGCCCTGGGAGAAGACCCTGAAGGACACCGAGAAAATTGAGGGCTTCATTCCCCTCCATCTGAAAGAAGACCGGACCCTCTATGCCGAAGTTACGCCCGAGCAGCTGGACAAAAACTTCGGGGCGGTCCTCCACATCAGCAAAGGCGTCGGCGTCTTCAATCTGCACGACGGCCTCCGCCTCTCCGACACGCGGCTCATGCGATTCCGGAAGGTGGGGCACAAGGTGCATTTGGTGCATAGAAATCCCCGGTTTCGGGCGGAGGCAGGGGGCATGCGCCGGTCCATGAAGGAGAACGTGGGCCACTCCGTCGTGCACGCTTTCGACATCGTAAGCCGCAACGACTCTACGGAGCACCTGCTCATCGAACTGTCCGACTTCCTGGTGTCGGACTACGCGAACATCGGGGAGAGCCTCAAGCCGTACTTCGTCCAACAGTCCGCCCGGTTTCAGAGCGGGAAGAGCTACGTGGACTCGGTGCGGGGCTTCGAGAAGAACGTAGAGATCGACGCCATGCTCACGTACGAGGGGCCGGACGTTCCCCTCATCGGCGGCGAGGCCCTTCCGGACTACCGCTCCATCCCGGTCGGGGTGCGCTACTCTTTCTTCCAGCTGCCGGAAGAGCCGATGCAGGCCCGTCGGGCCGACGATCGAGTGGGCTATTTCACCGATGCGATCAAAGACTTCTCGCAGGACCAGCAGCCCGATCCGTATCTCCGGTACGTAAACCGATGGCGACTGGCTCCCAGCGACACGGCGGCCTACCGAGAGGGTGAGCTCGTGGAGCCGGAGGAGCCCATCGTGTACTACGTGGACCATAGCGTACCGGACGAGTACCGGCCGTACGTGAAGGAGGGCATCGAAGCGTGGAACGAGGCCTTCGAGGCGGCGGGCTACAAACACGCCGTGGTGGCCAAGGACGCGCCCGACGACTCCTCCTGGAGCGCCGAAGACATCCGCTATTCGACCGTGCAGTGGACGGCGGCCCACCAGATGGGGTACGCCATCGGGCCCTCGCAGACCGACCCGCGGACGGGCGAGATGCTGAACGCCGACATTCTCATCTCTTCGGAATTCGTGCGGGGTTGGCAGCAGGAGTATGGCAATCTGATGCCGGAAGTAAGCGACACGAACGGCACTGTGCGTGCGCCCCTTCGACGGACGGGACGGGCGCTGCGGGAAATGTTCTCGCCCGAGGTGGCCGGCCACGCCTGCTGGGCGGAGCGGGGCATGGCGCAGCAGATTGGTCTCCAGCGCGCGACGCTCCTGGCCCGGGGGACGATCGATCCGGGGGCGCCTCTGCCGGAGGACTACCTGGGCGCCGCCATCAAAGACCTCGTGATGCACGAGGTGGGGCACACGCTCGGTCTGCGGCACAACTTCAAGGCCTCGTCCGGCATTCCGACCGACGAGCTCCACGACGAGAGCTACACCGGAGAGCACGGCGTGAGCCTCTCCGTGATGGACTACGCGCCGGTCAACGTGGCAGTGAATCCTGAGGAGCAGGGCCACTTCTGGAACCCGACCGTGGGCACGTACGACGAGTGGGCCATTCAGTACGGCTACATGCCCATTGCCGAGCAGGGGGCAGACGGCCCTCTGGCCCGCGACGCCCCGCTGGCCGACACGACGACCGCCGAAGAGAACGGACTCGACAAGATCGCGGCCCAGTCCAGCGACTCGCTCCACACCTACGGCACCGACGAGGATGCGGCGCTCGGGGCGTACGCCGTCGATCCGCTGACGAACACCTGGGAATTGGGCTCCGATCCGCTGGCCTTTGCCGAGACGCGCACCGAGCTCGTGCAGACGGTGGAGCCGAAGCTCGACGATCGCCTCATCGCCGAGGGGGAGCGCTACTACCGCCTCCGTCAGGCCACCACTGCCCTCATCGCGGAACGCTACCGGTCGCTCCAGCCCGTCACGAAAATGGTGGGCGGCGTGTACGTGGCACGCGATCACAAGGGCACGCCCGACGCCCGCACGCCCTTCCGCCCCGTGTCCGCAGAACGGCAGCGCGAAGCCGTCGACCTGCTCGTCGAGAACGCCTTTGCGCCCGATGCCTTCCAGTTCGACGCCCAGCGTCTCAATAAACTGGCGCCCGACCGGCACTCGCACTGGGGCGCCTCGCAGTCCCTTCAGATCGACTACCCGGTCCACGAAAACGTCGCGGCGGTGCAGTCCGGGTTGGTCGGCAGCCTCCTCCACCCCGCCCGGCTCCAGCGCATGATCGACCATCGCGTGCGCACCGACGCAGACACGTACTACGGCCCGGGCGACCTGATGCAGCGCCTCACCGACGCGATCTGGAGCGAACTCGACGCCTCCCCGCCCCGCACCGTGTCCGTCAACTCGTTCCGTCGCACGTTGCAGCGGACCTACACCGACCGCCTGATCGCCTTCCTTTTGGACACGACTAGTTGGATCACGATCAATCCCCTCGTTGGTGCCGAGCAGCTGGCGGTGCCGGAGGACGTGCGCTCGCTGGCCCGGCTGGAGCTGGCGGAGCTCTCCGAGCAGATTGGACGCGTGCTTGACCGTCGCTCCCTAGATCGTGAGACCCGCGCTCATCTGGACGAGACGAAGGTGCAGATCGATCGTGCCCTCGACGCCGCCGTCAACGTACAGCCCTAGTGCTCAGTCAAGCTGAGAATGTCGAGCGTCGAATCGTGCTCTGTCTCCGAAATCTGCTCTCGGCTACGACGTTACGGTTCCATGACCAGCGCTCAACCCGACACGGAAAACGTGACGCAGCACTAATGGGTCTGCACAACTGAAACGCGAGAAATCGCAGATCTCGTAACGCCACCGATCCGTGAATAAGTTTCTGAAGTTTGGTTTCGATTTTAGCTGCGCACGGTTCTCAACAGGCTGAAAAAAGTCGTTTAGGTACGTTCTCACGGATCGGTATTTCCGTCTATATCGCCTGCACGGAAAATGCTCGGGATCGACCGCTGTCAGCAAACGCTGACGATTGTGGCGTCAGGGGACCGACGCTCGACCCCCCCCACAGTCGTTGTGCAAGGTCACTTGCGT
>JAHENZ010000248.1 GCA_018609755.1 Salinivenus sp. | reverse complement strand
CCGCGTGGATTACCTCGGACATGCGGGATCTCTGGGGACAGGGGTCCGCCTGGGAGAACAATGCCTTCTTCAACTTTCAGGGACGAGAATTGCCGGTCTTCGACTTTCTGACCCATCCGTATTCGTTTTAGCTCTCTCTGCTCGCTCGCTCCCTCAGAATGTTACGTTTCGGAATGAACGTTAGACTCGATCGTGTAGCAATTGGACTTGGGCTTGTAATCTTCTTCTGTCTATGGGTTGGAGACGCGCGGGCCCAGCAGGATTCCCTCTCGACAGTCGATCTCACGTATGCGGTGGGCGCGGACCTCTCCTTCTTAAAGGCCGCTGAAGAGCAGGGCGTGACCTTTCGGGACAGTGGCAAGGCAGAGCCGGGCCTGGAGATCTTCCGGGAACACGGGTACGATTGGATCCGGCTTCGGCTCTTTCATTCCCCCGATGAATTGCCCAACGATCTCGACTACACGATTGCCCTCGCCAAAGCGGCCCAGAAGCAAGGGTACAAGTTTTTGCTGGACTATCATTACGCCGACAGTTGGGCGGATCCGGGCCAACAGCCGATTCCGGAAGCCTGGAAGGGCCTCTCTCCGGACGTGCTCGCCGACTCGGTCTATCAGTACACCCGACGGACGATTGCCGCTTTTCGCGAGGCGGGCGTGATGCCGGAGATGGTGCAGGTCGGCAACGAGATCCGAAACGGGATGCTTTGGCCCGCTGGCAAACTGCCGGAGAACTGGGATCAGTTTGCGGCCCTGGTGAAGGCCGGGATCGACGGCGTAGACGCAGGGCGCGGGCAGGCTCCTCGGCCGCTGATTATGGTTCACTACGACCAGGGGGCCGACGCAGCTGGGGCAAAGGCGTTCTACGACAAATTCAACTCCTACAACATCGGGTACGACATCATTGGGTTGTCCTATTACCCCTGGTGGCACGGGAATCTACTCGGCCTGCGGGAGAATCTGCTTTCGCTGGTCGACAACTTCGAGAAGGACATTATTCTGGTGGAGACCGCGTACAATTGGAAGCCAACAGAGTACGAGAATGCCCCCGCTCCCTATCCCGAGACGCCGGAGGGACAGCGCGAATTTCTGGAGTCCGTCAACCAGACACTCCTGAGCATTCCGAGCCGACAGATCAAGGGGATTTTCTGGTGGGAGCCGGCCGTCATGGGAGGCTTGCGGTCGCGAGGCTTTTTCGATGACGACGGAAATGCCCTGCCGGTGATGCACGTGTTCGACAAATACAAGCACGGAGTTGGGGATTCCGAGTAGGGCCCGACGCCGCGTACGTCCGGTTTAGGTCGTTCGTAAGCCGATGTAGCGGCGTACTTATTCAGTCTAGCGTGCATGACTTATCAGGCACGCTCGATGGGAGAGCTGCGGACTGAGGCCATCGAAGAGATTCAGTTTGTACTTGACCCGGGCTCCCGCGGAACCGTTTCGAGAGGGGCCAGCTTTCCCGTCGACTTGGTCTGGCTGGAAAAGTGACAGAGCGACCGCCAAATTGGGAGAGGGTTTTAACCCCTACCTCGTCATCCCTTCGACCAGCGATCGGGGGCGTAGGTTCAGGGTCTCGCGTCTACACCCTCGGCGACGAGGCGTTGCCCCTTCGAGTGCTGGGGGCTTTTGTATTGTAAGAGCACACCAGTATGGATGTAAAAATAAGCAGACTCCTCTTTCTGTTGGCTACCGCATGTCTGCTGGCGATTCAAGGGCAGCAAGCGCACGCTCAGCCGACTGCAGAACTGCAATGGCTCAAGGATCGCCCGCCTGCCCAGCCCACCGGGGTGAGCTGGGGCGTTCCCTGGCCGGAAGGAGCGGTGCAACCAGATGCCGAATTTGAGCTGCGCACGTCCGCCGGCCGCGAACTGCCCGTCCAGACCTGGACCACCGCCTACTGGCCGGACGGCTCCGTGAAATGGAGCGGCCTCGCCACCGTCGCCGACTCGGAGAGTACGGGTCCGCTGACCCTTTCAGTGGTGGAAGAGGAGCAGGACCCTGAGGATGCCGGTCCGTCCGATAACCGCGTAACGGTGGAGGAGCGCAGCAAGGACCTTCGCGTTCGTACGGGTCGACTGGAGGCCTACCTGCCCTTGAGTGGAGCGGACCTGATCGATTCCCTGGTCGTGGACGGGCGCACGGTCGCCGGCAGTGCACACCTGGTGTCAATCCATCAGTCGGGCCCCGGGGAGGACGTACTGAACCCCCCGGCCCGCGAAAAGCGAATCAGCAGGATCGATTCCGTGAGCATTGAGCAGGACGGGCCGATCCGCGCGGTCGTGCGGTATGACGGCGTGCACCAGGCGGTGGACGGCGACGGGGAATGGCTGCCATTTACCGTTCGACTCTATTTCTATGCCGGCCGCACGCCGATCAAGATGGTACACTCTTTCACCTACGACGGCCGCCAGGAGCAGGATTTTGTGAAAGGCCTCGGCGTTCAGTTCGACGTGCCGATGCGGGAGCAGGTGCACAATCGTCACGTCCGGTTTACCGGCAAAGAGGACGGCCTGTGGGCGGAACCCGTCAAGCCGCTGGAGAGTCGCCAGCAGATTCGCTACCAGGACGAGAACGTCTATCCCGATCAGGAGCGAGGGACGGCGGTGCCCAATGTCGAGGCGTTTTCCGCGCCCATGCAGGGGCTGATCAACGACTTGGCCGATTGGAACAGCTACAAGCTGGTGCAGGACAGCCCCGATGGGTTCACCATCGAAAAGCGAACGAACCCCGAAAGCGCGTGGATTTCAGCCGGGGCGGGCACTCGGGCCTCGGGACTCGCCTTCGTTGGGGACGTGAGCGGCGGTCTGGGCGTGGGACTCAAAAATTTCTGGCAGACGTATCCGTCGCATCTCGAGATCAACGATGCTGCGAAAGACACCGCTCGGCTGAATCTCTGGATGTGGTCGCCCGAGGAGCAGGCCATGGATTTGCGTCACTACGACACGGAGGCGCACGGCTTGAGGGCCAGCTACGAGGACGTGCAGGAGGGCTTCAGCATTGCCCACGGGATCGCTCGAACACACACGATCACGCTCTTTCCGAGCGGTGAGGTCGACTCTCACGAAGAGTATACTGAAAAAGCCGATCTGAGCCAGGAACCGCCGCTGCTGACGGCGTCGCCTGAGCATCTGCACTCGGCCGACGTGTTTGGTATCTGGAGTCTTCCCGACCGCTCGTCGCCCGGCAAGCGCTGGATCGAAAACAAGCTGGATGCGGCGATTGACCTCTACCAGAAGGAGATCAAGCAGCGGCGCTGGTATGGATTCTGGGACTATGGGGATGTCATGCACAGCTACGACGATGTGCGCAACACGTGGCGATACGACGTGGGCGGCTATGCCTGGGCCAATTCCGAGCTCGTCCCCGACATGTGGCTCTGGTACAGCTACCTGCGGACCGGTCGTGAGGATATTTTTCGCATGGCGGAGGCGATGACCCGTCACACGGGCGAGGTAGACGTGTATCACAGGGGCCGGTTCGAGGACCTGGGCTCCCGTCACAACGTCATCCACTGGGGCGACGGGGCCAAAGAGGCCCGCATTAGTCAGTCTGCCCTGCGACGATTTTACTACTACCTGACGACCGACGAGCGCACCGGCGACCTGATGGAGATGGTCCGTGACACGGAGGAATCCTACAACCGGCTCGACCCGATGCGAAAGGCCATGCCTGCCGACGAATATCCGACCGATGCGCCGGCCCGCCTACGGGTGGGTCCCGACTGGCTGGCGCTGGCCGGCAACTGGATGACTGCCTGGGAACGCACCGGCGACCCAAAATACCGGGAGAAGATCAAAAATGGATTCGACAGCATCCACGAGATGAAATATGGACTCTTTTCCGGGCCCGGCGTCCTAGGATTTGAACCCGAAACGGGACGGCTGGTCAACGATACCGGCCAGCCGGACGCCCACCACACCTCGCACCTAGTGATGATTATGGGCGGGGCGGAGGTGGCGTTCGAATTACTGGATCTAATTGACCACGACGGGTTTAGAGAGGATTTTCTGCAGTATGGCCGCCTGTACTCGATGCCGGAGGATGCCTCCGACCGGCGGCCCTCGGACGGCACGCTCGGAAACGGAAATTTCAAGTCGTGGCACGCCCGCCTCACAGCCTACGCTGCCGTCCAGCTTGACGAGCCGCAGCTGGCCGAACGGGCCTGGGCGGATTTGCTTGGAGATCCGGGCTTGCAGCGGCCCGAGACCCGGTTTCAAACGCAATCGATTTCTGGGCCAGCAACCCTACACCCAATGGAGGTAAGCCCCTGGACTTCAACCAACGAGACGGCGCAGTGGAGCCTCAACGCCATCCAGGTGCTGGAGCTAATCGGCGATCAGATGCCGAACGATCATCCGCTTTGGAATGAAGAGTAAAATGGCGGAGGGCCCGCTGTTCAGGGGCAGGCCCCGTGGTTAGTTTGCGGGCTGAAGGCGGGCCGCAAAGCCGCCGCCCGGCGCCATGTCAATGGTCACGGTGTCCCCGGACGTGACCTCCTGCATGCTCGTCTGAAGGTCCTCCGCGTAGCGTTCTGCGTTCGGACCGTCTTCCCACGTCGTCATGGTGTACGTTTGGCCGTCTTCGAGGAACGAGAGCGTCACCTCCACGGTCTGCGCCTCCTCGTTGCTCATCGCGCCGAGGTACCATTCGTCGTCATGCCGGCGCGCCACGGCCAGGTGCTCGCCGATGGTGGCCGAGAGGGCATGCGTTTCGTGCCAGGTGGTAGGCACGGCCGCCAGGAAGTTCATGCTCTGCTCCTCGCGGCGATAGTGGGAGGGCGTGTCCGCCAGCATCTGCAGCGGACTCTCGTAGAGGACGTACATGCCCAGTTGATGCGCCCGCGTGCCCTGACTCATGGGGCGCGTGAAGCGGGCCGCAAAGTTTTCGGGCTGTGCGTTCACCATCGCGCCCGGCGTGTAATCGATGGGACCCACCAGCATCCGAGTAAAGGGAATCGTGACGTTGTGCGTGGGAGTAAGTTGCTCACTCCACTTGTTTTGCTCCAGGCCGTTCACGCCCTCCCGGGTAATCACGTTGGGATAGGCGCGACGGAGACCCGTCGGTTTGTAGTTGCCGTGGAAGTCGACCAGCAGTTCGCGCTCGGCCGCCTCGCGGGCGGTGCGCCAGTAGTAATTGACCACGTCCTGGTCGTCGCGCTGCATGAAGTCGACTTTGATGCCCGCAATGCCCCACTCCTCAAACTGGTCGAGTGCAGTCTGCATCTGCTTGTCCAGTGTCTTCCACACCATCCAGAGAATTATTTTGACGTCCTTCTGCTCCGCATAGGCGGTAAGCTCCTCCATGTCAATGTTTTCATTCACCGACATCAGGTCCCCGAGCTCGTACCAGCCCTCGTCTAGAATGATGTAGTCGAGATCATGGTTGGATGCAAAGTCAATGTACTCCTTGTAGGTCCGCGTATTGACGCCCGTCTCGAAGTCGACGTCGAAGAGGTTGAGGGCGTTGTACCAGTCCCAGGCCACCTTTCCGGGGTTGATCCAGTCCGTATCGTCGAGGCGGAGTTCCGGTCCCAGCTTGTAGACGAGCTGGTTTTCGAGCAGAGCGGCGTCATTCTCCTCTACGATAACAGCGCGCCAGGGGAAGGCCCGCTCGCCACTCGTCCGGGCGATGTAGTCGGCTCGCTCGGTG
>JAHENZ010000247.1 GCA_018609755.1 Salinivenus sp. | reverse complement strand
GTTCGCTGGCCGTCGTCCAGGAGAGAACCACCTGCTGGTCGTCGGTTTCGCCCGCGAAGTTCGACATCTCAACCGGAAGAGCCCCGTTCGGGTCCACGTGGAGCTCGAAGCGAGCGTCGACTGAGCTCTTGGCGCCCTCCTTCGAAGAGGCGACATTGAGAACTTTCGGTTCGGGGGGGCGAGTCAACGCGGTCGCGGACTTCGAGTTTGTACTCAGTTCCTCACACTCACTATCCGTCATTTCCGAGGGGAGAGTGAACGTATACTGCGACGTCGACTGGTCCTGAAGGTCGAATTGATCCCCCGTCTCGGTATCCACGAGCTTCAGATTCCAGTCGGAGGGAATGTTGCGCAGCTTGGGCCAGCTGATCGTGGCGTCGCCCCCAAAGGCCGTGTTATCGGCCCGGCACCCCGTGGCCAGTGCATCCATCGGGATCACTGCCTCCTCCGACAGATTTCGGGGGAGCGACTGAATCGTCAGTGGGTCTCCGTTATCGAGAAGCGAATAAAGGGCAAGCCCCGGATCGGATTTGTCAGGCATGCCGAGCTGGTACCCGTCCCCCCGTGCATCCTTTCCGAAGGTGGTGTTCTCAATAAAGCCAACCGACGTTCCTCGGACTAGCGACTCAAGCTCAAGGTCAAACGCGACGAGCGGCGGCTTCTCCTCAGTCGATTTCAGGAAGACCGTACTCGTGTCGGCCTGTACGGTCGTGATATCTTGAATTTCGAGGTTCACCGACGAGGCGTCAAGGTCATTGGCCTTCACGAAGAAGCTCTGCGTCGGGGCAATGAGCCCTTCTTCCAGCACCGAGCCTGTTCCCGTACCGCTTTGGCCACTGGTGGACCACGTCGCGTAGGTGTCGTTCTGCGGATCCCATACGTACACCACGTCATCCAGATTGGTGAGGGTGAAGTCGTCCCAGTCGACAGTCGTCAGGTATGGATTGCTGAGCAGATTCCATCCTTCGGCCTGATCAACGGAACTATTGTTGTCCTCGTTGTCGGTCACGCTAAAGCCGGGCCCGTCGGCACTGTAGTCGAACGAGATCTGATCAATGGGCTCGACATCGGTATCAATGGTTTTCGGAAATCCCTCAAGCGTACCATCGTTATTCTCGTCACTGAAGGCATATACGCCGTACCCCTTCCCGGCCACCAGAGCATCCGAGGCACTTCCGACCGACGTCCACCCATTGTCGTTCTCGTCTGCGGGCCCGTCGGCCGACTCATCATAGTAGAGGACGTTTGAGACCTCTGGACTGCTTTGGGCTTCGTCAGCCCCCGTAAAGCCTTGCGTCCAAAGGTCGTTCGTGTTTTGTCCAAGCTCCCAAAGTTCTTCCACGGTGTCGGTGGAGAAGGACGTCCCAACTGCAGAGGCCGTGTAGTACCACTGATCCCCCTGGGTGAAGTCGCGGCGCTTCTCGAGCGTGCCCACGACTCGTCCATCAAGGGTGCCATCACCACCGCTATCGTAGTACTCGAGAATTCCCGTATTCGTGAGCAGAGCGCGGCCGTTGCTCGTAACGTCCACACTCACCCGGTTGCTGTTTCCACCGGCCAAGCGGAGCTCCTCCCGGATTCGGAGAACGTCTCCATCATCAACGACGAGGCGACCATTTTCGATGTCGAGGCTGTCGACATTGAAGGTCGACGAATTGAGTTCGAGAGCGGGGTCGGAGCCGTTGGAGAGGCGGACGCGCGCGAAGTCGAAGTTATTCGGACTAGTTAGCGTCTGAGTCGTGCCCCCGACAAACGATACGAGCTTGTCTCCGGCGGCGAACGATCCGTTGTTGTTGATGTCTCCCGTGACATTGAGGTCCGAGTCGTCGAGGACAAATTGGACATTCGAATCGTCATTCGAGGGATCGATGGTTAGCGTCGAAATTTCGGGCGTATTTGCTGCCTGCTCGGCCTGAGAGAGAACGACGCGGGTGTCATTGTTATCAATGTCCACGGGACCGAAGGAAAAATCACCCGATCCGATCAAGTCTTGTTCACAGTCCCCATCGTCCGTCTTTACTCCACTACAACTGGTCGAACTGGGATCCCCTCCACCCGTGTCGGTTTGACCGCGGAAGGCGACATTATTGGAGCCCGGCGTGAAGGTGCCGTTATTTTCGAAGTCATCATTTATAGTAAGTGTCCCAGGAGACTCGAGGTCGAGCTGGTCGCCACTGGAGACGGTGAGTTTGTCGTTCACGGTAAATACTTCATTTACGCGAACATATGTGCCAGAGCCGGTGATCACAACCCGCGAAAATACCTCACCCGAGGCAAAAACCGGATTGCTACTATCGGAGTTCGTGTTGTTATACGATACCTTGTTCGAGTAAAACTGACCGGTTCCATCGATTGAGAAATTAAATCCCTCGTACTGCATATCAGCAGCTTCAGGATCGTTACCCCACGTGGCCCCGTCCGTAACGATGAATGAGTCCGCAACAACGACGGGTTTGCTGTTGCCAGATGTGAGGTCGTCGGCAGGATCCACAAATGCCGACCCCGACACGACAATCGATTGGAGTGACTTCCCTCCAGAGAAATCACCCGTTAGTCCTTGAGGAGCTCCCCCCCCATCGAACCGAAAGAGCCCTACTTGATCCCCTGATGCTGAGGTGGTAAGGCTTCCAGAATTATCGAAGGCGCCGGCGAGTTGGATCTCACCAGTCCCAATGTCAAGACTTCCGCCGGAATTATTGTTGAATGTGCCATCAAAATCAAGAACGCCGCCATTCGAGACCGTTATCGATCCATCGTTTTCGCTGAACGACCCTTGTGCGTTTACTGTCCCATTTCCAACGGTTACAGTTCGACTGTTTTTGATATCTCCCGTTATAACGACATCGAGAAGGGCGTCACTATTCTGAGAAGTGAATTCGCTGGTCGAGCCAGGGTCGTTAACTGTGAGTGTACCATCAGAATACAAAACACGGGAGGCACTGCTGAGCTTTTGTTCGGGTTGGACGATTCCCCCATCGACAGTTATACTTCCCACCTTAAGCGTATCGGAGGCATCCACGTCTACGTCCACAATTACCCCCTCAATTACGGCATCCTCGGACGTCGTACTCGGATAACCATCTGATTGGGTGCAGGTGCCTCCAGACCCCCCGGAGTTATCCGCCCATGTTGCCGAATCCTCCCATAGCCCACCGCTTACGGCGTAACACTGTCCATAACTGGCCTCAGGAATGAGAAAAGCAACCAATGAGAGGGAGACTACAAAGAGAGCCTTCCTCACTGCTCCGGGAAAAATGGAGGTCTCTCTACGGTTGGGAGTTGAATCAGCCATAAAACTTCGAATCATATGAAAGTACACTCAATCGGAGAGGGACCCGATGGTTCGCTGCTATTCTAGTCCAAAGTTCGAAAGCAACAGTTGGCACAGCTAACAGAACCTAGCGCAACACGTATGCCAAACACATACTGACATCGAATTCCGCGCTCCTTTATTATGGGGACGACTGAAAAGGGAAGTAGTTACAGGGTGGGGAAAAGGAATTCTGGAATCTGCAAGGTAAGAGCTCCACATGGGCCCGTCAAGTGGGTTTTTACGTATTTTGTGCCTTCAAAACAAGCACCGGTACGGCCAAGCTGTAGGCGTCGACGCCGTACTGTTGAATGAACGCCGCCAGGCCAAACCCTCCCGGTAGTCCGAAGAGTCCTGTGGCCATCAGAATCACGGTGAGAGTAGCCAGCCCAACGTGCCCCCCCACAAAGAGACCTAGTCGGGGACGAACGGGAACAATCATGACGAGAAAGAGGGCCGGAAGCAAAAATTCGACCCCGGCAGGACTTCGATACCTCATGCTGACCTCGTTTGCAGACGCAATGCGGATTGTATGGGCCGTCGGTCGAGCAGAGACTTCTTGGGAGGCAGACGCCACTCGCTCCAGCACAGCGGTCGCCCCGATCGTCCACGCGGTGCGAAGCGGCGTCCAGGCATAGAGGTAGGCCGTGAGAAGCAGGCCGGCGAGAACGCCCCGATGAATCCAGGATGCCATGTTCGAGGGGCGAGTGGTGATGGGCGTGGAGCGAGAAGCGATGGGCGAGGGGCGCGTGGGAGCGTGGGCGTTGAGCGTGTATGTAACCCAAGTTGCGGGGTATAGCCTTTGGGCAAGAAAAAGCGGTGCCCATGGCCGATATTGAGAGGCGACTCTCTAATTTCGCTTCCTCAAACTCTCGGTCTCATGGACACCGCTATCGTAACTGTTTACTGCCTTACCGCTGATTGGCTCC
>JAHENZ010000246.1 GCA_018609755.1 Salinivenus sp. | reverse complement strand
TGTAGTCATAAGGACGGTTGTGGTGGTTTTATGGAGCCCGTTCACTCCAACGTAGCCACCACAGGCGTCCTTTTTCTTTCAATGATACCCGCAAGCTCCGTTGGGTATGTGAGTATGGGAATGTGTGGGTATGTACGTGCGCCTCATACGCTTGTATCAGTACCGTCACATCTACAATCCTGAACTTTGCAGGTGGACTCGGTATCAGGGATCACTTTTCCCTCGTGGCTGCTCGAATCTGGAGAAGGACACGCAGAGCGGCCCAGGCAATGAGTCCCCCCACGCCGAATAACACGGCGACCTCAACGGAACCCGCTGTGAGCTCATAACCGGCGGCAGTCAGACCGACCAGTAGAGTAATCCACATGATAATTCTAGGCCCGTCAAAGGAAGACTCTGAAGAAGAATCCATGTCGTCGTATTGGTTGGATGGATCCGGTTGTCCGGAACCGGGAGTGAAATTAGAAGGGGGACTCCAAATCGTAGTGGAGTGATAGGCTTCAATAAAACTTGCGTCACGAGTATACAAAATTGTCCCTTGGAACGTCCAGACCTTGTTCTCGCCTACTTTCCTGCAAGCTGACCGATGGAGACCGTGCGGGGCCTCCACTCTAGATTCAAGCCTGTCTCGAAACCGTACCGCCCCAAGGGTGTGAGACACTATTTCCAAAGGTGCGGTCCGACCGTGCTTTACGGAGGGGTGGCAGAGCCTGGTTGAATGCACCGGTCTTGAAAACCGGCAGGCCCTTGTGGCCTCGAGGGTTCGAATCCCTCCCCCTCCGCTGTCACTTTCCGGTTTACGCCGGTCTCGTGTGGAGTCCTCTTTGCCGTTCAATACCAGGGGCTCCGCTCTATCTACGGTCTTTTCATGTCCATGGCCACTTCGGCCTCGTCGGAACTGTCGTTCCTTCGTCGGTTTGCCCGGCGCTATCTGATCTACGGCACCATCGTCCTTGCGGTGCTGCTGATCTTTACGGAAACCGCGGCCCCCCGAATCGTCGACTGGTTCCGCACCACGCCCCGGGAGCTGTTGTGGTTGCGCGTGCCGTTTGCGCTCTATGCCTTCACCGTCGGGCTGTGGACGCGGCTGCACCTGTGGGCACTGCTGGTCCCCCTCGTGCTGTATCTCTTCCAATGGGTGGACGTTCGCTCCAGCTTTCGACGGGGACTGTGGTGGGCACTGGCCCTCGGTGTTCCCATTGCCGCGGTCCACGTCGCCGTTGAGCAGGGCGTCTTTGCGTGGGCCGACTTCACGCGGGAAGGCGTCTACCCCGACTTCACGACCTCATTCGTTCGCGCCGAGCCGTACGACGTAGAAGACTGGCCCCTTGCGGTGCTCTTGTTTCGGCGTTTCGTGACCGACTACTTCACGTATTTCATCCTGGCGGCCCTCGGCTTTGCGTACGAACACTTCGTTCGGGCGCGCGAGCGAGAGGCCCAGGCGCAGGCCCTCCAGGCCGAACTCGCGCACGCCCAGCTCCAGGCGCTCCGGATGCAGGTGAATCCGCACTTTCTCTTCAATACGCTCAACGCCATCGCCGTGCTCGTCCGCGGCGGCGAAACCGCAAAGGCGGGCCGCACGCTGCGCCTGCTGAGCGACCTGCTACGCTCCACGTTCAAGGGGGCGGACGTGCAGATGGTCCCGTTACGAGAAGAGATTGACCTCGTGGAACGGTACCTCGAGATTGAGGAGATCCGATTTGGGGATCGACTCCGGGTCAAGATTGAGGTGGACCCATCTGTGAGTGAGGTTCCAGTCCCGTACCTTCTTCTGCAGCCGCTCGTAGAGAATGCCGTCCGCCATGGCGTGGCCCCGCATTCGGGCACGGGTGTGGTCCGTGTGACGGCGAGCCCCCTGCGACGAGAAGAACAACCGGACCAGGTTACACTCACGGTTGCGGACAGCGGACCCGGCTTTCCAGACACAGACGTCGACGTGTTGTCCGACGACGATGACGTGGGCCTCTCCAATACGAAACGCCGCTTGGAGACGTTGTATGGGGGAAAGCACACCTTTGAACTCGGAACGGCAGCAGAAGGAGGCGCTCTGATCACGATCCAGCTGCCGGTCGATCCCAAGGCGCGATCGTTTGAGGCCGAGGAGGTCTCCGCGGCTGTTTCCACTTCCGAACAATGAGAATACAGCTCCACCTTCAGCCATGTCCATTCGTGCTATCATCGTTGACGATGAGCCCCTGGCCCGCAAAGGCGTCGCCCAGCTGCTCGATCCAGTCGACGACGTTATCATCGTGGGCCAGGCCGCCGACGGGCCGCGGGCGGTGCAGCACATTGAGGAGAAGGACCCGGACCTCGTGTTTCTCGACGTACAGATGCCGGAGATGACGGGGCTGGAGGTGGTTCGGGAGATTGGGATCGAGCAGATGCCCGTCACCATCTTCGTGACCGCTTACGACGAGTACGCCATCGATGCGTTTGACGCTCACGCCCTCGACTATCTCTTGAAGCCCATCGACGAGGAGCGTTTTGCTGAGGCGCTCGGTCGGGCCCGCACCCAAATTCAGCAAACGGAGGCGGACGCCCTCAGCCAGCAACTTGAAGGTCTCCTCCGTCAGTACACCCAACGAGGGGATGAGGAGGAGGGAGAGGATCCGATCGACCGCTTTACGGTGCGGAGCCGCAAGCGCATCTACTTCGTCGACGTTGAGGACGTGCAGTGGATTGAGTCTGAGGGAGATTACGTGGCGCTCCACGATGGGGAGGAGGCCCACCTCATCCGCAAGACGATGAAGGAGTTGGAAGAGCGGCTCGACCCTACCCAGTTTCTCCGCGTTCACCGCTCGTACATCGTGAACACCGACTACGTAGAGGAGCTTCGTCCGCTCGATCACGGCACCTACCGGCTCATCATGACGGCGGGAACTCCTCTCAAGACGAGCCGCGGCTACAGCGAAAACGTGGAGGCAATGATTGAGGCGGGAGCGTAGAGAGGCGCTAGCAGTTGAATTACGGGTTCCTTGAAGGCCTCGGCTCATTTGCCGCCGACCGTCGAGACTGCCAGTGGGGCATGGAGGAAAGGGAGCGTGGGAGATCGAGGGAGGGGCAACAAGCGTTCGTGCCTCCATTCTTCCATGCGTCCACGCCTTTGTCAATACCGGACCTGGAGGGAGAGGACCGAGCGGCGGCCCGGGAGCGTGCGGGACTGTCGAGTGAGGCCGTCCTCGCCTGCCGGGTGTAGGCCCCAATCGGCCACGTTGGTACGACCCAGCGCATTCACGAGCCCGATGCGGCCCGTAAGCTCGACACCGCCCCAGGCGTGCGAGGCCACGAGGCTCACGTCCAGGCGGTGGAGCGGCGGTAGTCGATGCAGCTCAGGGTGGTCCAGGTCGATGTCCGAGCCGATGGGGGACCCGTTGTCATCATCGAGATAGGCATAGTAGGCGCGCTGGTAGCCCCACCGGCGCCCCCAGATGCTCGTGCTCTTCAGGTCTACGGCCATAACGTCCCCGAGGGGGAGGCGTGTGTCCAGCGTGACGCGATGCGGCTCATTCCACGGTACAGGCACGGAGCGGCCCCCAAAGCGGCCCGGAAATGTTTGTCGGGAGCGGCTGTGGGCATAGCGGAGGGTGCCACGTCCCCAAGCGCCTTCGTAGGAGAGGCGAATTCCGCCCCCGTAGGCCCGTCCACGACTAGACGACAGGACCTCCGACGGTAGCGTTCTGCCGAGAGACGGGTCGGACTGGAGCGCGGGGTAGTCGACGGCAAGCAGGTGCGGCTTCCACTTGCCATAGGCTTCCACACCCACTGTCCACGCCGGGTGCAGTCCCCAGGTCAAGGTCGAGGTCAAATGGTAGGACCGGGGCGGCTGGAACCCTCTCGGGACTGGCATCCACACCTGGGCCGTGGGTACGACGGCCGTGGCCCCGTCGCGACTGATCTCAAACTGCGTCGTGTACTTTCGGTAGAGGCCGCCCCCGATGCGGGCAGACACGTCTCCCACTGCGGTTTGCGGCCGATGATAGCGGAGGGCGGCGCGCGGTTCGGCGAAGAGTGCGCCGCGGGAGGGCAGTGACGTCAGTCGCACACCCCCTTCGAGCGTCGTGAAGCGGCCGAGGCCCAGCTCGGCGTGGCCCGCTGCGGTGAGACGGGTGGACTGAGTGACAGAGCCAATCTGCCCCACGAATGCATTTGCGAGCTGGAAGCGACTGCCCAACGAAGTCACGCCTCCCTGCAGGGACAGCTGGTCCCGCTCCGAGAGCCGAAGGTCGATGGTCCCCTCCAGTCCGGCCTCCGTTACGGCATTGGAGGTGCTCGATCCCTGAACCGCCGCGAGGGCCGAATGGGTAGAAACGGCATTATACTGAAAAGCGACTTGTTCCAGGTCGAAGTGGGAGTCCGCTCGGTATCGGCTGAGAGAAGCCTTCAGGCGTCCGGTGGCACAGGGGGAAAGGGGCGACTTGTAGGTGGCCTGTGCCACCGTGTTCGTCCAGCCGTACCGGTCCGACGTTGGAAGCTCCACGCTGTCGTTCACGTCTGTGACCTGATCTCCGGAAGAGCCCGTCTCCCCGCTGGCGGGGGCCGTGGAAGAGCTCGACACGAGATTGGATCCGAGCACACTACGCCCGTGGTACGCCGAAACGGAGAGGCGTCGCCCCGCGCCGAAGTCGGTTCGTGCCGCTCCATGGAGGTCGTAGAACTGGCTTTGCGGTTGCGCCCGCCGGTTCGTGAGGCCGCCGGTGACGAGGCTGTCGGACGACAGCTGGGCCGCGGTCAGCACCGGATCGAGGACCGACCAGGTATCGATGAGCCGGGACAGGGCGTACGATTGATGAAGGTCCCACGTCCCGATGCGTGCCGCCGCCATCGCTGTGGTCTCGGCCTCTCCAAAGGTCACCGTTCCTTCCGACCGGCCGCTGAAACTTACGGGGTCGGCCCGCGCGGTGAGGTAGCGGGTATCGGGACGTTGGAGATCGTGCTCCAATTCCAGAATGCCGGAGAGTGCGTCGCCCCGGAGTGCGCCGAAGCCTGCCTTGTGCGCGACAATCCCGTCGAGGGCCATTGGGTTGAAGGCCCCCAGCAGCCGCCCCGTGGCGGCGGGATTGCGGACCGGCACTCCGTCGAGGCGCACCTCGTGGGCACTGCTGGCCCCGCCCTGCACGTGGAGATCGGCGTATGGCGCTTCGGTGCTCACGCCCAGCAGCCGACCCGCGGCGTGCGCGACGCTCGGGGTGCCGGCGGGGGTCGGTTGTTGCAGTTGCTCCGGTGGAAGGATCGCGTACCGCCGGCTCGGAGGGAGGGGAGGGATCTCCGGGGCGTTCACCCGCACCGAATCGAGGGCGATGGCAGTAGGAGAGAGGGCAATGGTGTGACGAGCCGTACCCCCCGGTGGCACCCGTATTTTCACCGTTTTCGTCTCGTAGCCGAGGTGACTCACGACGAGCGTGTGAGACCCCGCGACCAAATTCGACAGACGAAACCGGCCGTCCGGGTCGGTCGCCGTTCCGACCGACGCCGATCGTACCTGAACGTGTACGTTTGGCAACGGCTCGTTGCGGGAACGACTCTGCACGATGCCCGCGACGGAGCCGCGCTGGGGCGGGCGGCGCACGTCGGCCTTTACGACGTAGGTTCCCCCGGAGGTTTGCACGTAGTCCAGGCTCGTGTCGCCAAGCAGGCAGCGGAGCACCGGTTCCGGATCCGTGTTCGTCTTTACCGGGCAGGCGGTGTAGCGTCCACGCACGAGTTCCGCATCGTAGGCGAGGCTCACCCCGGCGTGGGTGGCCAGCCGTTCGAGCGCCTGGCCGAGGGGCACCATCCTGCCGTCATTTCCATCTTCGGCAGACTGCGCGACGGCACGGACGCCGAGCAGGCTCCACGCGAGGAGCAGCACCGCGGGCAGCCAACGAGACAGAGGGAACCGTCCGGTCTGCATGGCGCCAGGATAGCAACGTTCAAGAATCGCTTTGATAATGCCAGCCGCACGAGGGGTATGTAGAATGAGCGAAGAAGCAGATCGCTCCATAGCGTTTACTCTCTCGGCTTGAGGTCGGACATCACCCACGTAATTTCGTCGTCGACGTAGTCTGCATGACGATCGATGTAGATCTCCGTCGGATATCCGTATTCCTCGTGATAGTCCACGCGCAGTTCGGCTTCCTCGCCGTAGGCTCGTTTTATTTCTTCAAAAGCTTCGTCCACAGTAATAGCGTTCTCGACGGCGGTGCGGTAGCGTCTGTCCGACCCGTCGGCGTACCCTTCATGAGTCTCGTCGTAGACTAGGCTGTCGACATCATTCATCTCCACAATGGCGCGGTACGAATGTGGAGACGGACATTCACAAACGCGCGTTTGCTGAATGGAATACCGGCGGAGGTTCGTTGCGTCCCAGCGTGCTTCCGCCACGTTCAGTCTGACGAGCTCGCCGTCTGAATCGGGGGAGAAGAGGTCGCCACAGCCCGGGAGGAAAAGGGCGATGAGACAGCATAAACAAGTCGCGTATCGAATCGTCATTCTACTCTTTAACGGGACTCTTGACTGATTCCGGAATCTGTGTTGTCGCATCACGTGAACGCCTACCCGCACAGTGCACGTTGGGTCTGTATTCTATCATTTCTGGGTTACTTGAGCACGGAAACGACCCGAAGCAACTTGAATAATGTCGGACGAGTCTTCAGTATTCTTCAGTCGCATCTCTACCGTGCCTTGAATGATTTTCTGGTCCCTGTCAAATTCTGTGACCACGACGCGGTCGCTGTCTGCCCCGTAGCTTTTGTACGACTCATTGAGAACGTCGCCCCCGATCAGTGTGATATACCCTCCCTGCCCCGGTCTAATCGGATAGGTTCCCTCTTCGTCGAACTCGCGAATCGTAAACCCCAGTTGATTCTCGGGAGGATTCCCCGTGTAGTTTTTAGATGATAGGTCTCTATGCTCATTGCCAGCGACATACAGATGGTCTGTGGAGTTTTCGTCGAATTGGGCCCATGCTTTCCCGGAAAACACGTCGCCGTTGAGGCGAGCCTCGAAGAAGAAATCGGAGGACGTATTGGTTCCGGACGAATCGCAGCCACCCATTAGAACAATGGCGAGGAGGGCAGTACAGAGAAGAATCTGTCGTTTGATCATGACGATAGGGAGCGTTGCGTCTGCGGTATCCGGTGAGGGGCGAGAGTCAAAAAGGATGGGTCCCAGTCCGGTATTGTGAGATGATGCTTGAGGAGGAGCTATTTCTCGCTTGCAGAGAAGATTTCATATCCACCGCTCGTCGGACGGAAGTTGAGGTCGAGCGCCGTGCAGAGGTCGCGGAGGATCGTGGTAAGGGGCGTCGGCTTCGGGTAGTACAGCGAGAGGGCCGCTCGGGGGCGATTCACGGAGTCGTGGATGTGAATCGACGTGTCGTAGCGTTGCTCCAGCTCGTGCAGTACACGGACGAGCGGTTCTTCCGTCGCCGCAAAGCCATTGCTTCGCCAGGCGAGGGCGGATTTGAGGTCTACTGCTTTCGGGGGCGTGGCGCGACTGGAGTGCACCCGGCTCGTTTCTCCCTCACGATCGAGCACGACAGCATTTGCGGGCTGAGACTGGGGGGTCACGCGAACGCGTCCGTCGGCCAGCGTCACGGCCGTGGACGAGTCGACTGCAGTGCGGGATCGCACGTTGAAGCGGGTGCCCTCCACCGTTATCGTCGCGGTGGCCGTCTCCACGACGAAGGGACGATTCCCATCCTCAACGGTGAAGAAGGCCTCTCCTCGGAGCTGCACCGCACGCCGGTCGGCAGACACGAGCGGCCACGACTGGAATCCACGGCGGTACTGGAGCGTCGTCCCGCTGTTGAGTTCGACCGTGGAGCCGTCCGGCAGTGTGGCGGTCCGCTGTTGCCCGGCGGCGGCCGAGACGGTGACGGGCTGGCGCCAGATCCAGAGCGCTCCCACGGCGACGATCAGAACGAAGGCCAGTGCTCCGACGCCGCGGGTCCATCGCCGAGACCGGCGGGGGCGAGATGGGGCGCGTGTGCGTCGGGACGAGGCGGTTGACGCCTGTCCGTTTTGCGGGAGACTGGACGCCTCCGGGGCAGTTCCTCGGGTCGCCTCGGGACGGCGGTCCTGGAGGGCGTTCCATTCCTCCGCCAGGTCCGGAGCGTCGCCCGGGGTCGGGTCCACGTCGCCGAGCCGGCGCCAGAGCGTTTCGAGGGCGGCCCGATCGTCGGGCCCTTCGGCCTGGAGCCGGTCGTGCAAGGCATCGGGGATGGCATCGTCTCGGTCACGACTCATCGCGGTTGAGGAGATCCGGTTCGTAGTCCTGTACGTGGCGCCGGAGGCGCTTGAGGGCCCGCACGATGTGGTTGTTCACGGTGCGGGGCGAGATGTTCATCACCTCTGCAATCCGGTCGTGGCTGAGTCCCTCGAAGCGGCTGAGAACGAGGGCCTCGCGCTGCCGGTCGGGCAGGTCGGCGATTCCCGCGCGCAGGTGCTCTTCCAGCCACTCCCCCTCCACAGCCTCGTCCGGCGCCGGAGGGGACGCGGGCTGGGCGTCCGACTGCTGACGCACGTCGTCTTCTTTCTCCCGTCGCGTGTCCCGATCGCGCTGATGGTTGTACGCTAGGTTGCGGGCCGTGCGGTAGAGGTAGGCCTCCAGCGACTGGCTCGGGTCCAGGGACTCGCGGGCGTCCCAGAGCCGAACGAACACGTCTTGCGCAATATCGCGCGCGGCGGCCCGCTTCTGGGTGAGGGAGCAGACGTACCGAAAGAGCGGTTGGTACAGCGCCTCGAACACCTCGGCGTACGCCGTCCGGTCCGAGGCCTTCAGCCGTTGGCACCAGCGCGAAAAGTCATCCGAATCGGGCATGGCGACATCTCAGAACCCGCGGCAGCAAATGCGAGCAGGGACTCTCACTCCTTGGTACACGCGTGGGGCCCGGCATGACCAGTTCGAATGTCCACTTTTTTACGAGGGGCTACTGGCACGAGGGAAAGATTCGAGCCGAGCAGGAAGCCGGGGAGACCCGGTCCGTGTTCTTTCCTGCCCAAATTTGGGTGCTGATGCACATGCCGTGGAGCGGGGGGAGGCGAGAGCGGGATCAACCGTTCCCCATTCGAACTTCGTCATTCGGCACTGTCCAGCCAGCCCTTCTCTTTGGCTTCCCGGTAGCCCTCAGCCCGCAGCTTCGACGCTGGATTGTCGAGCTTGCCGTAGCCCCATTCGTTGAATTGACTTCGGTCTCCGTTGTAGTCGGTATGGCTCTCGCGGCGCACAATGTCGAGGACTCCGAGGTCGTTCGCCAGCTTCCAGGTCTCGGCCTTCGTCAGATACATGAGGGGGGTGTGGATGCGCACGTCCACGTCCAGGGCGAGGGAGAGGCTCGTCTCCATCGAATCGATGAAGACGCGACGGCAGTCGGGGTAGCCGGAGTAGTCGGTCTGGCACATCCCGCCCACGAGGTCGGAAATGTCGTGGTTGTAGGCGTGGCTGGCGGCCAGGGAGAGAAAGAGGGCGTTGCGTCCGGGCACGAAGCTCGCAGGCAGGTTCTCATCCTTCTCGTGCGAGGCAGACACGTCCTTGTCGTGCTCGGTGAGGGCTGATCCCTCCAGCATGCCGTCCACGTCGAGTACGGAAAACGGGACCTCGGCCTCGTCGGCAATTTTTCGAGCCTGGGTCAGCTCGACTCTGTGCTTCTGGCCGTAGTCGAACCCCACAGCGCGGACTGTTTCAAAGTGCTCTTTGGCCCAGAAGAGACAGGTGGTGGAGTCCTGACCGCCGGAGAAGAGCACGAGGGCGGTCGAGCCGGGCGAGTCGGAGGGAGGCTGGGAGACGTTCATGTCGAGGCAGGAAAGAGTCCTCATTCCACGCACAGAAAGAACTGTACGGCCCGTACAGTGGAGAGGTTGCTTTCCCGAGTCCACGGAATCAATAGAAGTAAGATCAAGCGCGGGGTTGGAAAATGGACTCCCTCTCAGGGAGGGACGACTCGTGGATCCCGGGCCGGACGATGGGGGGGAGGGGAGGAGAGGAAACCATCCCCAATCCGGATGTTCAGTCCTGAACGTGAAGTCACTTCATCTGTCCGTTTTCGAGACGTTACAGTGGACGAGTGGAGTCCCGGATGGCGAGCTCCGATTCGATTTGGACCTGTTGAGGTTCCATCTCCTCATCGGACTCAATTTGACGAAGGAGCAGGCGGGCCGCCGCCCGTCCCATCTCCCGCTTTGAGGCGCGCACTGTGGTCAGCGGAATGGTGAGGTAGTCCGCTGGCTGGATGTCGTCGTTCCCCACGACCGAGACGTCCCCGGGCACATCGAAGTAGAGTTGCGACAGTCCACGCAGAACGCCCATCGCCACGAGGTCATTGAAGCACGTTATCGCCGTGGGCAGGTTGGTTTTTTCTTTGTCCCCAAACGTTTCCAGCGCCGCTTGATAGCCGTCTTCCATGTATGCCCCCGCCTCCACGATCACGTCGTCGGTGTACCGGAGCGAAGACTCGCTGAAAGCGCTTCGCACGCCGAGAATGCGATCGCGGGTGTGCTGGGTGTAAGAAGGGCCGGCGAAGTGCAGGATGTTCTCGTGACCCAGCTCAATGAGGTATGCTACCGCCTGTCGGGCCGCGTCCACGTTGTCGATACTCACCACGTTGGCCTGAAGGCCCTGAACGCCCTCCAGCAACACGAACGGATATTCGGCCCGGCGGAGCCGAAAGAGGTGCGAAAGGTCAGCGTCCTCGTGGAGGACCGGGGCGATAATGAGTCCATCCATCTGGTACTCCCGAAAGGAATCAATGAGCCGTCCCTCTTCTGCATAATCGCCCTCCGAGGTCGCCACGAATAAGTTGTAGCCATGCTCGCCGAGGTACCGACGCACTTCCTTTACCACCTCGGCGTAGAAGGGATTGTCGGCCTCCTTCACGATGGCTCCAATCGTTCCCGTTCGGGAGTCGGAACGGCCGCGGCTTCCCCCCAGCGCCTGCGCCGATTTGGACGGAGCATAGCCCAGTTCGTCTATGCTCTCGAGGACCTGTTCACGCGTCTCGGACCGCACGGTCGGCTTCTCATTGAGGACCGCTGACACCGTACCCGTGGAAACGTCCGCGTGCTTGGCAACGTCCTGGATCGTAACTTTTTTCGGCATGGCGTGTGCGTATGAACCGATTCAAAAAATTGAAACTAATGGCCTGGTATTTCTATGTGTAAGGAGGTTGAAGGTGTTTGTCAACCCCATCCGCGTTTTAAAGCTATGTTCTGGGCGGAGAGTGACCTTGTGGTGGAAGGGAGGACCAGGATTGAAGTTTGGCCAGTATATTGAACCGATTCAACTTGGAGGAGACATGGGGTGAAACCGGTTTCTTCAATTCTCTCCAAGAAAGCAGAAATCCAGTGCCAGAGACAGGGGAAACGCACCGTCTCACGTGAAAACCGAAAGCGTTTCCAAGCGACGTTCTCTCACGTGAAGACAGAGAACTCCCTGGGCATCATGGCGATGGCTTCCTCCCAGTCATTGAATGGGACGGAAAACGAACCGCTGCCGTGTTCGGCACCAACGCCGTGCGACCTTCCATTCCTCGGTGGTTCTCGTAGGCATCTGCTTCCGAACGTGTTAATTGAGTTTGCTTTCCGGAAGGGGCCTGGAAATTGAAGACCTCCGGTTGTCCAGAAACCCGCCAAGTACCGAACTGTCGTAGGGTCTGTTTACGTCATTGTTACATTTTGGCTTTCGGAAAACCAAAGAAAAACGGCACTCCCCTCGCCCGGGAGTGCCGTTCATGCGGCCTGTCGAGAACGTTGGTATTACTCCCCCGGCGGCGTTCCCGGCAGCAGCGGCTGTGGCGGCCCGACGATGGACTCGTACACTTCGTTCGCCACTTTGGGACGCACCTCCTGGATCTGCTCGTCCGTATCGTCGGGGTAGACGCGGTTCGTGAGCAGAATCACGAAGAGGTTCTGCGTCGGATCGATCCACATCGACGTGCCAGTGTAGCCGGTGTGGCCGAAGCTGGAGATGCTGAAGTGGTCGCCGGCCGAGGAGTATCCCTCCGGGCTTTTGGTGTCCCAGCCCAGCGCTCGGGTACTGCCGGGCACGTCGGCCTTCGACGTAAACGTCTCAATCGTCTCGGCCTTCAGAAATTGCCGCCCGTCGATTCGCCCGTCGTGCGTGAGCATGTAGGCAAAGCGGGCCAGGTCTTTGGCGGTCGAAAAGAGCCCGGCGTTGCCCGAGATTCCATCCATCGATCGGGCCATCGGGTCGTGCACACTGCCTCGATACTCGGTGTCTGCCGTATCGGTGGTGGGGACGACCCACGAGGCCGTTCGCTCCAAGGAGTAGAATCCCGTCTGCTTCATCCCGAGCGGATCGAAAATGTTCTCCTTGCAGAACCGGTCGAACCGCTGACCAGTCACGGTCTCGACGACGTGGAGGAGTGTGAGCATGTTGAGGCCGCTGTACCGCGATTCGGTCCCGGGGGTATAGGCCAGGGGCTGGGCCATAATCGTATCGAGCACTGCTGCGCGGCTCGGCCCGCGCTCGTCGGGGCCGAGGTACGGCTTGAGGCCGGACGAGTGGGACAGCAGCTGCTGCACCGTGACGGCGTCTTTGCCGTTCTGGGCAAAATCGGGCAGGTAACGCGCCACCGGGGCATCGAGTGTGATGCTGTCTCGCTCCACGAGTAGCATGGCGGCGGTCGTCGTTGCGACCACCTTCGTGAGCGAGGCGAGGTCGTACTGGGACGAGGTTTGTACCCGCTTCTTTTGCTCGTAGGTGTAGTAGCCGTGCCCGTCGAGCTTGGTGATGACGTCCCCTCGTCCCACGGCTACGGCCGCGCCGGGAAAAGCGTCGTCGAGCATCGACTGTCGGAGTACCGAGTCGACGTCGGCCAACTGTTGCCCGTCCATGCCCACCGACTCCGGATGGCCCACGCGGGGAGAAATCGTCTCAAGCGTCTGTCCGTGGCCGGCGTCCGCGAGGTCGGGGATGGTGACGGGGAGGCGGCCCGGGGTGCTCGCCGCTCCGGTGAGGGCCTGCGCGGCGGCGCGCTGCGAGACGGAATTTGAGCCGTAGGCAGCAAGCACGGCGTCCGGCTGCGGATCGAGCCCACTCGGGGCATACGGATTGCCGAAGGCCGTGAGTACGGTGGGCGGCCCGTTCGCGACGAGGCTGTCGAGAAACGTCTGGTGCATGTCGTTAAAGCCGATCGAGCCGCTCCAGGCCCGTACTCGCAGAAAAGAGGGCACGATGATAACGTCGTAGTCCTGAGCATCCTCCAGGTACTCGTTCACGTCCGACGTGTCGGAGCGCGGGTCGAGGCGACGGACGCTGATCGAATTGATGGCCGGTTGGTCGTTGAGGGCGCTCACGAACGAGTCTCCCACGCCCGGATATTCACTGTCGCTGAGCTTGACCACCAGTGTTGAGTATTCTTCTGGGGGCGTCAGGGGCAGCAGGTCGTTTTTGTTCGACAGGAGCGTGAGGGAGCGGCGGGCCACTGTTTCTGACAGCACCTGATGGGTGCGCTTGTCCACTTTGTGACGGGTGGTGTCGAGGGGCACGATTCTATCTTCGTGCAAGCCCATCTTCTCCTTTGCGTTCAGCAGGCGGCGGACCGAGTCGTTGATCTCGCTCATGTCGATTCGCCCGGTGTCAACCGCGGTGCGGATGGCCTTGTGGGCCACCCACGGGTTGGTCGACATCAGGATGAGGTCGGCCCCCGATTCCAGCACGCGGACGGCCGTTTCTCCTACGCCGTACGTCTGCCGCACGGCGTCCATGTTCAGGGCGTCGGTCACCACGAGCCCGTCAAATCCCATGTCCGAGCGGAGCAGGTCGGTGGTGATGTTCGGAGACAGGGACGCCGGCGTGGTCTCTTCCTCCGTGAGCTCCGGCAGCGCGAGGTGCCCGGTCATGACGCTCGCCACGCCGGCCTCCATCACCTGGCGGAAGGGGGCCAGCTCCAGTGTGTCCAGGCGCGTCCGGTCGAAGCGGAGGACCGGGAGGGCCATGTGCGAGTCGACGTCCGTGTCGCCGTGGCCGGGAAAGTGCTTCACGGTGGCGAGCGTCCCGCCGGCCTGTGCGCCTTTCGCGAAAGCGCTGGCCATCGTGCCTACGAGGTCCGGATTTTCTCCGAACGAGCGGATGTTGATGATCGGATTGCGAGGGTTGTTGTTGATGTCAGCCACCGGGGCGTAAATCTGGTGGACGCCCAGCGCGCGGGCCTCCTGCGCCGTGACGTGGCCCACGCGGTAGGCGAGGGAGGCGTCGCGCGCCGCCCCGAGCGCCATCGCGGGCGGAAAGGTCGTGGCCTCGTCGATCCGCATGCCCACGCCCCACTCGGTGTCTTGCGAGACGAAAAGGGGCCGCTCTGCTTTTCGCTGCAGGTCGTTGATCATCGTGATCTGCGTCATCGGCGTGCCCGGCCCGAACATCATACCCCCCGCGCCAAACTCTTCGATCAGCGCCACCGATTCCCGATAGGAGGACGAATTTGCATTCTGGAAGTATCCATCCAACCGAATAATGAAGAGCTGGGCGATCTTCTCGTCCAGCGTCATCTCGGCCATCTGCTGTTCAGCCCAGCTCGCCGAGGAGGGCGATGCCTCCGTCGTGTCGGACGGGGCCTCCGTCGTATCGGCGGGGGCAGGAGCCGTGGTGTCGGCCGTTACCGGCCCCGGATTGGGCGTTGGGGCGGTCGAGGATTCACTGCTGGTGCAGCCGAGGAGGACCGTGGCGACGAGGAGAAGAGCGCTCTGACAAAGGGCAGAGCGGAAGCGCAGGGCGAGCATGGACGATGTCGTTCGGTGAGAGTGCAATAAGTAGATTGCTTCGAGTGGTCCGAGGGGCGAAGCGGCGTGAAGCGTGATCCGTGACGGGTGATTGGCGGTCCCCCGGTGCGTCACGAATCACGCTTCCTGTATCCCCCCCAAACACAGGCAGGGAGCGACGACTCAGTTCTCCGTTGCTTCCACAGCTCCGAAGAGCGTCACATCGTCCCGTTGCAGGTCGCGCCAGAGGAAAGCGGCGGCGAGAGCGGCCACCGTTACGCAGGCGAGCCCCCACACGGTCCATCCCAGGATGAGATAGCCGGTGCCGAAGAGCGTGCTGTAGACGAGAACGACGCCCACCCCCCAGTCGAGTGCGAGGCGGCCGAGGCCGCGGTCGGCTTCTACGTCGGGATGCCGTTCCGCAACCGGTGTCCAGCCCGGCCCGCCCGGGTGGACCTTGCGGTAGAACGTGTCGAGGGTCTCTTCGTCGGTCGGGCGGGTGAGGTAGGTGGCCGCGAGCCAGAGGACGGTCGTAAAGCCGACGACGGAGTACAGGTTGATCGGAAACTCGGCCTGCAGGCCCGGCACCTGCACGCCGAAGGCGTTCAGCACGAGCGCTATGACGGTGAGGGCGATCGGGGCGATGGTGGCCACCATCTCGCTCCACGCGTTCACGCGCCACCAGTACCATCGCAGGATGAGGACGAGCCCGAGACCCGCGGAGGACGAGAGCAGGAGGCCCCACGCTTCGGCAATGGTGTCGAGGAATAGCGTGACGATGAGGCTCAGCAGCGCCACCCCGAACGTGAGTGTGCGGGAGACGAGGACGTAGTGCGTCTCGTCGGCGTCCGGCTGAATGAACCGGCGCCAGAAGTCGTTCACGAGGTACGAGACGCCCCAGTTGAGCTGGGTGGACACGGTGCTCATGAAGGCGGCCAAGAAGGCGGCAAAGAGCAGGCCCAGCATGCCGGCGGGAAGCACGTCCTTCATCACGAGGACGAAGCCGGCCCGGGGCTCGTCAAGGTCGGGGTAGAGGACCAGCGCCGCTAACGCCACGATGATCCACGGCCACGGGCGCAGGCAAAAGTGGGCGATGGTGTACCAGAGCGTCGCGAAGAGGGCGTTGGGCTCGTCCTTTGCGCTCATCATGCGCTGGGCGATGTAGCCGCCGCCCCCCGGCTCGGCACCGGGGTACCAGCTCGACCACCACTGCACGCCGGCGTAGGCGGCAAACGCGAGGGCCGACAGTGAGAACGTGGCCGCCCCTTCCGCCGCCTGTCCGATGGTGGGAAGGAGATTGAACGTTTGGTCGGGCAGCTGATCGTGCAGCCCCTGGATGCCGCCGATCTCCGGCATGTCCAGCACGAAGAACGCGAGCGCAATCGTGCCACCCATCGCCACGACGAACTGGAAGACGTCCGTTACCATCACGCCCCAAAGTCCGGACAGCAGGGCGTACGCGGACACCATGAGGATGAGGCCCGCCACTACCACGAGGGCTGCGCTAACCTCTTGTCCGAGAATCGAGAACGACGCCGCTCCGAAGAGCGTGAGGTCCGGAAAGAGGCGGTCGATCACGGTCTCCATCGCCAGCGACACCCACCCGATGATGAGGATATTCATCAGCAGGCCGAAGAAAATGGCCTTCAGACCGCGGAGCCACGCCGCCACTTTGCCGCTGTAGCGAAACTCGACGAACTCGACGTCGGTCATGACCCCGCTGCGGCGCCAGAGGCGGGCAAAGAAGAAGACGGTGAGCATGCTGCCGAACGCGGCGTTCCACCAGAGCCAGTTGCCCGCGATGCCGTCCTGTGCCACGATTTCGGTGACGAGGAGGGGGGTGTCGACCGCGAAGGTGGTGGCCACCATGCTGGTACCGGCCAGCCACCAGGGCATGGCGCGGCCCGACAGGAAAAACTCCGACGTATCCTGGCCCGCGCGCTGGTAGTAGTAGAGCGCGATGCCGAAGGAGAACACAAGGTAGCCGACGACGAAGAGCCAGTCGAGTAGCGTCACGATCTGGGAAGAGGCGAATGGGAGCAGTCAGTGTAGAGGCAAGGGGGGAGCCTGTCCACGCGCACCGTTCAAGCTCCCTCGATCGGGCTCGGTGTGAGGGTGTGGGCGTATGGGGGCTGTACAGACCGGAGAGTTCGGACGTAGCGGCTCGTTCGAAAGCGAAG